>NZ_QSFE01000002.1:0-159221 GCF_003467145.1 Collinsella sp. AM44-11
ATGAATGTGGGAGGTGTTCGGATAAAGTCGATAATCAAGGTGCGGGCGTGCCGTGCTTCCTTTACCGAAAATCCATTTGGTAAACCCGGCGCCCGTGGGTAAAATAAGGTCGACGGCAGCCCAAGTAGTGAAGAGCTGGGCAGCGCCGTTGCTTGGATTAAGGGGTCATCGCCTTAGCGGCGTCGACCCCTCTTTTTAAGCTTCGTACGCTGCTTGAGTGCCTCGGTAAGTCCGATAAGCGCCGTGAGGAGCGAGACCAAAGCGGTCAGGAGCTTCACGAAATCAGTCAGATCGGTCATGGGCATCACCTCCCGTCGCATGGAGGGCGCTGCCCGGCACATGGAACTGCCGTCAACAATAACCAGTCTATCAAACTGCAGCCATAAATACGAATATATGTTCGATAATAACAACGACGTGACCATTTCAAAGCGCAGCCTTACGCAAGGATGTCGGAAAGCTGCACTGTGCGATTTCATGTCCGCACGGACACTTATCCTTACGGCAATGTAGCTGCCTGTGAAACAGGCGGCAGTTGACGGAGAAAGGCCCTCACCGTGCCAGACAAAAAGACGCCGTGTATCTCGGCTATCGATACGACGAACTTTGCGCGTCAGATTGTGCTCGACTTCGAGTTTGCGCCGGTGTCAAGGCAGCGCCAGCGCCGCGGGTTGCGCAACGAGATTATCGAGGTCGGCGCGGTTAAGCTCGATAACCGCGGCAACGTGATGGGCGAGTTCTCGCAGTTTGTGTAGACGGAATATGCCGAAGGCGTTGCGTTCCCCGTTCGCGAGCTTACGGGGATATCGGCCGTGGACACTGCGATGGCCGATCCGCTCTACATGGTGATCAAAAGGCTCAGCGATTGGATCGGTCGCTACTCCGCCCAGGTGGTCTGTTGGAGCGGGGCGGATCGTCGACAGCTTTTGACTGAGTGCCAGGCAAAGCATATCGATCTTTCCGCATTTCCTACGGACTGGGCCGACCTGCAGGCGTTTTACACCTCGATCATGGACGTGGGTAGCCACGGGCGCGTCTCTTTGAGTGACGCGGCAACGTGGTTTGGCATCGAGTTCGACGAGTCGACGGGCCACGCCCATAGCGCCCTGGCCGATGCACGTGTAACCGCCAAGTTGCTCAAGCAGATGATGGAGGGGGACTATCGCGTGAGTCCGCATGCCCAGGAGATCCGCCAGCGGTGGGGGATGGGCGAGCGAGCGGAGACACGCCTTTCCAGCAAGTGCCCCGAGCTGAGCGATCTGTTGCTGAAGTTGAAGGCGGAGGGGAGATAGGCGGCGTTGGCCGTCTGCATGGCGCGTGGCCTGTCGCGTATCGCTACTCTTCCTGCCGCTTGGCAGGCAGGATGTAGACGTTCTCGGCGTCCACGGCGATCTGCGTGGGGCGGTTGTAGAGGGTGTCTACTTCCATTACGCTCTGCTTGAACGGTGCGACGTCAGGCGTCTTTGCCCGATGGAGCTTTTCGAGGAGTTTCTCGGATTGCCTGTCGTTGAACCTGCCGATGTCCTCTCCTGCACCCTCGAGTGCCTCGTCGATGAGCGTATGTTCGCCCACGGGGGTCTTTGCGATGGCGTGACCGAGCAATTTGCCCGCGGACGCGATGCCGCCCAGCAGTGCCGCATCGACGGTGTCGGCAGTTCCCGCCTCGAGGGCGTCGTAACACTCGGTGTAGAGCTCGCGATACGCAATCGAATCGGCCTCGATCTTCGCGGTGGCGTCCGCGAGCTTTGCGGGCTCGAAGTTCTGGGCGAGCATGGGTTCGAGGAACAGTGAGAACGCGTGGATGTAGGTGGCGAGCTGGCAGTCTTTGAGGTAGTCGAGCACCTTGTCGAGGCGTCTGCCTAAGCCGTCTCGCACCTCGATGAACCCTTTCTTTTTCAGATCCGCTTGCGCCTGCGAGCGGAAGAGTTCCATGTCCTGCGCGGACGACTGTTTGATGTCGAGCACCTTCATATGGGCGTTTGCCATGTAGGTGGCGTTGCCGTAGTTGAGGCCGTAACCGTTGAGGATGTCTGCGAGCGTCTTGAGGTTGCCACGCATGTTGGCCTTGTCGCGCTGACGCATGTACTCGAACATCTCGTCGACGGACTCCTGGATGGAGTCGAGCTTTTGGTTTATCTGCGCGATTGCGGCTGCCATGAACAACGACGTCGGGTCGTAAGGCACTTGAGTGACGCTCGTGGCGATGTCGCCCTCGACTACGTGGAAGCGCGCCTGTCCAAAGCCCTTGACTGCGTCGCGGTAGCCCCCTGTGAGACCGCTGCCGTCCTTGAACGAGTTGAGTTTCGACGGATCGAGCGGGTTGCCAAATTTGTCAGTCGCCTGGAGCAACGTGGGTACGCTCACCGTGTTAGTGACGGTGCGAAACATCGAGGGGAGCGAGGCGAACGCCACGCCGAGCTGGGGAATTCGCTCGAGCGGCAGCTTGATGGCGCCGGAGATGTCCGCCCGCTCCTGGGTGAGCGCGAGGTGGATTTTGGTCGATGCGAGCTGTTTTGCCACGAGTTCCTCTCGGCCGCCGTCCGTTGAGGGTTTGATCTCGTTGTCTGCCATAGCGTGCTCCTTGTTTGCGTTGATCGCCGTGGGCATTATCTCATTGCTAGGTGGCTTGCCAGAGCGGGGTAGAGACCGAGCGTCTGGCAAAACTCGTTAACTGATTGCATTTCAGCGGATTGGGTTGATTGCAAGAGAAGGACGGCTATCCATCTGCCCTTCCCAGTTGAGTTCGCTTTGAGCTACTGTTCGTGCCTATGCTGCTTGGGCTCAAGCCTTCTCGCTGCCGCGAAGCAGGCCGTGGCCGCCATGGCTAATGCGATGCTGGCCATCCAAGCGGAGTCGCCGGTTACGGCGAGCTTTAGTTCATCGGTTGTCGTGTGTCCCGACCTTTTTGTAGACGCCTCGTCGGCGTCCTTTTCAGGAGTGGCAGGATCACTTTTGTTGTCGCCGGGTGAATCTACATCGGTCTTGCCGCCCGCCTGCTCCCCTTGGGCCTTCCCCTCCACGGTGAAGGATGCATCGGTCGCCGTCCCGTCCTTCCAGACGGCCGTGACGGTGTGTCCGCCGGCGGCAAGCGTGTCCAGGTAGGCCGGCTTGAGCTCGATAATCGTGCTGCCCTTGGTTGCGGTGTAGTTCTCAGCGGAGGCCTCATTTCCGTCCACGAGGAGACGCGTGAACTCATCGAGAGGACCGCTGAAGCGGAAGGTCAGACCGTTCTCGTTGCCCTTTGCATATGCCTGCCCGTTGCCCTTGGTGGCGGCATACAGCGGGGCGGTCACGTCGAAGGTGACGTTCTCCGCGTCGTCGACATCAAAGGTCCGGACGCCGGTCTTGCCGTTACGCTCGGCGTAGGCGGAGCTGTAGACGAAGGTCTCATGACCCGCCTTGTCGAGGACCGCGAGGGCATGGATTTCAAACGAGCCCATCGAGAGCGACGTGGGGAACTCGATTTCGATATAGCCTCTTGCCGCATCGTAGCTGCAGCTCAACGTTTTACGGGCCTTTACAGAGTTCGGGTCCTCGACATAGCCGGGGTCGCCGAGAATCGGGGAGACAGACTTCACGCCGTCCGCGTCGCCTACATTGCAATAGATGCGGAGGAGCCCGCCGACAGGGACTCTCTTCGCGGAGATGGAAACGTTCGAGACCGTGGGCGGGTTCCGGTCGATCGCGCTGCCGGTCACCTCGAAGCACAGCTCGCTCGGGTCGGCAACCGAGAAAGTCGCGCCCGAGATGCCGTTGGCCCTGGCGTAGGAACTCTCGTACACATCGGTCTCGAACCCTAGGTCATCGGTGACCGAAAGGCCGATCAGCCTGTGCCTTCCGATCCTATTGCTGTCGAATGTGAGGTCGAACCCGTCGATAGACGAGCCTCCGTGATAATAGGCCGACGAAACGGAGCAGCCGTCGTCCTTATCCTCCCAGCCCCGCTGCAGTATGGGGGAAACGGAGCGAACGCCGTCCGGGTCCGCGACGGACCAAGAGATGTGGAAGTCGGCACCGGTCGCGACCTCCCTGCTCGAGAACGACACGGAGGACACGGTCGGCGGGTTCTGGTCCGCGGGCCCCTCGGTCACCTCATAGACGAGGGGGCTGGTGGCGAAGGTCGGAGAGTTGAGTCCCTTCTCCTCGGCATACGCCGCGTCGTAGACATCGGTAACCCATCCAAGGCTATCGGTCACGCCGAGGCCGATGATCCGGTACCTGCAGGGCCGGTCGCTCGGGGAGGTGGGGATATCGAAGCCCGCGGTCGTGTCGCCGGTCGACCGGAAGGCGAGGCGGGAGCTGTTGCCCTGGTCCCCGTCATCGCTATCGACGACGACCTCGACTATCGGCGTGACTGACCGCACCCCATCGGGGTCGTCCACATCGTAGCCGACATGCAGCGTGGAGCCGGCCGTGACTGTCGTCGCGGATAACGTCACGTTGGAGATGCTGGGCGGGTTCGGGTCCGACGCAGCGAGGGCGGTTGAGGGCAAAGCTAGCGCTACGGCGGCGGACAGCGGGACGAGCAGGCTAAGCGCGAAGCGCCTGGAGAATTTCAAGGAGGTCATTGACGATGCCGATCTTCCATAATTGTTGCAACGATACCAGTATATCTTTGGCCCACGCTAGCCTGATGTTCTTTCCGCGAACGGCTCGTTAGTTTAGAGACGGCGTATGGACGCCCGTCTCGTCCAAGTTTCTCGTAAGGGCGATTATGAGGGCATGAAGAGACTTTCTCGGAACAATCAATTGGGGATATCAAAGAAATGCTGGACGCCGCCCGATCGCTCAATGCCTTTGAGGCGAAATGCGGCGCATCGGCTACGTTGTTGAGATCATTTATCGAGCGATACGTCATTCCAGCCGAGGCCACCATCATGAGGCTTCTGTTCCTACGCCCCCGCAATCCCGCGGGCCGCACTCAACAGCTCATACTCCCTCTGGCTCCACTAGTACAGCTCGGCCGTGCGTACGGCGTCGCGACACAGGTCCAGAAACACCTCAGCTCCCTCGTAGAAGCACTCGCGGGCAAAGTCACCCGAGCCGCTTGCGACGCACGCTCCGTCGGCGAAGAGCTTCCAGTTGGACGGCTCGCGCGAGTCGTCTCCGAGCAGCTTGATCTGCAGAACATGTGGGTTGCCAGCAACACAGAGCTCTTCCTCGAGCTTCTGTATGGTAAAGCGCATCTGGTGGGAGAGGCCGCTCTTCACCAAAGCCGAGGCGTAGCCATTTGGCTTATCCAGAAGATGCATTCGTTTTGGCTTGGCTGCCAGGTTGTGGAAGTTGCGCTCACTGCGCACAGAGAAATTGTCCATACGGACTCCTTTCATCGATGTTGGCAGGGCCACCGTGCCTCTTGGCCGGTTGGCGTCGGGATCGTGGAGCCAACTCTCTACCCCGACTCTGGATAAAACGCGCCCGCTCCCTGCGGGCAAGAGGAAGTCTATCAGCGCGCGCGGACACAAATCAAGCGCCGCCTGCGAAATGATGTGCAGACGGCGCTTGATTTCGCCGGCTGCTGTTAGGCTTAAATCCGAAAAAGTGTCGAAATATCCCGTGTAAAAGTACGGAAAAGTGTCGTAATACACACTTCAAAAACTCGAAAAAGTGTCGAAATGAGCATCTAGCAACCACGGAAAAGTGTATCCTAGTGCTAAAACAGCACGTAATAAGGGGTACGCTTATGCTACAGAGAAAAGCGAAAGCACAGTTTGAATCTTGGCTTGCCTCGTCGCCTAACAAGGCTCTTTTGGTCAAGGGCGCCCGACAGGTAGGAAAGTCATATTTGGTCAACGTCTTTGCAAGCGAATCGTTCGAAAATGTCGCGACGTTCGACCTTATCGCCGACGCGTCCGTGCGCGATTCGTTTTTGGCGGCAAAAAGCGCGGATGACCTGCTTATGCGCATGTCTATTGCTGCAACGCAGCCGATGGTTGCGAACAAGACCGTTGTGGTTATCGACGAGGTGCAGCGATGCCCCAACGTAGTGACGTTTATCAAATACCTGGTCCAGCGCGGCGACTTTCGATACATCCTTACCGGATCGCTCCTTGGCGTTGAGCTCGAGGGCATCGATTCCCTGCCGGTGGGGTATGTCGAGCAGGTCCAGATGTACCCGCTCGACTTTGAGGAGTTCTGCTGGGCAAGCGGCGTTGCTGCCGGAGCGTTTGACATGCTCAGGGGTTGTCTAAAGGACGAAAAGGAGCTCCCCGGCTATCTGTATGACCGCTTGCTCAATCTGTTCCATCAGTATGTGGTGGTGGGGGGCATGCCCGACGCGGTCAATTCCTTCTTGGCGACGCGCAATGTCGACGAGGTTCGAAACATCCATCGCGATCTTCACGCCCTGTATCGCGATGACATCGCAAAGTACGCTCCGCCTGAGCTACGCTTGGTTATTCGCGATATCTATGATCTGATTCCCAGCGAGGCCGGCTCCAAAAACAAGCGATTCAAACTGTCATCGATTAACGGTGTCAAACGTTTTTCGCAGGTGACAGATCATTTTCTCTGGCTATCGGAGGCGGGTGTCGCGCTTCCCGTGTATAACGTAGCGGCGCCCGTGGCACCCCTTTTATTGGGGGAGCAACGAAATCTGTTCAAGCTGTTTTACTTGGACACCGGAATGCTCATGTCGTCGTATTCCAAAAGGGTCGCCCAAGGAGTTTTTGATGGGGAGGCGGAAGACGCCTTTGGCATGAACATGGGGGCGGCGTTTGAGGGCTTCGTTGCCCAAGAGCTCAAAGCCCACGGATTCAGATTGCGCTACTTTACGTCTAAAAAAGTCGGCGAGCTCGATTTTGTGGAGGAGACGCTCGATGGGGAGGTCCTTGCCATCGAGGTCAAGTCGGGCAAGAGCTTTAAGTCCCACGCGGCGCTCGACAACGCGCTCGCGACGAAGGGCTACGGAATCGATCGCGCCCTGGTACTTGCGGAATGTAATCTTCACCGCGATGGTGACGTGCTGTATCTGCCCATCTTTATGGCAGGGCTTTTGGAGCCGTAACATGCCGCCGGCTCTTCCGGCCCTCCCTTAACCCTCGCTACTCGTCGTCTCCGTCGTTGGGGTCGCCCTTGAGGGTGTTGATGTCCAGGTACTCGTCATCGTTCTCTTTTTGCTGGGTCTCCGACTCCGCTTGGGTGGGGCCGGAGAACAGACGGAATCCCTCAAACGCAATGACGCCGAGCAGGGCAATGACAATGGCGATAAAGGCAACCTTGACTGCCTGCGGAAATTCCGAGAAATGCAGTGCCTTTTCCTCGGCGTAATAATCGGCGAAGCGCTCTTCGCCCGTGCTTTTGGTATACGCCGGCGCGGACGCGGCCTCCGGGTCATATTCCGGTGCAGGCGTGGCAGCGTACGGATCGTTGAGATAATCGCTCGATGCGGTGCCATAATCCTCGGTCTCGATGCGATCGGTGCCAGCATAGCCATCGGAATAATCGGAATATGCCGCACCGCCCTCATAGTCCGCGGCGCTCGTGTTGGCGGCAAAAAGCGGGTTAACTGGAACGTCGAGCGCCGGCATGCCGGTAGAGGTCTCATCCAGATCGGCTGCAGCCCAGGAATCGTAGGCAACCTGATGGGCAACGGGCTCATCGAGCCTTGTGACCGGAGACTTGCGTGCCGCAGGAACAGGCAACTGCTGGGCGCTGTACATAACGGTGCTGTCGGCCGATTTGTTCCGCGTCGCCGCAGCGAGAAATGCCGCCGTCTCGGACGGGTCGCTTGCGGGGCGGGGAGTGGGCGTGGGCGCCGAAATGGGTGCGGGCGTAGACGCGGGCGTCGAAACAGGCGGCTGCGCAGAAGTCGGCGCAGATGCGGGCTTAGGCGCAAGTGCGGAATTGGGGCTTGACGGGCGAACCCCACCGCCCATGAGTTCGTCGGCGGTCCACGGGCGATCATCCATCACGTCGTCAAGGCTCAGCGAAAACAGGTCGTCTTCACCCTCATCGAACATGCGGTCCACATGTCCACCAATTGCCGGAATCAATCCGCGACCGGTGCATGATGCCTTGCTCAACGCCATTCTGTTCCACCCTTTCGAAATACTAATGACATCGATTATATGGAACTTTCCAAGCGGCTCGGTCTTGGATTCATGCTCTCCAGAACTCGCGCCCAAAAGGGGAGGGGCAATCTGGGCGAGTGCCTACTTGTCGTCGGCCGCCGCCTTGGCCTCATTGAGGTAGCTATAGAAGCTGTACTTGGAGATGCCAAAGAACTCGCAGGCGCGCTCGCTCGACTTGGAAATGAGGAAGGCGCCGCGACGGTCGAGGTAGCCAATGGCACGAATGCGCTCGTCTTTGGTCATGAGCGCCGCGGGCTTGCCCACAAACTGCTCGCACTCGTGCAGCAGGTCCTCGAGCAGGTCGCCGATGTTCTTGGTAATGGGCTCGGGCTCGGTGTAGCCCGTGCCGCCGGTGCCGGTAAAGGCGTCGAGCGAACGCTCAAAAGCCTTCATAAGCGTAATGTCAAAGTTAATGCCCAAAATGCCGACGGGCTTGCCCTCGTCGTTGCGGATAAAGATGGTCGAGGACTTGAGCAGCTTGCCGTCGGTGGTTTTGGTGAGGTATGGCTCGCGGTCGTGCACGTCGGTGGTGCCCTCGTGCATGGACTCAAACACGATATGGCTGGGGCCGTCACCCAGTTTGCGCCCGCTGACGTGGCCGTTTTCGATCACTACGATGGAGTGGTCCACGTCCTCGGTCTCCAGATCGTGGACGACGACTTCGCAGTTGGGGCCAAATTGGAGCGCCAGGCCGTGTGCAAGGCGCTTATAAAACTCAATCTGTGCGGGGGTCATGGGTGCCTTCCTAAAAATTAGTTTGGGCACACTTTGCCATAAACCACACTTGTTCGCAAATAACGAAAGCGTCGCTGCGTTATGTGACCGTTCGGCGGCGAAAAGGTACCGATTACGGCAACAAACAATTTGTTAGGTTTACCAATCAAAAAGTGTGATAGAACAGTGCTAACAAACTTTTTGTTTGGCATCCACATAAAAGTTCAGTCGCATGAATGGGAATGGGCTGAAACGCGTATGCGGGGGCCGGCAAGAGAGGACTTAAGGAGTTCACCGTATGGCCGATAAGATCCAGTGGGCGGGCAACACGATGCCCAAGAGCGATGACAAGCACTTGGGAATCATGAGTCTCGACCACGTGAAGAAGGCCCGTGCCTTCCACCAGTCGTTCCCCCAGTACACCGTCACTCCACTTGCCCGCCTGGACGGCCAGGCCGCGCGCCTGGGCCTGTCCAACCTGTGCGTTAAGGACGAGAGCTATCGCTTTGGCCTCAACGCCTTTAAGGTCCTGGGCGGTTCGTTTGCCATGGCCAACTACATTGCCGACGAGACCGGCAAGGACGTTGCCGAGTGCACCTTCGATTACCTGACCTCCGATCAGCTTGCCAAGGACTTTGGCCAGGCCACCTTCTTTACCGCCACCGACGGCAACCATGGCCGCGGCGTGGCGTGGGCTGCCAACAAGTTGGGCCAGAAGGCCGTCGTGCACATGCCCAAGGGTTCCACCAAGCCCCGCTTCGATAACATCGCCGCCGAGGGCGCCACGGTGACCATCGAAGAGGTCAACTACGACGAGTGCGTGCGCATGGCCGCCGCCGAGGCCGATGCCTGCGAGCGCGGCGTCATCGTTCAGGACACCGCCTGGGAGGGCTACGAGAAGATTCCGTCTTGGATCATGGAGGGCTACGGCACCATGGCTTCCGAGGCTGCCGAGCAGCTGCGCGAGATGGCCATCAACCGCCCGACGCACGTCTTTGTCCAGGCTGGCGTGGGCTCGCTGGCCGGCGCCGTGGTGGGCTACTTCACCAACCTGTATCCCGATAACCCGCCCACCTTCGTTGTGGTCGAGTGCGCTCCGGCCGCCTGCCTGTACAAGGGTGCTGCCGCCGGCGACGGCGATCCGCGCATCGTGGACGGCGACATGCCCTCCATCATGGCCGGCCTGTGCTGCGGCGAGCCCAACATCTTGGGCTGGGATATCCTGCGCAACCACACCACTGCCTTCGTGTCCTGCCCCGACTGGGTCACCGCTCGCGGCATGCGCACCCTGGGTGCTCCCGAGAAGGGTGACCCGCGCGTCATCTCCGGCGAGTCCGGCGCTGTGACCACCGGCCTGGTCGAGACTCTCATGCTTGATCCCGAGTACGCCGAGCTCAAGGAGCTCATCGGCCTGGACAAGACGAGCTCTGTGCTCTGCTTCTCCACCGAGGGCGACACCGATCCGGATCAGTACCGTCGCATCGTCTGGGAGGGCGAGTACCCCACCTGCTAGCAGGTCTGACCTGTCCGGAGGCAGCCGGAGGACTTTACTCCCTGCTCGGACAGTCCTGCTCGCACGGAGAGCACATTAAGTGCTCTCCGGCTCGTGCGGAACTCGCGACGGAGCAAAGTCCTCCGTCCGCCTCCTATGGTTACTTGCTTGTGGGGTGCTCGACCTCACGCTGCTTGGCACAAGTGATCTATCTGAAATATCTACCTGTAGGTAAACCCTTGTAGAAAGGTTAACTGTTATGACTAAGGAACTCGATTTTGAGGCAATTAAAAACGCTGCCGAGTCTCACCGTGCTGATATGACTCGCTTCCTGCGCGCTATGATCTCCCATCCCTCTGAGTCCTGCGAGGAGGGCGAGGTTGTCGCCTGCATCAAGGCCGAGATGGAGAACCTTGGCTATGACGAGGTCAAGGTCGACGGCCTGGGCAACGTCATGGGCTTTATGGGCGAGGGCGACAAGATCATCGCCATCGACTCCCACATCGACACCGTCGGCATCGGCAACATCGAGAACTGGGATGCCGATCCCTATGAGGGCTACGAGACCGATGAGATCATCTACGGCCGCGGCGGCTCCGACCAGGAGGGCGGCATGGCTTCTGCTACCTATGCTGCCAAGATGATGAAGGACATGGGCCTTATCCCCGAGGGCTATAAGATCATGGTCGTCGGCACCGTCCAGGAAGAGGACTGCGACGGCATGTGCTGGCAGTACATTTACAACAAGGACGGCATTAAGCCCGAGTTCGTCATTTCCACCGAGCCCACCGACGGCGGCATCTATCGCGGTCACCGCGGCCGCATGGAGATCCGCGTCGACGTTCACGGCACCTCCTGCCACGGCTCCGCTCCCGACCGCGGCGACAACGCCATCTACAAGATGGCCGACATCATCGCCGACGTCCGCGCCCTCAACAACAACGGCTGCGACGAGTCGACCGACATCAAGGGTCTCGTCAAGATGCTCGACCCCAAGTACAACCCCGAGCACTTCGAGGACGCCCGCTTCCTGGGCCGCGGCACCTGCACCGTCAGCCAGATCTTCTACACCAGCCCCAGCCGCTGCGCTGTCGCTGACTCCTGCGCCATCTCCATCGACCGTCGCATGACCGCCGGCGAGACCTGGGAGTCCTGCCTGGACGAGATCCGTAACCTGCCGGCCGCCAAGAAGTACGGCGACGACGTGAAGGTCTCCATGTACATGTACGACCGTCCGTCCTGGACCGGTGAGGTCTACGAGACCGAGGCTTACTTCCCCACGTGGATCAACAAGGAGACTGCTCCGCACGTCAAGGCCCTCGTCGACGCTCACAAGGCCATGTTTGGTGACGAGCGCATCGGCTGCGAGCCCAGCATGGACAAGCGCACCGGTCGTCCGCTGTGCGACAAGTGGACCTTCTCCACGAACTGCGTCTCCATCCAGGGCCGCTACGGCATCCCCTGCGTGGGCTTTGGCCCGGGTGCCGAGTCTCAGGCTCACGCTCCCAACGAGGTTACCTACAAGGACGACCTGGTCACCGCTGCCGCCATGTATGTGGCTGCCCTGAACCTCTACGATCCGAGCCAGGCCGATGGCGACGCCACCGTGTTCCGCGCCGGTCTGACCAACAACAAGATCGATTAGTCCCATTCCTCGATTTTGTTGAGCCGGGGGCCGCTCGCGTCCCCGGCACCCCCTGTCGACTTGGGGCCCGCGGTCGTTATCTCCCATGCTTCCTCGACGGTAGCGGGTCCTCGTCATAGCGCTCTGCATGTTCTAGCCACACGCGCATGCCGGAGCGCATCTACTCATTGCGATCGTTTCATCTTTAGAAAGGACATTTCCATGGACGCCAAGTTTACCGAGCTCGTCGAGCAGCTGAACGGCCTCGATTTTAAGGGTATGTACGGCAGCGACTTCCTGCACACCTGGGATAAGACCACCGATGAGCTCAAGGCGCTCTACATCGTCGCCGACGCCCTGCGCCAGCTGCGCGAGAACAACGTCTCTCCCAAGATCTTCGACTCGGGTCTGGCCGTCTCCCTATTCCGCGACAACTCCACCCGTACGCGTTTCTCCTTCTCTAAGGCCGCCAACCTGCTCGGCCTTGAGCTGCAGGACCTGGACGAGAAGAAGTCCCAGATCGCTCACGGCGAGACCGTCCGCGAGACCGCTACCATGATCTCCTTCATGGCCGACGTCATCGGCATCCGCGACGACATGTACATCGGCAAGGGCGACGCCTACATGGCCGAGGTCTCCGAGTCTGTCCAGCAGGCCTACGAGGACGGCGTTCTGGATCACCGTCCCACGCTCATCTCCTTGCAGTCCGACTCCGATCACCCCACGCAGTCCTCTGCCGACATGCTCTACCTCATCAACGAGTTTGGCGGCCTCGAGAACCTCAAGGGCAAGAAGGTTGCCGTCACCTGGGCCTACTCGCCCTCTTACGGCAAGCCGCTGTCCTGTCCGCAGTCGCTGATCAGCCTGCTGCCCCGTTTTGGCATGGACGTCACTTTGGCCCACCCCGAGGGCTACGACCTCATGCCCGAGGTCGTCGAGCGCGCCAAGGGCTACGCCGCCGAGTCCGGCACCACCTTTAAGCAGGTCAACACCATGGCCGAGGCCTTCGAGGGCGCCGACATCGTGATCCCGAAGAGCTGGGCTCCGTTTGCCGCCATGGAGAAGCGCACCAACCTGTACGCCGAGGGCGACGACGCCGGCATCGCTGCACTCGAGAAGGAGCTGCTCGCTCAGAACGCTACGCATCAGGATTGGTGCTCCACGACCGAGCTCATGGAGAAGACCGCCAACGGCCAGGACACCATCTTTATGCATCCGCTGCCCGCCGACATCTCTGGTGTCTCTTGCGAGCACGGCGAGGTCAACGCCGACGTCTTCGACATGCACCGCGTGGGCATGTACAAGGAGGCCAGCTACAAGCCGTACGCCATCGCAGCCATGATGTTCCTGCAGAAGGTTGCCGATCCCGCCGCTACCCTCAAGGCCCTCGACGAGCGCAACACCGCCCGTTGGTTCCAGGCCTAAAGCTGGGTTGAGGTAAGCCATGTAAAGGGGGCGCTCTGCCAACCGGCGGGGTGCCCCTTTTTGCATCGTGGGCGTGCGGGATAAGCGCTTTCGATGTAGATGCCCCGCGACGCGAGTTATGGGTACGATGGTTTCAGGGGAGGTATCGCCATGAAACTTGGTTGCGTGATTATGGCTTCGGGCGAGGGCAAGCGATTTGGCTCTAACAAGATGCTCGCCGATATCTATGACGAGCCGCTGATTGCCCGGACCATTGATTCGGTTCCCCGGGGCTTTGACGTTGTGGTTTCGACGCGTTGGCCCGAGGTCGCTCGGATTTGCGAGGATAAGCATTGCCCGTGTGTGCTGCACGATGGCGAGCTGCGCAGCGAAAGCGTCCGTGCGGGGCTTTCGTGGGGAGTCGAACGCAACTGGAAAGGTTGCCTCTTTTTGCCGGGCGACCAGCCGCTCGTGAGTTCGGATTCTTTTGAGGCTATGGTTCGTGCATTTGACGAGCGTGGCCGCAAGCATCCGGTGCGCCTTGCGTGCAACGGTGAGCCTTCGAGCCCGGTGATCTTTCCGGCGGAACTGTTCGATGCACTTATGTGTCTTGAGGGTAAGGACGGCGGCGGTTCGATCCTCAAGGACCGTGCCGACGTGGTGCTGGTCGAGGCGCGTGCCTACGAGCTGTGGGACGTCGATACCGTCAAAGGACAGCGACGCATAACGGAGCATATCGCCGCCTGCTCGTATTTTGATCGCGTGGCCAACTGCATCAATCAATAAGGAGCAATTATGATCATCATCAAAAACGGCGCACTCGTGACGCCCCAGGGGCTTCGCCGCGCCGATCTTGTCATGGAGGGCGACAAGATTGTGCGGATTGCCGCGGCAATCGAGCCGGGCGAGGGCGATACCGTCGAGGACGCCACCGACTGTTGGGTGTTTCCCGGCTTTATCGACGGCCACACGCACATGCAGTGCTGGACCGGCATGGATTGGACAGCCGATAGCTTTGAGACCGGCACGCGCGCGGCTGCCTGCGGCGGCACGACGACCATTGTGGACTACGCGACGGCCGATCGCGGCGTGACCATGCCCGATGCCTTGGTCGAGTGGCATCATCGCGCCGACGGCACCTGCACCGCCAACTATGCCTTCCATATGGCGCTTGCCGAGTGGAATGAGCGCAACCGCGCCGATCTTTCGGCCATGCGCGAGGCGGGCGTGTCGTCGTTTAAGACCTACTTTGCCTACGACCATCTGCGCCTGGACGATGCCGAGACGCTCGAGGTGCTGGAGGAGCTCAAGCGCGTGGGCGGTATCCTGTGCGTGCATTGCGAGAACGGCACGTTGGTCAACGCGCTGCAGAAGCGCGTGTTTGAGCAGGGTATCCACGGGCCCGAGGGCCATGCGCTCAGCCGTCCAGACGTGTGTGAGGCCGAGGCCGTGAGCCGCCTGCTGTATCTGGCGCACTTGGCCGGGGACGCTCCGGTCAACGTGGTGCACCTTTCGACCAAGCTGGGGCTCGAGGCCATTCGCGCTGCCAAAGCGCGCGGGCAGAAGAACATCTATGTCGAGACATGCCCTCAGTATCTGATGCTCGACGACACGTGCTACTTGGAGCAGGGCGAGGACGGCTTTGCGGGCGCCAAGTACGTGATGAGTCCGCCGCTGCGCCATGCCGGCGACCGTGCGGCACTGCGCGAGGCGCTTGTGGCCGGCGAGATCGATACGATTGCGACCGACCACTGTAGCTTTAACCTGCACGGGCAAAAGGACCGCGGGCGCGACGACTTCCGCGCGATTCCCAACGGCGGACCCGGCGTGGAGCATCGTCCCGTCGCGATCGCTACGAGCTTTGAGGGACAGCTGGGTCCCGAGGATCTGTGCCGCCTGATGAGCGAGAACCCGGCGCGCGTCTTTGGCATGTATCCGCACAAGGGCTGTCTTGCCGAGGGCGCCGATGCCGACGTGTGCGTGTGGGATCCCAAGGCGCGCTGGACGATTAGCGCCGCGACGCAGCATCAGGCCGTGGACTACACGCCGCTCGAGGGCTTTGAGGCGCACGGCCGCGCCAAGGCCGTGTTTGTGAACGGCGTACTGGCTGCGCGCGACGGCGAGCCCACCGGAGCCCAACCCGGCCGCTACGTGCCCCGCTAACGGGAAGACCGCCGGGGTAGCTAATTTGGGAGATGATTTTTTGGGACGGGGTAGCAAAAAGAGCCCCGTCCCAAATTTGCTACCCCTGGAGGCTGGTGGCGATGAGGGGGCGGCCGAGGGCTGCCTCGAAGCAATCTGCCATCGTTGGATCGGCAAGCGTGTCGACTTGGTTGAGCATAATGCGGGCATTGCTGAGGTTCAGCATCTGCAGCTCGGCATTGAGCGCCATAGCGACGCGCTCTGGGGTGGCGGTGTCGGTGGGCTCGCAGCCGCAGCGCTCGCAGAAGACCTCGGGGCGGTGGACAACCTCGGCGACGGGCTTGCCCAGCCCCGAGGCGCCGATGACCCAGACAACGTTTGCCGTGCCGGCGGGAACGACCGGCTCCCAGGCGGCGTGGGCCTTGAGCGGGAGCCGCTTGCTGCCGTCCGCCTCGGCCAGGACGTAGTCAAAGCACTGTGCCAGCTCGCCGAGCGGCTCGGCGGGGGCGGAGAGCTTGCCCGTCTGGGGGTTCAAGACGCCTGCCTGGCAGATGCTTCCGCGCGCAAGGCCCGCGCAGGCCTCGCAAGTGCAACCGGGGACATGTGCGGCGCCCGGCTTCCAAGGCGCGGCGTCCAGACGACGGCTCGACCCGTCCCATGGCACGCCGGCGACGGGAAACATGTGCGTGGTGGTACAGAGGAGCACGCGGCCGCCAGCGCGCATGAGCTCGAGCCCCAGCGTCTTCAGCAACGTCGACTTGCCGCCACTGCCGATAATCGCGGTAATGCCCGGCTCGATCCTGAGCGCCGAGGCAAGATTGCCGCTAACCGTTTCCATCTGTTCACCGCCGTATAATACTGTGATAATAAATAATCATCAGAGTAGCGGCCGAACCGCTTTTGCTCTGCTCAAACCGTAGCACAGGGAGGTGCCCCGGGAATGCTCGTTTATGTTCGCGGCGCCGGTGATATCGCCACGGGCGTCGCCGTTCGCTTGGTGCGCGCCGGCGTTTCGGTCGTTATGGCCGATATCGCGGTTCCCACGTGCATCCGCCGCACAATCTGTTTTTGCGAGGCCATTCGCCTGGGCGAGGTCGAGGTCGAAGGCATTCGCGCTCGCTTGGCACAGACGCCGGCTGAGGCGCTTGAGATTACCAAGGCTGGAGACGTCGCCGTTGTGGTGGACCCTCAGGCCAAGATGCTCGATGAGCTTAAACCCACGGCTGTGGTCGACGCGATTTTGGCTAAGCGCAACTTGGGCACCACGCGCGACATGGCGCCTGCCGTCATCGCTGTGGGGCCGGGCTTTACCGCGCCGGTTGACTGCGACGCCGTGGTCGAGACCATGCGCGGGCATTTTCTCGGCCGTGTCATTACCCAAGGTTCGCCCCAGCCTAACACGGGCGTGCCGGGCATTATCGCCGGCTATGGCAAGGAACGTGTTATCCACAGCCCCGCCGCCGGCGTGTTTCGGTCCGACCGCGCAATCGGCGACATCGTGAGCGCCGGAGACGTGATTGGCTACGCGGGCGATACGCCCATGTGCACGCAGATCGATGGCTGTCTGCGCGGGCTTTTGGCGAACGGCGTGCAGGTGACTAAGGGCTTTAAATGCGCCGATGTCGATCCGCGCGGCGACGCCAGCTACATCAACTATATTTCGGACAAGGCGACATCGGTCGGCGGCGGCGTGCTCGAGGCACTCGCTATGCTCACCGATGTCTTTAGAGGATAGAAGGCGGCAATGGAAAAGCTCGATGTTGTGAATGCGGCGCTTGCCGCCCTGCGTGCTGGCGAGACGTGCGAGCTCGTGGTCGTGGCCGGTACGGCGGGGTCATCACCACGCGGCGTGGGCGCCTGGATGGCCGTCTTTGCCGATGGCAGCCAAGCGGGCACCATCGGCGGCGGCAAGATTGAGCTTTTTGCGCTGGACGAGGCGCGCGAGCTGCTGGCCGCAGGGCAATCGCGTCTGGTCCGCTACACCATGGGCGGCGAGAACTCCGATACCGGCATGATCTGCGGCGGGGCCATCTGCCTGTGCTACCTGCATCTGGACTCGACCCAGGCACCGTTGTTCCAGTCGGTTGCCGACGTCTTGGCCTATCGGCGCATCGGCGACTTCGTCATCGACTTTGAGCCGTTTATCGCGAGCGCGCTCGAGGGCGATGTGGTTGAGTACCATGGCGAGACATCGCGCCATACCATTGCCGGCTGCCCCGAGCTTTCGCTGGTGGAGGAGGGGAGTAAGGTCACCTACACCAACGCCGCCTCCGAGATTCCCCCGGCGCACATCGAGACGCTCTGCCCCGAGGGCCTGACCTATATCTTTGGCTGCGGCCACGTGGGCGCTGCGACGGCGCGGGTGCTCACGGCGGCGGGCTTTGCCGTCGTGGCTTGCGACGACCGCCCCGGCACGCTGACCCCCGAATGGGTGCCCGGCGTCTACGACCGTCGTCTGGTCGATTATAAGAACCTGAGCGAGCTGTGTCCCATCGGCCCGCGCGACTTGGTGGTCGTCGCCACAGCGGGTCACAAGTCCGATATCGACGTGGTGATTCAGGCCATGCGCGCTAAACCCGCCTATCTGGGCTGCCTGGGCTCGCGCCGCAAGACCGCCTTTGTGCGCGCCCGCCTGGAGCAGGAGGGCTTCACGCAGGGCCAGATCGACGAGCTGCACCTGCCGATCGGTGTCGCCATCGAGGCCGAGGATCCCGAGGAGATTGCCATCTCCATCGCCGCCGAGATGATCCACCTGCGCCGCACCAAACTCGTCCCCCGCAAGCGATAGTCGTATCCCAAATGAGCTGCCCCAGCCCTCTGCCGCATGCGGGTCAAAATGCTACCTGTGCCATATGCCCTATAATGTCCGACCGTTGAGCGGCATGGGGCCGCTGCCTAGGGTATGGGAGGCGCAAATGGCAGAGTCGGCAGCAGGGGATGCCCTGTTCGAGCGTACGGGAAAAGTTTCGTTTGTGCAGGTATTACCCCATGCACTGCAACATGTGCTGGCGGCATTCGCGGGTATCGTCACGCCCGCCATCATTATCGCGTCGGTCTGTGGCTTTACCCCTCAAGAGGAAGCCGCTGTCATCCAGGCGTCGCTCGTCCTCTCGGCGCTTGACATTTTCCTTCAACAGTTTCCCATAAAAGGTGTCGTCGGTTCGGGCCTGCCCATTGTGATGGGTGCGAGCTTTACCTTCGTGCCGGCGCTCAAGGCAGTCGGTCTTGAGCTTGGTTTTGAGGCCGTACTGGGCGCCCAGGTAATCGGCGGCGCGCTCGTCGCGCTCTTCGGCCTACTGTTTAGGCGCGTGAGTTTTCTGTTTCCGGCCCCGGTGCTTGGCACCGTCATCTTTGTCATTGGCCTGTCGCTATGCCCAGTGGCAGTTGCCTCCATGGCGGGCGGGGAGGGCGCGGCCGATTTTGGCAGTGTCACCAACTGGGCCGTCGCGCTCGTGACGTTTGTCGTCACCTTTATGGCCGGTAACTACGGCAAGGGCGCGCTTAGGCTGGGCAGCATCCTGGCCGGTATCTGCGCGGGCTTTGTTTTGGCTGCAGTGTTGGGCATGGTCGATTTCTCGGCCATCGCGACCGCCAGCTGGTTTGCTCCGCCTGCCCTGGGCGCCCATCGCCTGGTGTTCGACCCGGCCGCGTGCGCCGTCGTGGGCGTTGTCGCCATTGTCAACGCCGTGCAGGTCATGGGCGAGTTTGCCGCTGTCTCGTCCGCTGCGCTCGATACCCCTGCGACCGATAGCCAGATTTCGGGCGGTCTGATCGCCAACGGCCTGGTCGGTATGCTGTCGGGCTTTTTGGGCGGCGTCCCCACGGCAACCTTTGGCCAGAATGTGGGCATTATCGCCGAGAACAAGGTCGTCAACCGTATGGTCTTTACGCTTGCCGCCGCCATCTTGCTCATCGCGGGCCTGCTGCCCAAGTGCGCGGCAGTGCTCACGTCCATTCCGCAGCCGGTAATCGGCGGCGCCACGATCGGCGTGTTCGCGACCATCGGCATGAACGGCGTTGTCATGTTTGCCCGCCACGGCCTGTCTCAGCGCGATACCACGCTCATGGGTCTCTCTATCGCCTTTGGCACGGGTATTGAGCGCACGGCCGGCGCGCTTGCCGGCGCTGGATTCCCCGCATGGGTCGGCACCGTCTTTGGCGGATCCTCCATTGCCGTCGCCGCACTCGTTGCTGTGATCCTCAACCTGGTCCTCCCACGCCAAAAATAACGCCCCATATATGAGTTGCGGTGAAATACGGATTGTTTAAGCCTGTTAGGCCGCCCAACAGTCCTTATTTCACCGCAACTGCTTGTTGGGACCCATTTGTGCGGGGGAGTTGTGGAGTTGTGCAGGCAGACGAGGTTTTTCTGGAAATACGCTCCCGATGCGCGTATAGTACCGATTGTTTTGTCGGCTCCTGCTGCGTCGAGTCCAAACCGCAAAATGCCATGAGCGGCGCGGATGCAGCCAGGAGGCACGAGGACAACCCATCGTGGCCACGCCCCGTGCTTAAAACCCCAAGAAGGAGTGAACAATGGCAGAAGAGAAGTATGTGCCGCGTCTGAAGACCAAGTACAACAACGAGGTCAAGCAGCAGCTTCAGGACAAGTTCCAGTACGAGAACGTCATGATGATCCCCAAGTTTGAGAAGATCGTTGTGAACATGGGTGTCGGCGAGGCCGCTACCGATTCCAAGGCCATCGACGGTGCCGTGCGCGACCTGCGCGCCATCACCGGCCAGCAGCCGATGATCACCCGTGCCCGCAAGTCCATCGCTACCTTCCGCCTGCGCGCTGGTATGCCGATCGGCTGCAAGGTTACCCTGCGTGGCGACCGTATGTGGGAGTTCTTCGATCGTCTGACCTCCGTCGCGATTCCCCGTATCCGCGACTTCCGCGGCATCTCCGCCAAGAGCTTCGACGGCCGTGGTAACTTCTCCATGGGCGTTACCGAGCAGCTCATCTTCCCCGAGATCGACTTCGACTCCGTCGATCACCAGCGTGGTATGGACATCACTTTCGTGACCACCGCCAACACCGATGAGGAGGCCAAGGCCCTTCTGGACGCCTTCGGTTTCCCGTTCAAGAAATAGGTTCACCTGCCCTATAAGCGCCGTTCCCACAAGGGGGCGGCGCTTGGGGCGAACAATACTCTATGTGAGGAGGATATAAGTGGCTAAGACATCGATGATCGTCAAGTGCAATCGCAAGCAGAAGTTCTCTACTCGTGAGTACACGCGCTGCCAGCGCTGCGGCCGTCCGCACTCTGTGTACCGCAAGTTCGGCCTGTGCCGTGTCTGCTTCCGCGAGCTTGCACTCAAGGGCGAGCTTCCCGGCGTTAAGAAGGCCAGCTGGTAAGTCACTACCAGCGTTTCAAGCATCAGTTTGGAACAGGGAAAACGCGCTAAAAAGGCTTTGCCGTTAAGGGCGGCGAAGAACCAAGAGCACGTGTTCATCAAGAACGAAGGAGAATCTGTATGAACCTTACAGACCCGATCGCAGATATGCTTACGCGCATCCGTAACGCTAACTCTGTGAACAAGGCCACGGTCTCCATGCCGAGCAGCAAGAAGCTCGTCGAGATCGCTCGTGTTCTGCACGAGGAGGGCTACATCGAGGGCTACGATGTCGAGGACACCGTTCCCCAGAAGACTCTGCACATCACGCTTAAGTATGGTCCCAAGAAGGCTAAGGTCATCAACGGCATCCGCCGCATTTCCAAGCCGGGCCTGCGTAAGTACACCGGCGTTGCCGACATGCCCCGCGTCCGCGGTGGCCTTGGTACCGCCATTATTTCCACCAGCCATGGCGTTATGACCGACCGCGATGCTCGCAAGCACAACGTCGGCGGCGAGATCATCGCTTACGTCTGGTAATTCGCTCGGTAGGTAGAAGGAAAGGAGATCACCGTGTCTCGTATCGGTAATAAGCCTGTCCAGATTCCCGCCGGAGTCGAAGTGGCAGTCAACGGCAACAACGTTGTCGTCAAGGGCCCCAAGGGCCAGCTCGAGCTCGATGTCTTTGAGAAGCTCGCTATCAACATCGAGGACAACGTCCTCACCGTTTCCCGTCCCGACGACGAGCGTGAGACCCGTGCCCGCCACGGCCTCACCCGTGCCCTCATCCACAACATGGTTGTTGGCGTTTCCGAGGGCTTCGAGAAGAAGCTCGAGCTCGCCGGCGTCGGTTACCGCGTGCAGCAGAAGGGCAAGAACCTCGAGTTCTCCCTGGGCTTCTCGCACCCCGTGATCGTCGAGGCTCCCGAGGGCATCACCTTCGAGGTTCCCGACAACACCCACGTGAACGTCAAGGGTATCAACAAGCAGCAGGTCGGTCAGATCGCCGCTGAGATCCGCGGCCATCGTCCTCCCGAGCCTTACAAGGGCAAGGGTATCCACTACGTTGGCGAGCACATCCGCCGCAAGCTGGGTAAGGCCGCCAAGTAGTCGTAACCGACTCACTCGCATAAGACCAGCACCCCGTCAGGTGCTGGCAAGATCAACCTTTTTAGGAGTTTACGTATGAACAAGCATAAGGCGAAGCTGGAAGGCCTCAAGCGTCGTCAGCGTCGTGTTCGCGGCAAGGTCTCGGGTACCTCCGAGCGTCCGCGTCTTCGCGTGACCCGTACTAACGCCAACATCTATGCCCAGATCATCGACGACAGCAAGGGCTCCAGCCTGACGCTCGTCTCTGCCTCGACCCTCGAGGCCGAGTTCAAGGGCACCCACACCTCGAACAAGGAGGCTGCGGAGAAGGTCGGTCAGCTCGTTGGCAAGCGTGCCATCGAGGCCGGCATCACCAAGGTCGCCTTCGATCGCGGTGGCCGTATCTACCATGGCCGCGTCAAGGCCCTCGCCGACGGTGCTCGTGCCGCCGGTCTCGAGTTCTAGGAGGTATGTAGCACATGGCTCGTAATCAGAAGCAGCAGCGCGAGGCCTCCGAGTTCGAGGAGCGCGTCGTTTACATCAACCGCGTGTCGAAGACCGTCAAGGGTGGTCGTCGCATGAGCCTCGTCGCTCTCGTCGTCGTTGGCGACGGCAAGGGCAACGTCGGCGTTGGCATGGGCAAGTCCGCTGAGGTGCCCCTGGCCATCTCCAAGGCGTCTCTCGATGCCAAGAAGAACATGTTCCACGTGCCGGTGACCGAGCAGGGCACCATCCCGCACGAGGTTCTCGGCCACTTTGGTGCCGGCCGCATCATCATCAAGCCCGCTGTCGAGGGTACCGGCGTTATCGCCGGCGGCGCTGTGCGTCCCCTCTTCGAGCTTGCTGGCATCAAGAACGTCCTGTCCAAGTCCCTCGGTACCGACAACGGCCTCAACATCATCAAGGCTGCCGTCGAGGGCCTCAAGGAGCTCTCCAGCCCTGAGGACGTCGCGGCTCGCCGTGGCCTGACGGTCTCCGAGATGTTCGTCGGTAAGGAGAACTAAGCATGGCTGACACCATCAAGATCAAGCAGGTCCGCAGCACCAACGGTTGCAAGCAGGACCAGGTCCGTACTGTCCGTGCCCTCGGTCTCCACAGGATCCGCGAGGTTCGCGAGATTGCTGACAACGAGTCCGTCCGCGGCATGATCTTCAAGGTCAAGCACCTTGTCGAGATTGTAGAGGAGTAGCAAATGCAGCTTCACGATCTTACTCCCGCGCCCGGTTCCACCAAGAACCGCAAGCGCGTCGGCCGTGGCAATTCTTCGGGTCACGGCACCACTTCTGGCCGCGGCCAGAAGGGCCAGGGTTCCCGCTCTGGTGGCACCAAGGGTGCCGGCTTCGAGGGTGGCCAGACTCCGCTGGCTATGCGCCTGCCCAAGCTTCCGGGCTTCCGCAACCCCCGTCGTATCGAGTACACCGCTGTTAACGTTGAGCGTCTCGAGCGTAAGTTCGAGGACGGCGCTGTAATCGACGGTGCCGCTCTTAAGGCCGCTCGCATCACCAAGAGCGAGTTCGAGCCCGTCAAGGTGCTCGGCAATGGTGAGCTCACCAAGAAGTTCACGGTCAAGGTCGACAAGGTCAGCGCTTCTGCGCAGGCCAAGATCGAGGCCGCTGGCGGAAAGGTCGAGCTGCCGTGCTAAATGGTCTTAAGAATGCTTTCCGCATCAAAGAATTGCGCGAAAAGATTCTTTTTACCATAGCTATGCTCGTCGTGTACCGCATTGGTGCGCACGTTCCTGTGCCCGGCATTCCCTTCCAGGGGATGCTGGGCCTTTTCTCGACCGATAACAATTCGGTCGCCGCAGGTGCTATGGCCCTCCTGAATCTTTTCTCTGGCGGCGCGTTGAGCTATGTGTCGGTGTTTTCGCTGGGCATCATGCCTTACATCACCAGCTCGATCATCCTCCAGATGCTCCAGGCCGTCGTGCCTTCCCTGCATGAGCTTGCCCGCGAGGGCGAGGTCGGTCAGACCAAGATTACGCAGTATTCGCGTTACCTCACCCTGGCTCTGGCAATCCTCAACTCCGTGGGTTACCTCTTCCTCTTTAAGAGCTTCGGCATCAGCTTCAATGGCGCCGGCGCTCCCGAGATCATCTTCGACCTCATGATCGTCGGTACGCTCACCGCAGGCGCTATGCTGATCATGTGGATTGGTGAGCTCATCACCCAGCGCGGTATTGGCAATGGCATGTCGCTGATCATCTTTGCGAACATCATGGCCGGCCTTCCGCAGGCTATCTTCTCCAGCACCGAGGGTAATGCCGGTGGCATCATCACCATGGTGATCATCTGCGCCATCATCCTGCTGGTTATCCCGCTGATTGTTTTCCTTGAGCGCGGCCAGCGCCGCATCCCGGTCTCCTATGCCAAGCGCGTCGTGGGCCGTCGCATGATGGGTTGCCAGACCACCTACCTGCCCATCAAGGTCAACACCGCGGGCGTCGTGCCGATCATCTTTGCCTCGGCGCTGCTGTACTTCCCGGCTCAGATTGCCGTGTTCTTCCCCGGCATCGGCTGGATTCAGGCAGTTGCCTCTGCGCTTTCGACCGGTTGGCTCAACTGGGTGCTTAACGTTGTCCTCATCGTGTTCTTCGCGTACTTCTACACCTCCATGGTGTTCAACCCCGATGACACGGCCGACAACCTTAAGAAGCAGGGTGGCTTTATTCCGGGCGTCCGTCCGGGTAGGGCTACCGCGGCCTACATCAAGAACGCGCTCAACAAGATCACGCTTCCCAGCGCTGTCTTTTTGGCGCTCATCGCCATCGTGCCTTCGATCATCTTCTCCTTCACGGGTAACCATCTGATCCAGGCATTTGGCGGCACGTCCATCCTCATCATGGTCGGCGTCGTGCTCGACACGGTCGATAAGCTCGAAGGCCAGATCAAGATGTATGATTACGATGGATTCTTTAAATAGGCTAGAGGAGGATTGCTCATGAACCTCGTATTGCTCGGAGCTCCGGGTGCCGGTAAGGGCACCGTCGCGCAGGAGCTCGTCGCCGAGTTTGGCGTCGCTCACATTTCCACGGGCGACCTGCTGCGTGCTGCCGTCAAGGGTGGCACCGAGCTTGGTATTCAGGCTAAGAAGTACATGGACGCTGGCGAGCTCGTTCCCGACCAGCTCGTGATCGACCTTGTCAAGGAGCGCCTTGCTGCCGATGACGCCCAGCAGGGCTTCATCCTCGACGGCTTCCCGCGCAACACCGCCCAGGCTGTGACGCTCGATTCCGAGCTCTCCGCCATGGGTCGCGAGATCGACTGCGCCCTTCTGGTCGACGTGGCCCCCGAGGTCATCATCGATCGTCTGTCTTCGCGTCGCACCTGCCGCGCTTGCGGTTACACCGGCACCGCTGCCGATGCTACCTGCCCCAAGTGCGCCGGCGAGATGTATCAGCGCGACGACGACAAGCCCGAGACCATCAAGAACCGTCTCGACGTCTACGAGAAGTCCACGAGCCCGCTCGTCGACTACTATCGTGGCCAGGGTCTGCTCAAGTCGGTCAACGGTGACCAGGCTCGCGAGACCGTGTACGGGGATGTCAAAGAGGCTCTCGGTCTATGATCAAGATTAAGTCTGCAACGCAAATCGAGCAGATGAAGAAGGCAGGAGCGCTATCTAAGATGGCGCTCCGCCACGTTGGAGCCATGGTGCGCCCTGGTGTTTCGACCTTTGAGCTCGATCAGCTCGCGGAGCAGATTATCCGTATGCATGGCGGCACCCCGGCCTTTAAGGGTTACGGCGGGTTCCCCGGTACCATTTGCGCATCGATTAACGATGCCGTGGTCCACGGTATTCCCAACCCCGACATGATCCTGCGCGATGGCGATATCATCTCCATCGATACGGGAGCCGTTGTCGACGGTTGGGTTGGCGATAACGCTTGGACGTTTTTTGTCGGCACACCCACGCCCGAGGCCAAGGCCCTGTGCGAGGTCACGCGCGATTGCCTTAAGGCTGCCATCGAGCAGGCTGTTCCCGGTAACCATATCGGGGATGTTGGTTACGCCGTTCAGTCCCTCGCCGAGTCTCACGGTTACGGCGTGCTTCGTGACTATGTGGGCCATGGCATTGGCCGCGTGATGCACGAGGACCCCAACGTTCCTAACTATGGAAAGAAGGGGAGGGGCGTTCGCCTCCAGGCCGGCATGGTCATTGCCATCGAGCCGATGGTTACGATGGGTTCCAACCATGTGAGCACGGGCTCCGACGGTTGGATTGTTACGACCAACGACCACCTGCCCGCCGCGCACTACGAGAACACCGTCGCCATTACCAATGACGGTCCGGTGATTATCACCACGGATGCCCAAGGTGCTTGGTGTTCGCTCCAAGGCGGAGAAATGTAACAAGTTCCACTTAGTTGTGGAGCCATTACGAAGTTATTACGATGCGTGCATACGTGTTGTAGAATACTCAATCGCTGTCGTTTTCTAGAGAAAGATGATTGCTTGTGAAGAAGGAAGACGCAATTGAGCTCGAGGGTACGGTAAAGGAACCGCTGCCCAATGCCATGTTTAAGGTCGAGCTCGAGAACGGTCATTCGGTTCTGTGCAACATTTCTGGCAAGATCCGAATGAATTACATCCGTATTCTCCCCGGTGACAGGGTTGTCGTGGAGCTTTCCCCGTACGACCTGACCCGCGGCCGCATCACCTATCGCTACAAATAGCGGCACGCATACGCGCACTCCATTTCCGACTGCAGGCTTAGCTCAACCTACGGTCGGATTGTGTGTGAAGACCAGCCATAGTTTTAAACGCCTGCGGCTGGGCGAGTAGATAGTAGGGAAGTAGTTTGAGCGCTACCGAAAGGAAGAACGATGAAGGTACGTCCTTCGGTCAAGAAGATGTGCGATAAGTGCAAAATCATTAGGCGCCATGGCAAGGTCCTCGTCATTTGCGAGAACCCCCGTCATAAGCAGCGTCAGGGTTAAGAGAGGAGACTACGTTGGCCCGTATTAATGGTGTCGACCTCCCGCGTGAGAAGCGCGTTGAGATCGGTCTGACCTACATTTACGGCATCGGCCGCACCACTGCGACGAAGATCTGCGTCGAGTGCAACGTTAACGTGGATACGCGTGTTAAGGACCTCACCGAGGATGAGGTTAACGCCATCCGTGATTATATCGATAAGAACCAGATCATGGTTGAGGGCGACCTCCGCCGTGAGCGCAATCAGAACGTCAAGCGCCTTATGGACATCGGCTGCAACCGCGGCCTTCGTCACCGCAAGGGCCTCCCGGTCCGCGGCCAGCGCACCCACACTAACGCTCGTACCCGCAAGGGCCCGAAGCGTCAGATCGGTGCTAAGAAGAAGAAATAAGGAGCGCTAGATAGATGGCTACTGCTAAGAAGAACGTTCGCGCTGCCCGTCTGAAGCGCGCGGACCGTAAGAACATTTCCGTGGGCCAGGCTCACATCCGTTCTACGTTCAACAACACGATCGTTTCGATCACCGATCCCCAGGGCAACGTCATTTCCTGGAAGTCGGCTGGCCAGGTGGGCTTCAAGGGCTCCCGTAAGTCCACGCCGTTCGCTGCCCAGATGGCTGCCGAGGCTGCTGCCAAGCAGGCCATGGAGCACGGTATGAAGAAGGTTTCTGTCTTCGTCAAGGGCCCCGGCTCCGGTCGTGAGACCGCCATCCGCTCCCTCCAGGCTGCTGGCCTCGAGGTCTCGAGCATCCAGGACAAGACCCCCATCCCGCACAACGGCTGCCGCCCCAAGAAGCGTCGCCGCGTGTAACTGAAAGGATCGTATCAATATGGCAATCGACAGGACTCCTGTTCTTAAGCGCTGCCGTCAGCTCGGGATCGATCCCGCTGAGCTCGGTTACAGCAGCAAGAAGGAATCTATCCGTCAGCCCAAGCGCCGTCGCAAGGAATCTGAGTACGGCATGCAGCTGCGCGAGAAGCAGAAGGTCAAGTTCATCTATGGCGTTCTGGAGAAGCAGTTCCACGGCTACTTCAACAAGGCCCGCAAGATGAACGGCGTCACCGGTGAGAACCTCATGATCATCCTTGAGTCTCGCCTCGACAACGTCGTCTTCCGTCTTGGCTTCGCCCGCACCCGCAAAGAGGCTCGTCAGTCCGTCCGTCACGGTCACTTCACCGTGAACGGCAAGCGCGTGGACATCCCGTCCTACCGCGTCAAGGCCGGCGACGTCGTCGCTGTCGGCGAGAAGTTCCGTGACCTCCTCCCCATCAAGGAGGCCCTGATTTCCTCCGAGCGCTTTGAGGTCCCTGGCTGGCTCGAGGTCGATATCGAGAAGCTGTCTGGTAACGTGCTCGCTCTGCCGACGCGTGAGCAGATCAGCGGTGATATCAACGAGCAGCTCATCGTCGAGCTCTACTCTAAGTAGTCCATCCGGGCTGCTGAGGCTGGAGGTAATACATGTCAGAATTCATTAGGCCTCAGGTTCAGGTCGAAGAGATCAACGAGACGTCTGCTCGTGTCTCCGTCGAGCCGCTCGAGCGTGGTTACGGCGATACGCTGGGTAACTCCCTTCGTCGCGTTCTTCTGTCCTCGCTCGAGGGTGCCGCCGTCGAGGCTATTCAGATCGATGGTGCGCAGCACGAGTTCATGACCATCCCTAACATGGTCGAGGATGTCACCGACATCGTCCTGAATGTCAAGGGTCTTGTCTTCAGGGCTCTCGGCACGACCGACGAGGCGACCGCCACCATCTCGGTTGACGGCCCCTGCGAGGTCACCGGTGCGGACTTCTTTATTCCGTCCGAGTTTGAGCTGGTCAACCCCGAGCAGCACATCGCTACGCTCACCGAGGGTGGCCATCTCACCATGAGCATGCGCATCGGCTATGGCCGCGGCTATGTTTCTGGCGAGGCTAACAAGCGCGACAACGATCCCATCGGTGTGATCCACGTCGACTCGCTGTACTCGCCGGTTTCCCGTTGCGCCAAGCTCGTTGAGGCTTGCCGTGTCGGTCAGCACACCGACTACGACCGCCTTGTCCTCGAGATCGAGACCAACGGCTCCATCGCTCCGCGCGACGCCGTGGTCCAGGCTGCCAATATCATCAACCAGCATATGACTGCCTTTATGAACCTTGCCGAGACCCCCGAGGTCGAGGAGGAGGCTTCGATCTTCGCTCCCGAGGTCACCAACGACAACGCCGAGCTGGACAAGCAGATCGAGGATCTGGACCTTTCCGTCCGTTCCTACAACTGCCTTAAGCGCGCCAGCATTCACTCGGTCCGTCAGCTCGTTGAGTTCTCGGAGAACGATCTGCTTAACATCCGTAACTTCGGTGTTAAGTCGATCGAGGAAGTGAAGGACAAGCTTGAGTCCATGGGCCTGAGCCTGAAGGCTTAATGCTTCGCATATTTGAGGAGAAACTAGACCATGCGTCACAACGTTAAGAAGGGCCTGAAGCTCGGCACCGATGCGAGCCACACCAAGGCCATGAAGAAGAGCCTGGCCAAGGCCCTCTTCGAGAACGACCGCATCAAGACCACCGAGACCCGCGCTAAGGCGCTGCGTTCGGTCGTCGATCCGATCATCACCTGGGCCAAGAAGGGCGACCTGCACTCTCGTCGTCTGGCCATCGCCAAGCTCGGCGATAAGCAGCTCGTTGCCGAGATCTTCGACAAGGCTGCCCAGGGCATGTGGCAGGACCGCAACGGCGGTTACACCCGCATCATGAAGCTCGGCAACCGTAAGGGCGACAACGCTCCTATCGTTATCATGGAGCTCGTCACCGAGCCTTGCACGCCTAAGGCCAAGAAGGCTGCTCCGGCCCCCAAGAAGGCCGCTGCTCCCAAGAAGGTCGAGGCCGTCGAGGAGGCTCCTGCTGAGGAGACCGCTGAGTAGACAATCCGTCTGCATAGGCTATATTCGAGGGGTACGTTCGCGTACCCCTCTTTTTTTGTCGCGATACCGTTGATTGTTTGTTGGGAGCGCCCATGACCGCGCCGTCTGATTTCAATTCGATTCCTGAGCTCGATGCCACGCTTGTATTCCGTGTTGCCTATGATGGCTCGTCCTATAGCGGATTTGCCGAGCAGCCGGGCCAGACGACCGTTGCGGGCGAGTTACGCCGCGCTATCGAGACGCTGCTGCGCCGCCCGATCGATCTGACGTGTGCGGGTCGTACCGATGCCGGCGTGCATGCGGTGGCCCAGTACATTAGCGTGCCCGTAACGGACGCTGAGCTTGCTCTGACGCGCCGTAGGTGGCTGCGGGCTATGGATGCCCTGCTGCCCAAAGATATCGCCATCAACGAGGTCTACAAGGCTCGTAAAGGCTTTTCTGCACGTTTTGACGCGCGTTCCCGTACGTATACGTACCGTATTGCCGATCGAGATGCGCGCCCTGTGCTGTCCCGCGGTGCCGTGTGGTGGCATCGCTGTCCCTTGGATGTTGAGGCTATGTCTGCTGCCTGCCCCGCGCTGCTGGGCGAGCAGGACTTTAAAAGCTTTTGCAAGGTTGCCTCGGCCGTTGGCAAGCCCACGCATCGCTGCGTGATGCGTGCCGAGTTTGGCCATGAGGTTGCGTTTGGCGAGGACATCCTGACGTTCACCATCGAGGGCAATGCGTTTCTGCATTCGATGGTCCGCACGATTGTGGGCACGCTTGTCGAGATTGGCATGCATCGCCGTGAACCCGAGTGGATGCGCGAGGTCATCGATGCTTGCGATCGTACCGCTGCGGGCCCCACGGCTCCTGCCTGCGGCCTTACGTTTATGGGCGTGGATTACGATCCCGCCGAGCTTGTCGTGCTCGACTAGGGGAGGGCTCGACGTGTCGTGCGTCGGCACCTGTCATCTGTGGGCTGCGCGTGTGCAACATCTGTTCTTGGCGTGCAGCGCAACCGGTGTCTCATTGCTTTTATTGCCGGGGTGTACCATGAACGACAGTTAGATTCATTGCTGTCGAGAGGACGGATAACTTGGTTCGACGTGGCTCGCATCCGCGACTTTCGGTGATCCTTGTGGTAGAAGGTTCGCCCAGCTATGCGATGCGTGCGCTCGAGAGTATCCAGAACCAAGACCTCTATGATTTGCAGATTGTCGTTGTCTGCCGCGATGCTGCGCCTGGTGTGCGCCATTCGCTTCAAGTTGCTGCCGACAGGGACATCCATATTGATTTGATTGACGTCGAGGACGCGAAGCGCGGCACTTGTCTTCGTGCTGGTTTTGCTGCCTCGCGCGGCTCTCAAATCATCGCTATGAACGCCGATGAGTGGTTTGCTCCGCAGTCCCTTTCCAAGATGGTCGATACCGCGTGCGATACTGCGGCAGACATAGTGTTCCCCACGGTGTCGCTCGACCGCTATGATGCGCATCGCGAGCGTCATTCGCGCGTCTTGGATGCTGCCTCTATTGCCATAGAAGACGAGTCTTCTATGGTGACTGGGCTGCCCCAGTTGATTTTGGGCGGCCTAGTCGCTCAGACCTCTGGCGTGATGTATAGCCGTCCGCTGTTTGAGGCATGCCTGTCGCGCGGCAAGGCGTACCGTACGGTTGAGTTTATGGCTTATGCGCTCTCGCAGGCACGATTCGTGTCCGGCTGCGGCGACGCTTGTTTCCACGCGGCGGCACCTAAGCTTACAGATGCCTTTGATCCCACCATGTATGCCAGGATATCCGATGACACTCGAGCGCTCGACGAGCTTGCGGACTCACTCTCGGAAGCAGATAGCGGTGGTCGGCTCAAGCTGGCAAGCCAAAAGTTCTACTTTGCCGGACTGGTCGCCTGCATCGAGAATTTGTGTCTGAGCCCGCATGGGGTGTCGTCAATCGAGCGTTCCGCCCGCATGCGTGATATGCTCGAGGCGCCTCGAACCCGTCAGATGGTCGCCGCGCTCAAGGATAACCATCGGGGACTCGGTCTGTTGTTTGGGCCGATCGCCAGCGCCAAGCCCGCGCGCTGCGTGATGTGTACGCATCTGGCAGCTTTTCTTAACCGGACGGGCGCAAAAACCGCCTAAACGGCTCATTACGAAACAAACTTGCATAGAATTGTTTCGAAATGCGTTCTTATACACAAAAGCCTTCAAATAGCGTTAAACTATTCAATCACTGATTGATTGTCTCCGCCATCTTTTGGAGAGAGGGTTTGTATGGCTAAAAAACGCAGTGGGCGCCAGGATGCCATTAGAGATATTGTGCGCAATAAGGATGTCCGCACGCAGCGCGTGCTGGTCGATGAGCTCCGTGCTATGGGCTTTGATTGCACGCAGGCGACTGTCTCTCGCGATATTGCCGATATGGGGCTGCGTAAGCTCCCTGAGGGCATCTATGTTCTGGCAGAGGACCTGCACCTGCAGCGTATGGTTTCCGAGCTCGTAACGGGCGTTCTGCGTACTGATAATCTGGTTATGATCAAGGCTCAGCCTGGCACGGCTTCCGGCATCGCCGCCGCCGTTGATGCGGCAGAGTTACCCGATGTGCTTGGCTCGCTTGCCGGCAACGATACGATTTTGGTTATTGCCCAGACGGCCGAGGACGGCGAGCGTCTCGAGGCGCTGATCAATAAGTTGAGCAATTCTCGCAAGTAGGTGTGCGGGTCGTGCGCTCGGCATTGTGTGCGCTGACATAGTGGCTTGTAAGGGGCATCGACGTTGGTCGGTACCCCTTTTTGTTTGCCGGTATAAAGACCGCCCACCAGGTCGCTTCAAACTAAAAGGCCCCGAGCAGTTCAATAAGCTGCTCGGGGCCTTGTTGGCTTTAGTCGCGTACTTCTTAGCCGACCGTATCGTCAGGCGTGGGCGAGGGGTCGGGAGTGGGCGTAGGCGTAGGCGTAGGCGTAGGCGTGCCGCCATCGCCGCCGGTCGAACCACCAGTGGGGCCACCCGTCGAGCCACCGGTCGTACCGGTGCCGCCGGTGGTGTCGCCGCCCGTGGTCTCGGTGGTCGTGGTCGTCGTGGTAGTCGTTGTGGTGGTTTCCTCTTCCTCTTCGTCCTTGTCCTTGTCGTCGTTCTCCGACTTCTTGGTGTTGTTGGTGCCGTAGAACTTCCAGACGCTGTTGTTCTTGTAGGTGGGCGCCGTTCCGGTCGCAAACTCCTCGCGCTCGGTACCGGTCAGAACGGTGTTCATAAACCGCTTAAAGACAGGCAGGTTGGTGCTGTCGCCCAGCAGGTCCGTGCCGTACTTTTGGATGGGGATCTCGCCCGCGGAATAGCCGGTCCACAGGGCGCACGCCAGCTGCGGGGTATAGCCGCAGAACCACAGGTTGGTGGTGTTGTCGGTGGTGCCCGTCTTGCCGGCATAGGGCTGGTTGACACTCAGAGCGCCGGCAGCACCCGTACCGCTGCCCTTCATGACGCCGGACAGAACATCGGTGACCGCGGCGGCCTCGCCCTCGGTAAGCACCTGTGAGGGATTGTCGGTGTGCTGGTACAGCACCGAACCGGTACGAGAGTCAATCTCGGTGATGGCGATCGGCTGGCGATAGTAGCCGCCGTTGGCAAACGTCGCGTAGGCGGCGGCCATCTCGAGCGGCGAGATCGAGCCGGTGCCGAGCGTCATGACGGGAACGTCCTCGATGTTGTCCTTGGCGGGGTCGATGCCGAGCTTTTTGACGAGCGAGATGATCTTGCTGTTACCGACGGCTTCCGCCACCTGGATGTAGCCGGTGTTGGAGGAGTATGCCGTCGCCTGCTTAAGCGTGATGTTGCCATAGCTCTGGTTGGCGTAATTTTGGACCTCGGTCGTGGTGCCCTTGGCCTTGAGCGGCGAGTTGCAGTTGAGGGTGACGTTGGGGTTCATGCCGTTTTGGATGGCAGTTGCCAGCGTAAAGGCCTTAAAGGTGGAGCCGACGGGACGCTTGGCCGTGGCATGGTTTACGTGGTTCTCGTCGGCGTTGTAGTCGTAGCCGCCCACCATGCACTTGATGTAGCCGGTCTTGGGGTCGACGACGACCATGCCCATGTCCAGGCCGTCAAGCGAGAGCGTGTCGAGCTGCTCGCGGACGGCATTCTCTGCCACCTGCTGCATCGTGGGGTCGATGGTGGTCTTGACGGTCAGGCCGCCCTTAAAGAGCACGTCGGTCGAGAACTCCTGCTCCAGTAGCTGCTTGACGTAGGAGACAAAGTAGGGCTGCGAGTATACGTCGACGCCGCTGCCCGAGATTTCGGTCACGTTGAGGGTGATGGGCTCGCCCTGTGCGGCATCGTGCTCCTCCTGGGTGATGTGGCCCAGGCGCAGCATGTTGTCGAGAACCTTGTTGCGGCGAGACAGTGCCAGATCGGGGTTGACCGTGGGGTCGTACTGCGAAGGCGAGTTGGGAAGGCCGATGAGCAGCGCGGCCTCGCTGAGGGTGAGGTCGGCGGCGCTCTTGGACAGATAGGTCTCGGCTGCGGCCTCGATGCCGTAAGCGCCGTGGCCGTAATAGATGGTGTTGAGGTACATCATGAGGATCTCGTCTTTGGAGTACATGTCCTCCATCTTGATGGCGATGTAGGCCTCGCGCACCTTACGCTCAATGGTCGAGTCGAACTGCTCCTCCTGCAGGATGGTGTTGCGCACAAGCTGCTGGGTGATAGTCGAGGCGCCTTCGTGCCCGCCACCGAGGGTTGCCACCGCAGCACGCGCGATACCCCACAGGTCGATACCGCCGTGCTCGTAGAAGCGCTCGTCCTCGACGTCAACGGTGCCCTGCAGCACGTAGGGGGAGACCTCGTCCTTGGTGATAGACTTGCGGTTTTGCGTGTAGAAGCTCGCGATCTTGTTGCCGTTGCAGTCGACGATCTCGGTGGGCTCGCTCACCAGATACGCGTTGGCGTCGGTGTAGTCGGGCAGATCGGACAGCCAGCGGTTGACGTTGCCGACCATGCCGATGCCAAATGCCACGCCCGCAATCAGCAGAAAGCCCAAAAACGAGAGCAGGATTATGGGCAGAGCATGCGTCTTTGAACGGCTGCGTCCCTGTCGTTGGCGAGGACCCATATATTGACCTCCAGGTATGTCGTGCCGGACGGCGGATGTGCCGTCGGGGCAGGATGGACATAAGTTATTACACGATAAACCAAACGGGGCGCGCGAGGCCTCGTGTATGCTGGAAGACGGCATTTTTCAGAGTGAATGCATACCTTGGTAAGGAGTTTGTCGATGGCGATTCGGACGATGGGGCCGAGCGGACAATACGAGACTGGATTGGATGCTGCCGGTGCGGCGCTACCCGAGCTGCTGGCGCCGGCGGGCGGGCTCGACCAGATGCTTGCGGCCATCGCCGCGGGTGCCGATGCCATCTATGCGGGGTTGGGCGGCTTTAACGCCCGTGTGAGCGCCCATGGCTTTACGGATGATGAGTTTGCGCGCGGCTGCGCCGTGGCGCATGCCCATGGCGTGCGTGTGTACGTAACGCTCAACGTGTTCGTGTTTGACGATGAGTTGTCCGACGCGGTGGCGTTGGGAGCTCATGCACTGGAGCTGGGCGCCGATGCTCTGATTGTCGCCGATGCCGGGTTGGCCTGCGCGCTGCGCGTGGCGATTCCCGGGGTCGAGATTCACCTGTCCACGCAGGCGGGCGCTCATAGCGAGGGTGCCGTGCGGCTTGCCGCCGATGAGCTGGGGGTCGAGCGCGTGACGACGGCACGCGAGCTGACGGTCGACGAGATTGCGGCGCTATGTGCCACGGGCGCGCCCATCGAGGTATTCTGCCACGGTGCGATTTGCATCGGCTATTCGGGGGCGTGCGAGTTCTCGGCCCTGCGGCGTGGGCGCTCGGCGATGCGCGGCGACTGCACGCAGCCGTGCCGTCTGGCGTACGACCTAGTGGACGAGGCGGGGCAGAGTGTTGTTGCCGTCGAGGGAGACCGCCTGCTTTGTCCGCGTGACTATCTGGGTATCGCGCACCTGCCCGAGCTTGTTGCCGCCGGCGTGGCATCGCTCAAGATCGAGGGGCGCATGAAGAACCCCGATTACGTATTCAACGTGGTGCGGGTGTGGCGCCGGGCACTCGATATGCTGTGCGACGGCGCGTGGGACCCCGGTGCCGTGGAAGAGCTTGAGCGCGAGCTGGGAAGGTCGTTTAACCGTGGGTTTACCGATGCGTACCTGCGAGGGCGTTCGGGTGCCGAGCTGATGAGCTTTGAGCGCGCAATTAACCAGGGCGTGCGCGTGGGCCACTTGGTGGCGGTGGGTCACGAAGAGGTGACGGTTGAGCTTGATGCCGCCGTGGCGGCGGGCGATACGCTCGAAATCCGATTTTACCCGGGTGCCGACGCGCGTCCCGATGTGCCCAAGCGCTGGCCACAGGTGCCTTGCCCCGTGGATGCCGCAGCGGGGAAGCGCGTCGTCGTGCATTGCAAACGTAAGGTGGACGCGGGCTGCGAGGTCTATCTGATTCGCAGCGCCGGCGTGTTGGATCAGACGGCGGCGGTGTTGGAGCGCATGCGAGCCGAGGCGGATGCGATTGCGCCCGTTGCGCGTGCCGTTGAGGTGCTGCCCTTTGAGGACGTTGCGGTGGATAGCGGTGCGTCGCCGGAGTTGGTGGAGTGCGCGGTTCCCGCTCGCATGGTGTTTGCTTGGCGGCTGATGGATACCGACCCGCGCAGAGAACTCGATTTGTCCGACACCGTTGTGGTGCTTGACGAGGTGTGCCGCACGGGTGACGCTGACCGGACCCGCTCGCTGATGCAGTGTGCCGGGCGCGTCGTCTGCCGCAACCTGGGACAGGTGGTGATCGCTCGCGAGCTGGGCGTGACGTTTGACGTGGCGGCGCCGGTGTTCTGCGCGAATCGGGCCACGCTTACCTGGTTGCGCGGACTCGGTGCGGGGCGGGTGTACTTGCCGGCCGAGTTGCTCGGCAATGATGCGGAGCGTATTGCCGAACTGGCTGCTGAACCCGGCGTCTGGGGTCCGGTCGACGCCGATCGTCCCGAGCTTATGGTGTGCGAGCACTGCCTGCTGACCGCCGAGGGCGTCTGCGCTACCGATGCGACGGGACAGGTCCGTTGCCGCGACTGCTTGCGTCGTCGGCAGGTACGCTATCTGGTCGAGCGTGACGGTACACGTCTGCCGGTCGCCGTTGACGCGTGCGGCAGGACGAGGATTTTCCTGTCGTAGGTGCCGCGTCGCGTCAGTTTGTTATCATATGAGAGTTTATGGACTTCCAGCACCGCCGTATCCGGTGAGGGTGCTATAGCAAAAGGAGGATACCCAATGCTGTCTGTTGACGAGCAAATGCGTATCATCACCTCGGGCGCTGCGAAGATCGTCCCCGAGGCCGACCTTCGTAAGAAGCTTGAGAAGGGCGAGCCCCTCAACATCAAGCTCGGCGTCGACCCCACCAGCCCCGACCTGCACCTGGGCCATGCCGTGCCGCTGCGCAAGATGCGCCAGTTCCAGGACCTGGGCCACAACGTCACCCTTATCATCGGCAACGGCACCGCGCTGATCGGCGACCCCTCGGGCAAGAACTCCACCCGCCCGCAGCTTTCGCAGGAGCAGATCGAGGCCAATGCCGAGACCTACGTGAGCCAGGCCATGAAGATCCTGGACCCCGAGAAGACCACCATCGTGCACAACGGTGACTGGATTCTGTCGATGGATCTGGCCGGTCTGCTGCAGGTGTGCTCCAAGTTCACCGTTGCCCGCATCCTTGAGCGCGACGACTTTACCAAGCGCTACCAGTCTCAGACGCCGATCGCCCTGCATGAGTTCCTGTATCCCGTGATGCAGGCCTTCGACTCTGTGCAGATCAAGGCCGACGTGGAGATGGGTGGCACCGATCAGCTCTTCAACCTGCTCGCCGGCCGCGAGCTCATGGAGAAGATGGGCATGGAGCCCCAGATCGCGCTCACCATGCCGCTGCTCGAGGGCACCGATGGCGTTCGTAAGATGTCCAAGTCCTATGGCAACTACATCGGCCTGACCGACGCCCCCAAGGATATGTTCGGCAAGACCATGTCCATCCCCGACGAGATGATCGGCAAGTACTATCGTCTGGCCAGCTCGCTCACCCCGGCCGAGGTCGACAAGATCGACGCCGCTTTGGCCGATGGCTCTGCCGACCCCTATGAGCTCAAGCGTGCCCTGGGCCGCGACCTGTGCGACACCTACCACGGCGCCGGTGCCGGCGACGAGGCTCAGGCCGAGTTCGACCGCGTGTTCAAGGAAGGCCAGCTCGCCGACTTCCCCGAGAAGCATGTCGAGCTGACCGTCAACGACGAGGGTCAGATCTACCTCGCCGGCCTGCTCAAGGATCTGGGACTTTCGGCCAGCGCCGGCCAGGCCCGTCGCGATATCGACGGCGGCGGCGTCAAGATTAATGGCGAGGCCGTGGCTCCCAAGAGCTACAACATCGACCCCAGCGCGCTCAAGCTGGGCGACACCCTCTCCGTGGGCAAGCGCAAGGGCTTCAAGCTGGTTTAGTTACGCGGTTTTACCAAACCGCGTAACCGGTTGACGCTGCAAACCCGCCAGAGCGGCAATCTGTCTTTCAACTTCGGCGGCATGACCAGAAGGTCAATGCCGCCTCGTTTCAAGGCACCTTGCTCGCTCTGGCGGGTTTTCGCTGTCGTTGCCAGAACATCGGGGTACTCATTGGGGACAGACATAAATGAGTAGTCGTAGGGGGACACTCCTTCTCATTGCGCGGGGTGGCGTGTGCCGTTAAGCGGAAGGGGTGTTAGCGGGACTTTCTTTTGGGCATACAATTGCTATTGGCTTGCTGCGGTGAAGGCTTGTCCGCTCCGCAGCTTTTTTCTACGGTTAAAGGAGTATGTATGTCCGTTGAGGTCATGAGGTCTGTGATCGAGGCCGCCGAGGGCCGCGTGCCCGTCGACACGCTGTTTACCAATGCGCAGATCGTCGACGTGTATGGCCAGCGTGTGGCGCCCGGTAGCGTTGCCGTCAAGGACGGTGTGATCGTCGGCGTGCTCTACGATGGTCGCGACGATGCCGCTGGCACCTACGAGGCAACTGAGGTCGTCGACTGCCAGGGTCGCTATCTCGCTCCCGGTTTTATTGACGGGCATCTGCACATTGAGTCCTCGAACATCCGTCCCGCCGAGTATGCTCGCATGGCCGCGACGCGCGGTACTACCACCGCCATTGCCGACAGCCACGAGATTGCCAATGTTGCCGGTCTCGACGGCCTGCGCTTTATGATCGAGGATGGTCGTCGTGCGCCCATCTCCATCAAGTACATGATGCCTTCGTGCGTGCCCGCACTGCCCGACGAGCAAGCGGGCGCTGTGATTACCGCCGCTGACATGCAGGCGTTTTTTGCCGAGCATCCGGGCGATGTCTTTGGTCTGGGCGAAATGATGAACCTGCCGGGCGTCTTTATGGCCGACCCCGAGACCTGTGCCCGCATCGATGCTGCCAACCAGACGCCGTCCAAGCAGGTTGACGGCCACGCGCCGCTCGTTGCCGGTATGGACCTCAACGCCTATGCCGCAGCGGGCATTATCGCCGACCACGAGTCGACGATTCCCGAGGAGGCGCTCGATAAACTGTCTCGTGGCATGTTCGTGATGCTGCGCGAGGGCACGTGCAGCCATGACCTGGCCAATTTGTCTCCGATGCTGCTGGAGAACCCTGCCCGCGCCCGCCGCTGCTGCTTTGCGACCGACGACCGCGCTCCCTCCGATGCTCTTTCGACCGGCATGATCGACAATGCCTGCCGCGTGGCCATCGAGGCCGGCATCGACCCGGTGGTCGCCATCTCCATGGCGTCCCTTTCCACGGCTGAGGCATTTGGCCTGGACCACGGCTGTCGCGACCCGCATGAGCTCCGTGGCGCGATCGCCCCGGGCAAACGCGCCGACCTGCTGTTGCTCGATGACCTGACGTTTGCCAAGGCTCCGCATCGCGTATATGCCGCCGGTGCTCTGGTGGCGCAGGACGGCACCTTTGTGGGCGAGATCGCACCCGAGATGGCCGAGGTTGCGGCCCTTGCCGATGAGCTGCGCGCCTCCGTTAAGCTGCCGAAGCTTTCGCTCGACGTGTTTGACTATGCCTTTAAGCCGGGCGAGGCCGTGATTGACGTGGTGCCGGGTAAGGCCATCACGGGCATGGCTCGCCCCGAGAGCGCCGAGGGCCTGCGCCGCATTATGCTGATCGAGCGCTACGGCCGCGGCGTGTCACTGCAGGCCGAGGGCGCCGACGGTGATGGTCCTGCGGGCCTGGGTCTCGTTGGCAAGCACATTGGTCGCGGCTGGGTGCGCGGCTTTACCATCACGGGCGGTGCCATCGCCTCGACGATTGGCCACGATTCGCACAACGTGTGCGTGGTGGGCGACAACGCGGCCGACATGATGGCTGCCGTCGAGGCTGTTGGCCAGGGCGGCCACGTGCTGGTACGCGATGGTGAGGTCGTAGCGCGCATCCCGCTGGCGCTCGGTGGCCTGATGAGCGAGGGCACGGCCGAGGATGTCGCCGCGCAGCACGACGACTTTATGGTCAAGGCGCGCGCCATGGGCATCGAGCCGCCGCTCGACCCCATCATGGGCATCATCTTCCTGCCCCTGCCGGTGATCCCGACGCTCCGCATCCGCCCCGAGGGCATGTTCGACGTCACCACCTTTACCTACGCCGACTAGTCATCGGGGACGTTCTTAAACGACTAGTCGTCGGGGACACTCTTCCGTGTGTCGCCTGCCGCCGCGGTCGTGGGCTCTCTGGCACGCGTGAGCTATTTGCCAGGTCTATGTAACGTTTACGCCCGCGGAGTCTTATTTGAGCTCCCTTTGGGTACGTTGGAATCGGATACACGTTCGATTCCAACAAGCCCGAAGGGAGCTTTTCTATGTTTAAACTGATTGCATCCGATATGGACGGCACACTGCTTGACGAAAACGGCCAGGTGCCTCCCGAGACCTACGAACTGATTCTGGCGCTACACGAGCATGGCGTGCATTTCGCCGCATCGTCAGGTCGTCGCTACGATCGCCTGTGCGAGTTCTTTGCGCCCGTTCGCGACAAGATGGACTTTGTCGCCGCTAACGGCGCCCAAGTCTACGCCGACGGTAAGATGGTAGACCGTGAGGTGTATTCCCACCTGGCGATTCGAAGGCTCGCCCAAGCCGTCAGGACGTTTCCCAATCTGCATCTTGCGCTCTTTGACCGAACCAAGTCCTTCCTGCTCGATGACGAGTGCAAGTTCGTGCGTGAGGTCGATAAGGACCTTCCCAATGCCGAGCGTATTTGGGAGCTGCCCGATCCCAGCGTAAATATCATCAAAGCGAGTATCTTTTGCGACGACAGTGCGGTTATGGACAGTGCGTACGTGCTACAGCGCGAACTTGGTCAGCTCTTTACTTTTGCGCCTTCGGGCAACGCGTGGATCGATGCCATGCAGCCCGGTGTGTCGAAGGCTTCGGGTATCGCGCAGCTCGCGGAGCATTACGGCATTGGTCGCGACGAGGTCATGGCGTTTGGCGACTCGATGAACGACTACGAGATCATTCGCTTTGTCGGCACGGGCTGCGCGATGGAAAACGCGCGCCCCGCGCTTAAGGCGGTGGCCGATCGCGTGGTGGGTTGTAACCGCGACCACGCCGTCCAGCAGGAGCTCCGTCGCGTGCTGGAGAGTCTCTCCTAATCCGGCAGATGGGGACGTTCCTTTTCTGCCGACAGTGGGGGACAGTCCTTGCAGCTTTTTGCGAAGAGTGTCCCCAGTGACTAGTCGTTTAAGAACGTCCCCAATGACTGACCAATGACTAGGCGAGGGCGGCCATGATGGTGCGGGCGACGCCGTCGTGGTCGTTGTCGTATTCGGTGATGGCGTCGGCGGCCTCGCGATCTTCGGGCTCGGCGTTGATCATGGCCATGCCGTGGCCCGCTGCCTGCAGCATGGGGATGTCGTTGATGTTGTCGCCGAACGCCCAGGCGTCGGCGAGACGCTCGCCCAGGTGCTCGCATAGCCACGTGAGGGCCGTTCCCTTGGTGGCGCCCTCACCCATGACCTCGATATTCATGGCGTAAGAACGCGTGACCTCAATGCCTCCGAGCGTGTCGAGCTCCGCCGCGATGGCGTCGCGATCGGCCGGGTCGTGCCAGTACATGGCGATGCGTTCGAGCGTCTCGACCCCGTCGATCTTACTGTCGATATTCATGTCGATCGGCGTTCGTGTGCGCTTGAGCGAAGCCGCGATGTGGGGGTCGCCGCCACAGAACTCATCCAGACGCCCGTATAGCGAGCGGGGGAGGAAGCACTGCCCATCCGCGAAGATATCGAAGGTCACATCGTGGCCGGCGGCAATGCGATGGATGCGGTGGGCAATGCCACGGTCGAGCGGACGGCTCAAGATGCACGTGGCGCGCGAGGCGTCGGTGGGCGTATCCTCGTCGAGCTGCCAGACGCTGGCGCCGTTGGCACAGACCGCGTAATGCACGGCGGGATGGGCGAGAATGGGCTCAAAGATGCCCGACAGTGGACGTCCCGTGCAGGGAACAAACTCGATGCCACGACGTGCGAGCTCGTCGAGCATCGCCCAGGTGGCATCGCTCATTTGCTTATCGCTCGTCAGCAGCGTTCCGTCCATATCGGAAAACACAATCATTTGATGCAGCCCTTTCTACTGGCATAAAAAGCGTGGCCGAGGGCGGTGATGCCCTGGCCACGCTCGAGTTCTATAACGGTCCGCGTCCTAGCGGTCGGCGAGCGGCTTGTACTCCAGCGGCTCGATCACCGGACGATAGGCGGGGCGGATGATACGGTGCGCGCAGAAGAGCTCTTCCATACGGTGTGCCGACCAGCCGGCCATGCGGGCGACGGCGAATAGCGGCGTAAAGAGCGTTTCGGGCACGCCGAGCATCTTGTAGATAAAGCCCGTGTACAGGTCGATGTTGGCGCAGATGGGCTTGGTCATGCCGTGGTCGCGCATGACCTGGGGTGCCAGGCGCTCGATGCGCTCGATGAGCGCGAACTCATCGCCCAGGTTCTTCTTGGCGGCAAGTGTGCGCGCGTAACGACGGCAGACCTCGGCGCGCGGGTCGCTGAGCGTATAGACGGCGTGGCCCATGCCGTAGATGAGGCCCGTGCCGTCGAAGGCCTGCTTGTCGAGGATCTTGCCCAGGTAGGCCGCGACCTCGTCCTCGTCCTCCCAGTTGGAGACATGCGCGCGGATGTCCTCGTGCATAGACACGACCTTGGCATTGGCACCACCGTGGCGCGGGCCCTTGAGCGAGCCGATAGCCGCGGCGTAGGCGGAATACGGGTCGGTGGCCGAAGACGACAGCACGCGGCAAGCGAAGGTGGAGTTGTTGCCGCCGCCGTGCTCGGCATGCAGCATGAGCATAACGTCGAGCAGCATCGCCTCATCGCGGGTGAACGCCATGCCGCCGCGCAGGACCTGTAGGATGGTCTCGGCGGTGGAGAGACCGGGCGTGGGGTGCGGCACGTGAACCTCGGAGCCGCGAAGCTTGGCGACCGAGGCCATGTGTGCGAAGGCGGCGATGCGCGGGAGACGTGCGAGCATGGAAATGGCGACGTCGATTTCGTGCTCGGGCGTGATCACGTCTGGTTCGGCATCGAAGGCGTAGAGCAGCAGTACGGCGCGCTGGAGCACGTTCATGATGCTCGACGATACCGTGGTCATAGGGAACTCTTTAACGTACTCGTCGCTCAGATGTCTAAAGGCGCCCAGGCGCTCGCAAAAGCCGTCGAGCTCTTCCTTGTTGGGCAGCGAACCCGTGATAAGCAGATAGGCGACTTCCTCGTAGCCGTAGCGATTCTCGGCCTGGGCATTGTTGACCAGATCCTCGATGCTGTAGCCGCGAAGCGTGAGCTTGCCCTGATCGGGCACGACCTTTCCGTCGACCTTGTTGTAGCCGTGCACATCCGAGATACGAGTGAGGCCCGCGACCACGCCCGAGCCGTCGGCATTGCGCAGGCCGCGCTTGACATTGTGCTCTTCGAACAAGCCCTCGTCATAAGGGTCGGTCGGCAGGCCGTGGTAGAGGCTTTCGCTCTCAGACGAAATCTGGCGGCTTGCTTCGTAATCCAGAACCAGTCGGCTCAAGTGGTCATCGAAGCGGTAATAGATTTTCTTGGCGTCGTAGGCCATGTGCGCTCCTCTCCGGGCCGTGTGGGGGCGGCGTGCTTGAGTGCAGATGCGCCGGCCTGTTCCTGCACGGCCTGTTCGCTACAGGCGGTACATAAAGTTAAAGACGTCCTCGCGCTGGATGGACACGTTGACGCCCGAAAGCTCGCCGGCCTCGGCCAGGGCCTTCTGCAGCTCAGCGAAGTCGAGCTTGGACTCGGCGGTATCGGCCAGCATGGTCATGGTGAAGATGTCCTCGATAATGGACTGCGTGATGTCGCGGATGTCGACGTTGGCCTCGCCCAGGACACGGGTGACGCCGGCGACGATGCCGGGGCGGTTCTTGCCAAGGACGGTGATGACGATACGGGAGGACGAGATCTCGGCCATGGGAAACCCTTTCGCGTGGTTGCGGCGCGCGCGGGGCGCTCCGCTACGGTACAGTGTTCATCATTGTACCTGTCTGGCGCCAAAAGAGGTGCGCTTACAGCGGCGTTACACGTCTGCAACATGAGCGTAAGGGGGAAGGCCGTACGGGGAAGAGCCGTCTGGCGCGTGTCCGGCTCGTGTTGGGTTGATTTCCGATCTCAGCCGAACACATTGAGCGGACAGGCCGTTCCCGCAGTCAGCCGAACGCCTCCGACGGCTGATTCCGAACTGGAAGCGGAGGGCATCCCCGCCCTTCGGTAGGGGATACCGCTCCGCGGCGCATGCCGCGGGCGGCGCCCCTATCGGACCACCGTGACCTCAGTTGGGATGGGCCCAGCACTGCCGCGTACTCGGTGAGCTAGAGCCAACTGTTCGTCTTCACGTCGCGTATGGCGATATTTCGGTCGTCCGGCTCGGTGATGCCGTAGCCGAACGCCTGGAGCGTCTCGATGGACTCCTGGATCCTCTGTTGGAACATGGGACCCGGATCGACCCTCGGCCCGAGGTGCCCGCGCCAAAGGCACGGCGTGGCGCGCAGCATGTTATGGATTTTGGAGATGGGCTCGATGTCGGCGTAGACGTTGAGCGTCGCCATGGCGTCCTTGTGGCCGAGGATCGATTGGAGCGCCTTGATATCGCCGCCTTGGCGGATCCACTGCGTTGCGAACGTGTGGCGAAGGCCGTGGAACGTGATCAGCTCGTCGTTGGTGCCCATGAGGCCGTTGGTCTCCGAGAACGTCTTGAACGCCCTGCGGATATAGCTTGTCGTCGCGAAGGTCGCGCCCGGCTCCGACAGGATGTAGCAGTCCCCGATCTCGACCGCCCCGGTAAGGCCGCGCAAGCGCAGCTTTCCGCAGTCGATCTCGTGGGTCTCCTTCAGGAAGGGGAGTAGGCCGACCGGGTCGATGGGGATACCCCTGGCGTCATGGGTCTTGGTGTCCTTGATGAACGAACCCATTCCCTTCGCGTACGCCACCGAGTGTCTGATCGAGATCAGGCCCGTCTCGAAATCCACATCGCACCACCGAAGGCCGCAGACCTCGCCGATTCGCATTCCCGTGTGCAGGGCGAGTACGACCGCCCTCTAATCCTCGGCGGACCAATCGAGTCCGAACTCCTTTCGGGCATCCTCTTCGCTCATGACTTCGAGAAGGTCTCCGGGTTGGCAACGAAGGGCGAGGCATAGCTGCTCGAGTGTGTTGAAGCGAATGCCGCGAATATGCCCTTTTTTAATACGGGACAGGTTCACGGGCGTGGTTCCAATCCTTTCGGCAAGTTCGTTCGAGGAAATCTTTCGCTCGGCCATGATCTTGTCGAGGCGAACAATTACGGGCATGGCGTTTCCTTACGCAATCTCGTCGGAGTCGAGGTACAGCTCTCGGGCGTACAAGAAGAGCTGGGAAAGCATGAACAGGACGATGCCGAGAACCAGAGAGGTCCAATCGAATGATGAAGCGATCTCTTGGGCGCCGACGGCCCCCTCGCCGCCAAACATCGAAACGGAGGTTTTGAGTGAGCCGGCGTAGAGGCTGGTGGCAGCTTGAACAACGAAGAGAATGCCGAGCACCTTCAAGCATGTCGCAGACCCTTTCTTGAAGGGGTCTCCGCTCTTGATCGTCCACACGAGAACGGCGCTGAGGATGGTCGTAGCGATACCGATGACGGCAGGGACCAATGTCGAGATCGCAAGGGCTGGATACGCGGGGGAGTCTGCAATTACAGGGTTGTCGAGCACTTCGATTGCTGGCTTTAAGGAGAACGCCACTTGTGCGATGGCGGTGGCGCAAAGGGTCGCAGAGGCTATCGCACATGCGATGCGGAAGGAATGAAGCCGGGGAGTGCGATTGTCGGAACTCATAATAACCTCCGAAGAATTTAAAAAACTCAGGTTACTTTTTAACAGTTTATGTTAAATTGACTTTGCCGGCAAGTAATCACAGCATGCTGCAACCGAAACCCCTCTAGATTGGAGAGGATTATGTTCGGTACTGTTAAGTCGTGTAAGCTCTTGGTTTTCCTCGGCCTCGCTCTTTGTCTGTTGCTGCCGGGAGCCCCCGCTTTTGCGGATACCCCGATGCCTCCTTCCCAGGAGAGCAGCCAGTGTGCCCTCGTTGAGCCCCTCGGGTATACGGACGACGTCGTCGATACCTACTGGAGCTACAGCTGTCCTCGCGGCGTAAGCGGGCACAGCATCTCGATGTTCAACATCTCTTACAAGACGATCTCCTACCGAAATGGCTATCGCCGATCCGCGCATCATAGGGAATCCCGCCTCGCTGCAATGTGCTCCTGTGGTGTTCTTGGCACAACTGATAAATGGCAATTTGTCTATAGCACCTACTAGATGCGAGGAAGGGCCGAGCATTTTGTTCGGCCCCTCTGTTCCGACTGGATGAGGTTAAGGTTGGCGATGAATATGCTCAAAATCTCGAAGGCGATCTTTAGGTCGCTTCTCTCCTCCAGGTCGCTCTGTGTTGTCGTTGTTGCGTTGATGGTTCTTTGTGCTCTGCCCGTCTTCAGGAGCGCGGCTGGCATCGACGGACGGGTCGAATACCTCGAGTCGGGAATAACCCGTGTTGAGCAGGAATTGTCAGCATCCTATGCGGATGCGCTTGTGAATGCGGGGGAGGACGGTGTCTATACCTCTTCATCAAGCATGCCCGCGCTTCTGTACCCTCTTGCCGCGGGACGTCTTATCTTGGCACCGCTCTCTCCCCTACTTCCGTTTCTGCAGATATCGGATGGAGAGTACACCTATTATGACGGATCGAAGGAGTACTTGCTATGGGTCGCAACGGCCGTTGCCGTCTCGTTCCTTGCCGCGCGTCTTAACAAACGTGAAAAGCTCATCATCCAGGCACCGATGGGCGAGCTGGGTAGACTTGTTGCATCGAGCGTATGGGCGAGTGTTTTTGCAATGCTTGCCGTCCTCGCCATCAATCTTCCAGGGATAATCGCCGCGCTTGTGAAGAATGGCCCGGGCTCGCCGTTCTATCCGATAGGCTACATTCAATATGCGACTCCGGTTATCAAACCGGCTTGGCTGGTGTTCGCGCAGACGGCCATCTTGCAATTCTTGGTGGCAGCGTTCATCTCGCTTGTCGTTCACCTTGCCGTGAAGATTGCCAATAACCCTACGCTTGGAATCGTGTTCGTATGTGCCCTGATGGGGGTGACGATGGTTCCCGGGTATTACGGAAGATCCATCGCTTTACGTGAGTTCGCCCTGTTGAATCCCCTTACGTATGCGAACACTGAGTTGACCGTCGGCGCCTATAGCCCGTACCCGACAACGCAGATAGTGAATCTGCCTGGACTTTGCTTCGAGCGTGGCGCGATTGCCCTCGTATGCGCAATCGGGATCGAGGTGCTGGCAATTAGCCTGCTTTGCGTTGCTGGAAAGAGCGGCTGCGCGTGCCCGATATCCCCGATTTGTCTTGAGAGAGGTTCCTTCACTGCATCGAGAACGGCAACTCGTTCGAGCGCTTGTGCCTCCGCCGTTGCATACGTAAGAACGATGGGGAAACTGCTCCTGCGTTCTCCTACCCTCGCCGTATGCGCGATTGCAATGTCGACGACGATGCTGGCCCCGGCTCTGGTCGAGATGTTTCCTGACGCTGATAACGTTTCCGCTGTTCGGTATAGGGATGGGGAGCTCCGTTCAATAGATCGGTATCTAGAGCAGAACGCTGCGAATATGGACGTCGAGGGCAAAGCGGCCCTGGAAGACATGCGGGATGCTCTTTCGGGTTTCGTGTACGCGCCTATGCCTGCGGAGGGGTTTCGAAGCCTTGCGACGTACGAGCGCGCTCGAGGTGAGCTGGGCGCGGCAGATGCGACTCTCCTGCAATCGATCGGAATCGAGCCGGAGACTCCTTCTCGTGCGGAGGCGCGCGCCCTTCTGCTTGAGTCGATCGCGAGCTTGCCGGACCCCAAGGTTTACGAGTTAAGTACGAAGATGCCCCCATTAATCCTCCTTTCGTATCTCCAGGCAGCGCTTCCCTCCTTATTTTTGCTGTTGCCCGTGGTTGTCACATCGCTCGCGTGCACCCACCTGCAGTGTCGTTCCCTTCTGGTTCTCCAGATCCCCGCAACAGCGCATGTGCGTTTTCTGACGGCTGTTGCGCTGGCTCTCCTGCTTGGCTTGGTGCTGCTTTTGGTGTCGATGGTTCCCGCTGTCGTTGTGTCCGTGATTAAGAACGGTGCGGGTGGATCGGAGTATCCCGTCGCTCTCATTCGGGCGGGAGCTTCGACAACGTCCATGGTGGGGGAGGCGGTGTTGTGCAGTATTCCGTTGCTGGTCATGGCATACGGCGTGATTTCCGTCGTCGCTGCGTTGACAGCAGCGATTAGCCGCAACCCCGTTGTCACCGGAATGGTTTGCGCGGTTCTCTTGGTGTTGGGTTCGTTGAGCGCTCATGTTGAAAGCGTGGGCATGGGCGTCGCGCTGCTGGCTCCATTCGCCTCGTTTGATCCCGCTTCCCAGGTGGGGACGATTGGGTTCCTTGGGCGAGGGACGAACGCGATGCCTTTTGGAGAGGTCGTCGGCGCATCGGGCGCTCTGCTGGTGGTCTTGGGCGCCGTATCTCCGTTGATGGTGCGCCTGAGTGTTCCAAAGATCGAAAGGGGATGATCTCGATGATTGACCTTCAAACGCTGACGATCTCTTATGGAAAGAAGGTGCTCGTAGATTCGGTGAACGCTGAGTTTGCCCCGGGTACGGTCTACGGTCTCGTCGCTCCGAACGGGCATGGAAAGACGACGTTGCTGCGTGCGATGGCAGGTTTGCCGGGTCCTCGCGTGGACGGGAGCATCGTTCTGGATGAGGTGCAGGGTACGGGTGCGAGAGAGGTCCGTTCTATGATCTTCTATGCACCTGGTGAGGGGACGCTGCTGTATCCCGGATTGCGTGCGGAAGATCACCTCAAGATGGTTTGCGATATGTGGCCGCATGCTCGCGATATCGAAGAGATAGTGGAACAAACGCAGATAGGCGAGTTCGCGAAGATGAGGATCCGCACTCTGAGCCAGGGCATGAAGCAGCAGCTTACCCTGGCGATTGCGTATGCGACGGGCGCGCGGTACCTTCTATTAGATGAGCCCATGAACGCGCTCGACCCCAGCAGGGTGGACTTGCATTCCGAGATTCTCAGGAAGCTGGCCGATTCTGGTACGTGCATCATCATGTCATCCCACATCTTGGATTCGGTCGATAGGCTGTGCGATGAGATTCTGTTTTTGAAGGATGGGAGGCTCATTAGAAGCATTCCGCAAGATGATGCTGCGCCGAAGTCTCCTGGATCCCATTTCGCAAAGCCTGCCGGACGCGCCGAGGGTGCGCTAAGCACGTATCGGCGACTCTACGAAAAGGGCGGGTAGAAATGCAAGTTAAAAATCTATGTGGCCAATGTGATACCGTTGAACCCGCATATCGATACCGCTCAGCCATTCGCCTCGCCCCCGTCGCACGTATCTTCATCCGGTCTGTTACTTTTAATCTAACAATTCTTTGAGGAACGTAGGTGCTTCTAAATGTACTGTCGACTTCTTCTCAAACTAATCCTAAGAGACAAGGCCGTATGGATTTGTACGCTCGTTCTCGCTGCAGCCTTTTCCGTCCCCATTGCGTTCAATTCACCCATCTACGGGCCCTTCTTTATGAAACAGGGCATGCAGAGCTTTGTCGACGCATTCAATACGCGCGCGCCCCAGGCCAGCGGCACAGACCTATCTCCAGAGCAGCAAAATGACGCGGAGCTTGCAAGATACGCGAACGCCGCCCTTGCCGCTCAAACCGACGCCGCCTTTCTCGATTCTGCCGAGAGCTACTACGCGCTCATGGGCGAAGGCTTCCAATCCGGGTCCATCGTGGGAGACCGAGAGACCAATGACGCAGCGCTCGCATATTGCCGTGCCCTGAGCAGCTCCGGCATCACGGATATCCCGGCCTCCGCAAACGACCTGCCATTCCTTTCCTTCCTGCCTTACGCCATTGCCACGGCGCCGTCTTTCCTTCCCTTCATCCCCTTCCTTCTCTCGTCGATACTCCTGCTCGGGGCCACAAGGCCTGCGACCCTGGCGGCGAAGGCGCCCGCGCCCAAATTCCGGCGCCTTATCCAGATCGTGTTTTCGATAATCGCCGCGGGGACCGCGATGCTCCTCGCCGGCCTCGCACCCGGGGGCATTTACGCCTTGGCCCTAAACGGCTTCGGGCAAATTGGGTACCCGATCGCCTTCTTCCATGACGGCGCGCTTACCACCACGACCGCGGGAAACGTCTTCACAGCCCTGCTTCTCGCGCTGCTTGCGGGCGGAACCTTGATATCCGTTTGCTCCGCCGTCCTATCGACCGCAACGAGGCGCGTCTTCGCAGGCCCCCTCACCTCCGCGCTGCTTGTCGCGGCCCCGGCATTCCCGTTACTGTCCGATTCGGCGCTGGAGCATAACGCCGCGCTCAATCTCCTGCCGCTGGCCGTATTCTCGCCTATCGAGGCAACGGGTTACGTAGGATGCTTCCCGACAGAATTCATTGGCTCCGGTTCAGGCAGCGCATCGATGCTTGCCGTGGCCCTGGCATACGTCGCGGTCCTTTTTGCGGTCGGCGCCGTTGCGACACGTTCGCCCAAACAGCCTGGACCCGCGAAAAAGCACCATGGGCTCGAGCTTCTGGACGCGAGCGTGGGATACGGAAGCACGACGATACTTTCAATCGGGTCGCTTTTCCTGAGCCCGGGAACGGCGGCGGGCCTCGTTGCTCCCAACGGCTCGGGGAAAACCACCCTTCTTGAAGCGCTGTCGGGCCAATTTCCCACCCGCATCCGCTCGGGAAGCCTGGCGGCAGACGGAATCTGCCAACGTCGATCAGCCGAATTTGCAGAACTCGTCTACCTGAGCTCTTCGGGCGGCGCGGATCTCTATCCCACGCTATCAGCCCTCGAGCACCTTGCTTTCGTTAGGGAGGCGTGGAAATCGGCCGCCGACATCGACTCGCTCTGCGACTCCCTCGGAATCTCCCCATATCTCGACAAGCCGACCCGTAAACTCTCGACAGGAATGAAGCAGCAGGTAAAGCTTGCCATGGCGATAGCGACCGATTGCCCGTACCTCATCCTCGATGAACCGCTGAACGGCCTCGATCCGGGAAAGCGGAAAACCTCCTGCGACGCGATGCGCAGCGAGGTGGCGCGGGGACGAAGCGTGCTCATTTCAAGCCATCTGCTCGACGACCTGGCAGACCTCACCAACTCGTTCTACTTCATCGAGGCCGGCACGCTCGTGGAAAAGATCAAGTCGTCCTCGCAGACGCTCAAGCAGGAATACCTCGATACATACGAGAGATGAATGTGGGGGAGTGTTCGGATGAAGTTGATATTTAAGGTCCAGCTCGTGTCGTTCCGAAAAGACCGTGAACCTTTTGTGGGACACGCGGCGCCGTGGTACCATAGCCGAGTTTGTTGTCTTGGTCGGAAACCAAGACGCCTTATGCGCTGATCGGTAACCAGCGCCTGACCAATAAGGAGTCCTACCATGAAGCAGGGTATCCATCCCCAGTATGTCGAGTGCACGGTGACGTGCTCCTGCGGCAACACCTTCAAGACGCACGCTACCGTGTCCGAGATGAAGGTTGAGCTTTGCAACGAGTGCCACCCGTTCTACACCGGCCAGCAGAAGTTCGTCGACACCGGTGGACGCGTCCAGCGCTTCGCCGACAAGTTCGGTGGCGCCGCTGCCGCCCAGCTCAAGAAGGCTGAGGAGGCCAAGGCTGCCAAGGCCGCCAAGGCTGCTGAGGCCGAGGCCGCTCGCAAGGCCGCCGCTGAGGCTAAGGCTGCCGAGAAGGCTAAGCGTGCTGCTAAGTTCGCCGAGGAGGCTGCCAAGCAGGCCGCCGAGGCTCCCGCAGAGGCTCCCGTCGAGGAGGCCGCTGCCGAGGCCGAGACCACCGAGGCTGCTGAGTAAATAGCTCGCCGCGGAATCGCTCGCATTCATGGCATAAGGGCCGTGCATCCATTTGGTGCGCGGCCCTTTTCTTTTTATTGGTGCAAGCTAACCTGTCCCCGTGGCACCAAATGGCAGATAGACGGCGTTTGCTCAGATAAAACTTGCCAAAATAAACCTGTCCCATTGTGGCAGGTTGGTCATAGTTATTACGTGGCGGTCGAGGTCGACCGTATAGGCCGTGCCTTGTTTGGCTAAAGTACAATCATCTGTGTTTAACTCGCCCGCAGCTGCACGGCGTGGGCGATGGCCAAAAAGGAAAACCACATGGGATTCATGTCAAAGCTGCTGTCCTTTGGATCCGATAAGGACCTTAAGCGCTACTACAAGATCGTCGACCAGATCAACGGTCTTGAGCCCCAGTTTGAGAAGATGACCGAGGAGGAACTCCGCGGCCAGACCGATAAGTTCCGCGAGCGTTACGCCAACGGCGAGTCGCTCGACGACATGCTCCCCGAGGCTTTTGCCACCGTGCGCGAGGCTTCCAAGCGCATCACGGGCATGCGTCACTTTGACGTACAGCTCATCGGCGCCATGGCGCTGCACGAGGGGCATATCGCCGAGATGAAGACCGGCGAAGGCAAGACGCTCGTCTCCACGCTGGCCGGCTACCTCAACGCTATTGCCGGCAAGGGCGTGCACGTCGTTACTGTCAATGATTACCTTGCCAAGCGCGACTCCGAGTGGATGGGCCGCATCTACAAGTACCTGGGGATGACCGTCGGTCTGCTCCAGAACAACATGCCGCTCGAGCTCAAGCGTCCGGCCTACCAGGCAGACGTCACCTACGGCACCAACTCCGAGTTCGGTTTCGACTACCTGCGCGACAACATGGTCACCCGCCCCGAGCAGCGCGTACAGCGCGGCCACAACTACGCCATCGTCGACGAGGTCGACTCCATCCTGATCGACGAGGCACGTACCCCTCTCATCATCTCGGGCGCCGGCACCAAGTCCGCCAGCACCTACAAGGACTTCGCGCGTGCCGTGCGCGGCCTTGAGCGCGGCGAGGATGTCTCGCACGACATGCTCACCGCCACCGAGGACGTCGAGCCCACGGGCGACTACGTCATGGACGAGGCCAAGCACACCATCGCCGCCACCGAGCGCGGCCTTAAGAAGATTGAGCGCCGCCTGGGTATCGATGACATCTATGCCGATCTCTCCGGTCAGCTGGTCAACCACCTGCAGCAGGCGCTGAAGGCCCAGTACATGTTCCACCGCGACAAGCAGTACGTGGTCACCAACGGCGAGGTCAAGATCGTCGACGAGTTCACCGGCCGCATCATGGAAGGCCGCCGCTACTCCGAGGGCCTGCATCAGGCCATCGAGGCCAAAGAGGGCGTGCTCGTGCGCGAGGAGAACCAGACGCTGGCCACCATCACCTTGCAGAACTACTTCCGTCTGTATGACAAGCTCTCCGGCATGACCGGTACGGCACTCACCGAGGATGCCGAGTTCCGCGAGATCTACAAGCTACCCGTCGAGGTCATCCCCTCCAACAAGCCCGTGCAGCGTGTTGACCACGAGGACCTGGTGTACCGCACCATCCAGGCCAAATACAACGCCGTTGCCGACGACGTCGAGCGACGTCACGCCAAGGGCCAGCCAGTCCTGGTGGGCACCGTCTCCATCGAAAGCTCCGAGAAACTGTCGGCCGCCCTTACCAAGCGCGGCATCGCGCACGAGGTCCTCAACGCTAAGCATCACGAGCGCGAGGCTCATATCGTTGCCCAGGCCGGACGCTACGGCGCCGTGACCATCGCTACTAACATGGCCGGTCGTGGTACCGACATCCTGCTGGGCGGCAACCCCGACGAGCTGGTGCGCGAGCGCCTTGAGTACGAGGGCCTGACCATGGAGGACGTGACACCCGAGCAGCTCGAGCAGTTTAACGCCGAGGCCAAGGAGACCTGCAAGGCCGAGCGCGAGCGCGTGCTTGCCGCCGGCGGCCTGACCGTCATCGGCACCGAGCGCCATGAGTCCCGTCGTATCGACAACCAGCTACGCGGCCGCTCCGGTCGTCAGGGCGATCCGGGCGAGACTCAGTTCTACCTGTCGCTCGAGGACGACCTCATGCGCCTGTTCGGCGGCGACAAGATGGACCGTGTCTCCAAGATGATGGTCACCGCCGACATGGGCGACGACATGCCCATCCAACACAAGATCATCTCCAAGGCCGTCGAGAGCGCCCAGCACAAGGTCGAGAGCATCAACTTCTCCATGCGCAAGAGCGTCCTCGAGTACGATGACGTCATGAACAAGCAGCGCCAGGTCATCTACGCCGAGCGCAACAAGATTCTGGACGGCAAGGATCTGACCGACCACATCACCGAGGTCATGCACGACACCGTGTACCGCTGCGTGCAGGAGTTCTGCACCAAGGACAGCCACGATGGCGAGCGCGATCTCGAGGGCCTGCGCAAGTGGGTCGTGGAGCTCACCGGGCATATCGATACGCCCAAGTTCCCCGACGAGGACTTTGAGGCCCTGGCTGCCGATGTCCTGGCCTACGTCGAGAAGTGCTACAACATGAAGGCCGAGCGCTTGGGTGAGGACCTCATGCGCGAGCTCAACACCCAGGTCATGCTGCGCGTCATCGATACCCGCTGGATGAACTACCTGCAGGAGATGGACTACCTCAAGACTGGTATCGGACTGCGCGGCTTTGGTCAGCGCGACCCGCTGGTCGAGTACAAGACCGAGGCTTATGGTGCCTTCCAGATGCTCGTCGACACCATGTATGAGGATTACCTGCGCACCGTCCTGCGCATCGAGATCAAGGCCGCCCCGCACGCCGTGGAGCACAAGGAGGACCCCGCGCTCGAGGGCGCGCGCTTCTCCGGCCCCGCCGATGTCGATGGCGATAACGGCAACTCGGTGCTGCGCAAGCAGGCACAGGTGCAGGCCCGTACGGCCGTCCAGGGAGGCCCGGCTGCCGTCAACAACGGTGGCAAGGTGACCACCTACCGCAAGGACGAGAGCGACGATCCGTACGTCAACGTTGGCCGCAATGACCTTTGCCCCTGCGGCAGCGGCAAGAAGTTCAAGTACTGCCACGGCAGGAATCGTTAATGGCCGAGGCTTTAGAGATAACGCCCGCCGAGCTGGACGCGTTTGCGGACCGGCTCGGCGAGGTCGAGTCGTATCTTCATTTGGACGAGAAGCGCACGCGCGTGACCGAGCTCGAGGCCAAAAGCGTGGCCCCCGGCTTTTGGGATGACGCCAGCGCCGCTCGCGCCACCATGGAGGAGATCGCTCGCGCCAAAGAAGATATCGCTGCCGTGGATACCGCGCGCGGCGAGCTATCTGACGCCCGCGCGGCGCTGGAGCTTGCCGAGGAGATGGGCGACGACCCCGATGCCGCCGCATTGCGCGAGGAGGCTGCCGCTACGGCAGAACGCCTGGCCCGCGCTATCGACGAGCTCGAGCTTTCGAGTTGGTTTACCGGTGAGTTCGATCACGGCGATGCGATTGTGACCATCAAGCCCGGACAGGGCGGCCTGGAGGCGCAGGACTGGACCTTCATGCTCTTCAAGATGTACATGAAGTACTGCCAGCGTCGCGGCTGGAAGGTCACCATTAACGACTGCCCCGCAGCCGAGGTCATCGGCATCGACCGTGCGACCTTTACCGTCGAGGGTAAGGACGCGTTTGGCATGCTGCGCGCCGAGGCCGGCGTCCACCGTCTGGTGCGCATTAGCCCCACCGACGACAAGAAGCGCCGCCAGACCACGTTTGCCGGCGTTGAGGTCATCCCCGTGCTGCCTGACGATATCGACATCGAGATCAGTCCCGACGATATCCGCGTGGACGTGTATCACGCGAGCGGCCCGGGCGGACAGGGCGTCAACACCACCGACTCCGCCGTACGCGTGACGCATTTTCCCAGCGGCATCGTTGTCACTTGCCAAAACGAGCGCAGCCAGATTCAAAACAAGGCCGCGTGCATGCAGATTCTCAAGGCCCGTCTGTACGAGATCGAGCTCGAGAAGCGCACCGAGGCGCTCGACGAGATTCGTGGACCCAAGACCACGATCGGTTTTGGTAACCAGATTCGCAGCTACGTGCTCTACCCGTATCAGATGGTCAAGGACCTGCGCTCGGGTGTGGAGACTAGCAATGTCGAGGCCGTTCTTGACGATGGCGATCTGGATCCGTTTGTAATTGGCTATCACCGTTGGGCTACCGGCAACGCCGGTGCGGAAGGCTCGGACGCCTAGGCACATGGTTGGCTCCGGGTCGATGCAAACACTTCGCAGGGGGTGGTATTTGCTCGGTGAATCGGTAGAATCGAATACAGTAAGAAGTTCAAAGCGCACTCGTTTGGGTGCGCTTTTTTGAGGGAGGCAGCATGGCATATCGTCTGGACATCAAGCGCATTCTTTCGCTGAACTTCTTTCATGACTTGCCCAAGATCATGTTTGGCTGCGCCCTGGCAGCTATCGCGACGGATCTGTTTTTGATTCCCAACGGTCTTGCTGCCGGCGGCGTTACGGGTCTCGCCACGATTATCCAGGCGGTCGGCGCCTCGCATGGCATCTCGCTGCCTGTCGGTATTCAAACCATCGTGATGAATGCCTTGCTGCTGCTGGTCGTTATGCGCGAGGGGGGCATGTTCTACGTGGTCCAGACGGCGACGGGCTTTGTGCTGCTGGGCTTCTTCACCGACCTGTTCGCTCCGTTTGTGGCGCCGCTGGCACATGCCGACCTGATGCTGCCCGCTATGTGGGGCGGCATTATCACGGGCATCGGGTATGGCATGGTGTTGCGCGCCGGTGCCAACACTGGCGGCTCTGACACGATTGGCCAAATCATCTCGCGTAATACCTCGCTGCCCGTGGGCTCGACCGTCATGGCGATCGATGTTGCCGTATGCGCGCTGTCGGCTCCGGTCTTTTCAATCGAAAATGCACTATATGCAGGCCTTTCGATGGTCATTAGCGGCTACGTGATCGATGCCGTGGTCGATGGTGGCAACAAACGCCGTATGGTACTCATCATCTCGGACAAGTTCCCTGATATCGCTGCCGATATCATGTATGGCCTGGGTCGTGGTTGTACCAAGTTTAAGGCGACTGGCATGTATTCGGGTGCCGAGAAGCCGGTGATCATGGTCATCGTGAACCGTCGAGAGCTCAATACCCTCAAGACGATCGTGCGCGAGCGCGATCCTCACGCCATTGTGACGGTCGCCGACGTTACGGAAGCTTTCGGCGAGGGATTCAAGGACATTAGCGCGTAGGGCCGACCGCGTCCCATCCAAAAGACGTTCACATTGATAAACCGTTTCATCAGCGGTTCTGCCTGCTAAATTGTTCAAATAATGATAAAAACTCTGGTAAAGCCATCAGTTTCCAGCATAATGAATGACGTACGTGCATTGCGGCTGTGTTGGGATTACCTTCGGTGCCGTGCGCATTTTGTCTAATGAGGATGAAAGGAAGGCACAATGAGCGACGAAGAGCTCAAAAAGGTTGCCAACGAGGTAAGGAAGGGCATCGTCACCGGCGTGCACGCTGCCAAGTCCGGCCATCCGGGCGGTTCGCTCGGCGCTGCCGACATCATGACCTATCTGTACTTTGAGGAAATGAACGTCGACCCGGCCGATCCCCGCAAGGCCGACCGCGATCGCTTCGTGCTTTCCAAGGGTCACTGCGCGCCTGGTCTGTACGCCGTGCTCGCCGAGCGTGGGTTCTTCCCCAAGGAGGATCTTGAGACGCTGCGCCACATCGGCAGCCACCTGCAGGGCCATCCCAACATGAACGACACTCCGGGCGTTGACATGTCCACCGGTTCGCTCGGCCAGGGCATCTCCGCCGCCGTGGGCATGGCCGTTGCCGCCAAGCACTGGGGCGATACTTATCGCACGTACGCCCTGCTGGGCGATGGCGAGAGCGAGGAGGGCCAGGTTTGGGAGGCCGCCATGTTTGCCGGCAACCAGCAGCTCGACAACCTCTGTGTGATCGTCGACCACAACGGCCTGCAGATCGACGGTCCCGTCGAGGAGGTCAACGACCCCATGCCGCTCGCCGACAAGTTCCGCGCCTTTAAGTTCCACGTGGTGGAGCTTGCCGACGGCAACGATTTCGATCAGATCCGCGCCGCCTTTGCCGAGGCTCGCGCTACCAAGGGCCAGCCGACCGCCATTATCGCCGAGACCCTGAAGGGCAAGGGCGTGTCCTTTATGGAGAACCAGGTTGGTTGGCACGGCAAGGCCCCCAATGATGAACAGTTTGAGCAGGCCATGGCAGAGCTCACGGCCGCCGGAGAGGAGCTCTAGGATGGCAGACGTCAAGAAAATCGCCACGCGCGTAAGCTACGGCGAGGCCCTCGTCGAGCTCGCCAACGAGCACGATGACTTTGTGGTCCTCGACGCCGATCTGGCCGCCGCCACGCAGACCGGTAAGTTCAAGGCGGCCTGCCCCGACCGCTTCTTCGATGTGGGCATTGCCGAGAGCAACCTGATGGGCGTCGCCGCCGGTATCGCGACCACCGGTCGTGTTGCCTTCGCGAGTACCTTTGCCATGTTCGCTGCCGGTCGCGCCTTTGAGCAGGTTCGTAACTCCATCGGCTACCCGCACCTTAACGTCAAGATCGGTGCCACGCACGCCGGTATCTCGGTGGGCGAGGATGGCGCCACGCACCAGTGCTGCGAGGATATCGCCCTCATGCGCGTTATCCCCGGCATGACCGTGATTGTTCCCGCCGACGACGTGGAGGCCCGCGCCGTGACGCGCGCCGCCTACGAGTGCGACGGCCCCGTGTACATGCGCTTTGCCCGTCTGGCCTCGCCGGTCATCAACGACCCCGAGACCTACAAGTTCGAGGTGGGCAAGGGCATCGTCATGCGCGAGGGCGCCGACGTCACCATCATCGCTTGCGGCCTGATGGTCGGCGAGGCTCTCGAGGCCGCTGAGCAGCTTGCTGCCGAGGGCATCGATGCCGAGGTCATCAACATGCACACCATCAAGCCCATCGATGCCGACCTGATCGTCAAGAGCGCCACCAAGACCGGCCACGTCGTGACCGTCGAGGAGCACTCCGTGATCGGTGGCCTGGGCAGCGCCGTTGCCGATGTTCTGTGCGAGCAGTGCCCGACGCCGCTCAAGAAGATTGGCGTCAACGACACCTTCGGCGAGTCCGGCCCGGGTGCCGAGCTCCTGCACAAGTACGGCCTGGACGCCGCCAACATCGTGGCGACCACCAAGGAGTTCTTGGCATAAGGCAAGACGAGGCAAAGTATCGCGTTGACAACCGCAAACAAGCCAGAACAGGGGCGTCCTCAAAGAGGGCGCCCCTGTTTATGCTGAATTTAAAATAGAGTCCTGCCAAGCAAGGTTCCCATGGGGAAACGGGCCCATCCCAACAAAGTGCAATTCAGACCCTTCCAACTTTGTATGCGCAGCATCTCAAGTTGGTGCGTCGGCCCCATAGTAGCCGCAGGCCGGGCGCAGGGTTACCTCCCAAATCTTTCCGCAGCGCAGGCCGGCGTTTGTCCGCAGCTCCGCAGGAGCAGGACAAATGCCGGCCATGCGCGAGGACGATTTGGGAGGTAACCCTGCGCCCGGCCGGTGGGATCCCAAAGCCCGCCATGCTTCTTATGTGCAGCAAAGCTAATGCTGCTAAAATACAAAGCGCTCATGTAGTTTAAACGCACGACGATAAGGAGCACCAGTGGGTAACCACTTCCGTACCTCCGGTGCGGGCGATGATGCCCCCAAGACGCAGACAGGCGTCCAGGGCAGTCGTTTCGCCACTCCGGATTCAGAGGGCCAGCCTGTTGCTCAGGCCCCCACTCAGCCGGCAGATCAGGCACAGCCGGCATCCGATCCCTTTGCCTACAATCCCACCAGCGATGTCGCGCTTTCCGGCACGGCGGGTTTTGAGCCCGTTCAGGCTGTGACCGCTCGCGTGGAGCAGCCTCAGGCTGGCGCCGCCGCGCCGCAGCCTAGCATGGCCGGCATTCCCGACCCCATGGCTCCTGCGACACCGGCTCCTCAGCCTGCGCAGTCCGGCCTCTTTGCCGCTATTCCCGATCCCACGCAGCCTGCTGCCCCGGTGGTCGAGAGCGATCAGGCAGCCGAGGTCGCAAGCCTCGATAACGCGCTCAACAACCCCGATTTTACGTCGGTGTTTGCGCCCATCGATCCGCAGGCCAGCCGCAAGAAGATGGCCAAGCAGGCCGGTGTCGAGCCCGTCATCCTTATGGAGCATGTCACCAAGATCTATCCGGCACAGCCCAACAAGCCTGCACTCGACGACATCAACATCGAGATCTATCCGGGCGAGTTCGTCTTCCTGGTCGGTCATTCCGGCTCGGGTAAGACCACGCTGCTGTCGACGCTCAACCGCGACGTCAAGCCGACGAGCGGCCGCATCTTGGTTGCCGGTCAGGACCTCATGAAGATCAAGAACCGCAAGGTTCCGTTCCTGCGCCGCCAGATTGGCGCCGTGTTCCAGGACTTTAAGCTTCTGCCGCAAAAGACCGCCTACGAAAACGTGGCGTTTGCCCTGCAGTGCATCGGCAAGCCCAAGGGCGTCATTCGCAGCCAGGTGCCGGAGGTGCTGCGTCTGGTCGGTCTGGCCGATCAGATGGATTCGCTGCCCGACCAGCTTTCCGGTGGCGAGCAGCAGCGCGTCGCCGTCGCCCGCGCTATGGTCAACCGTCCGCCGCTGCTGATCTGCGACGAGCCCACGGGCAACCTCGACCCGGCGATCTCGCTGGGCATCATGAAGCTGCTCGAGCGTATTAACCGCACCGGCACCACCGTGATCGTCGCCACGCACGACCGCGAGATGGTCGATAGCATGCACCGTCGCGTGATCGCCCTCGAGGGCGGCCACGTTATCCGCGACCAGGAGAGGGGAGGTTACGGCAACTATGGCACCAACTAACGTGGGCTACTCGCTCAAAGAGGCAATGAGCCACTTCTTCCGTAACTGGACCACCTCGCTCGGCGCCGTCATCACGATCTTCCTTTCGCTGTTTATCATCGGCCTGTTCATCATGGGTTCCGCGATGCTGAACTCCGTGATCGGCACCGTCGAGGATCAGGTTGTCATTAACGCCTTTATTAGCGATGACGCCGATCAGGCAGACGTTCAGGCTTTTGAGGCCGAGCTTAAGACGTGGAATAACGTCAAGTCCGTGACCTATAAGGACAAGGACGACGCGCTGGCCGAGTATACGAGCAAGATGTCGGGCAACGCCGACGCCACCATGAGCGCGCTCGATGGCCAGAACCCGCTGCCGGCTTCGTTTGCAATTGAGATGGACGATCCGTCCAAGGTCGAGAGCACGGCCCAGAAGCTCAAGAAGAACACCGACTTCCAGAAGATCGCGGATGACGGCGACGTCAACGCGAGCGTGCTGTACGGCCAGGAGGAAGTGAGCCGCCTGTTCCAGGTGACCAACTACATCCGCATCGCCGCCGTGGTGCTCGTTGGCCTTCTGACCTTTATCGCATTCATCTTCATCAACAACACGATTCGCCTGTCCATCACGGCGCGTCGTCGTGAGATTGCGATTATGCGTCTGGTCGGCGCCAGCAACGGCTTCATTCGCGGCCCGTTTATCACCGAGGGCGTACTGCAGGCCATTTTGGGCTCGCTGCTTTCCATCGGCGTTCTGGAGCTGCTGCGCAATCTGATGATTCCGCGTTTGCAGGAGAGCATCGGCTGGATGTCGTTTGCCCTGCCGATGCAGTACTACCTGGTGACCTATGCTGCGCTGATTCTGGTCGGCGTGATTATCGGTCTCTTTGGTTCTGCCATCGCCATGCGCCGCTACCTGCGCGTGTAGGCATGCCTGGAATTCATCCCTTCCAACGGGTCGTCTCTTGCGGGGCGGCCCGTTTTTTGATCCCTAGGGGACGGCAGGAAAACGGATCATTTGGGTAGACTCTTTGGAGTTCGTCATCGATAGTTAGGAGGCGCCATGGGGCGCAATAACAAGCATAAGCGCGGTGCCCGCAATAAGCGTGGGCCGGTGCGCAGCGAACGCCGTCCGAGCCTGACCGGGCGCGTGCAGCTCCATGAGCATGGCGCCTATGTCATAACCGAGAGCGGCGACTACAAGGTTATGGGCCGCGGTAAGCGCGAGATCATGGATGGTGATACCGTTGCCGTGAGCATTAAGAACAGCCCGCACGGTGAGCGGCGCGCCGTGATCGAGGGCGTGGTTGAGCGCGCAGCCATAAGCGTGGTGGGTACGTACCAGACCGCTGGTCCGCTCGGTGTGATCGAGCCGCTCGATTCGCGCCTGAAGGCCGACTTCTTCATTCTGCCCGAGGATACCTCGGCGGATCGTCTGGGCGTCCACCCGGGTGATGCCGTTGTCGCGCGCATTTTGACCTACCCGACGCGCCTGGAATCGGGCACCGTGACGATCGAACGCCGCATTGGCGGAGATGACGCGCCCGATTTGGGCGTTCAATACGTGATGGCGCGTTACGGCTATACCGATAGCTATCCCGAGGCCGCGCTGGACGAGGCCGAGGGACTTTCGCTCGATGTGTCCGCGGCGCTTAAGGACCCGCTCCGCCGCGATCTGCGCGACCGCTTTGTCATCACGATCGACCCGGTCGACGCGCGCGACTTTGACGATGCCATTTCGCTTGAGCGCACGCCCGAGGGTGGCTACAAGCTGGGTGTGCATATCGCTGACGTTTCTCACTATGTGGCTTGGGACGGGCATATCGATCTTGAGGCTCGCCATCGTACGACATCGGTGTATCTGGCCGATCGCGTGCTTCCCATGCTGCCCGAACGCCTGTCCAATGACCTGTGTTCGCTTCGCCCTGACGAGGACCGTCTTGCGTTTACCGTCGATATCGAGCTCGATGAGCAGGGTCGCGTGCGGCATTACGATCCGTACCCCAGCGTGATTCGCTCGCGCGTGCGCATGGACTATGATGGCGCCGAGGCACTGCTGGTGCGTGCCGGCGCGGTGGAGTATTCGGTGCTGGAGGGTGCCGCCGAGGATGTTGCGGCTGCCGAGGCCTCGCGCGAGGAGGCGCTTGAGCGTGGGCTTGCATGCGAGGAGGCAGCCCGCGGCTATAACGTCGACCTCGGTGATTTTTTGGTTGCCGCCAACGAGTTTGCGGAGCTCCGCCGCCGCATTCGCCGCGCACGCGGTTCGGTCGACTTTGATACGGCCGAGATCCGCGCGCTCTTGGACGAGGACGGTGTGCCCGTGCAGATCGTGGCCCGCGAGCGCTCGTGCGCCACGTCGCTGATCGAGGAGGCCATGCTGCTCGCCAACGAGTGCGTGGCCGAGTGGCTGGCCGACCGCGACATTGAGGCTTGCTATCGCGTGCACGATGATCCCAGTCCCGATAGCCTGCACGGCGCCGCCGTGGCGCTGGCGCAGCTGGGCATCATCGACGACCGCCGTGCGGCTGGTATTGCCTTGGGAAGTCCCGATGAGCTGCAGGCTGCGGTTGACGCCGCGGCTGGCACGGCCAACGCGCCACTTGTCAATACACTGCTGTTGCGCAGCATGCAGCGCGCGCTGTACAAGCCGCGCAACGAGGGCCACTTTGCGCTCGCCGCGCCGTGCTACTGTCACTTTACGAGTCCCATCCGTCGCTACCCCGATCTGGTGGTGCACCGCGTGCTCAAACTGCAGTTGGCCTATGAGCAGCTCGGCGGCAAGGACGCCCTGGTCCGTACACCGCGGCTGATCGGCAAGGGGCGCGAGTCGCTGCCGCGCATTCTGCCGCAGATCTGCCGCGCATGCAGCGATGCCGAGCGCGCGGCAGATGCCGCTAGCCATGCGACGCAAAAGATCAAGATTGCCCAGTACTATGAGGATCGCCTGGGCGAGCGCTATGCCGGAACGGTCTCATGGGTCAGCAGCATGGGCCTCTTTGTGCGCTTGGACCTGACGCAGGTCGAAGGCTTGGTTTCGATCAAGAGTCTGGGCAACGAGTGGTTCGAGTTCGACGAGGATGCGCTTACGCTGACGGGCGCCGACACGGGGACTCGCTATGAACTGGGCCAGCGCGTGATTATCGAGGTTTCGCGCGTCAATACCACGCGTGGGCACTTGGACTTTAAGCTTATCCATTAGCCAAATCTCGACTCATGGCGGGAGAGCGGAGGGCGGTCTTTCGGGGCCGCCCTCCGCATTTGGATCATAGCTACCTTGCCGTCCGCTCGGCCGCCCGCTTACCTGCTATTCGAGAGGTAAAACCTACCAAAATAAACCTGTCCCTTTTTGGCAGGTTTACAAGAAAGCGGGGATGAGATGGCGACGGTGTATGGTTATGCGCGGGTGAGTTCGCGCGATCAGAATCTAAATCGGCAGCTGGATGCGCTGGGCGCCTATGGCGTGGGCTCGGCGAATATTTATGCCGACCATGCGAGCGGCAAGGACTTCGATCGCCCGCGGTATCGCGAGCTGCTGCACATCCTGGGAGACGGGGACGTGCTGGTGGTGCTTTCTATCGACCGGCTTGGCCGTAATTACTCCGAGATTCTTGAGGAATGGCGACGCATTACCAAGGAGCTCGGGGTTGCCATTGTGGTGTTGGACATGCCATTGCTTGACACGCGCGCCAGGGCCAGCGGCGCGCCGGATGTGACCAATACCCTGATTGCCGATATTGTGCTACAACTGCTGAGCTACGTGGCGCAGGTGGAGCGCGAGAATATTCATCGGCGCCAGGCGGAGGGGATTGCAGCGGCGCGGGCGCGAGGGGTCCGTTTCGGTCGACCTCGCAAGCCGTGCCCTCCTCAGTTTGAGCTGGTGCGCGATAGCTATGAGGCGGGCGATATTACCCGCAGCCAGGCGGCAAAGTGCTTGGGCGTGTGCGTGGGGACGTTCGATCGCTGGATGCGCGAGGCGGGGTAGGGGTTTGCGTCGCTTTGTCGCTTCCTGTTGCGATTCAAATTTTGATACGGTGACGATGCCATTTGGGGCTACACTCGCTGATATTCAAAAAAGGAGGTAGGCCCTTGGCGCGCGTAAAACAAATAATCGGATGGACCGCGATCATTCTGTTCGCTGCAACGCTGGCGGGCATCTGGGTGCTGACGGAGCAAAATGCGGTGGAGACGTCGTTGCTGAGCGAGTCCACCGCGCGCGTGGTGGAGGGTCAGGCTACGGGCGTTCAGGCTGCCGATGTCGCGGGTGAAGCTCAGACCGAGAACGGGATGACCGGGGGCACCGATTCGGCTGCTTCGAATGTCCGGTCTGGCCGACTTGCTTCCATTCGCATGTGGGTGGGCACGAACGTCCGTCGCGTTGCCCATACCGTAGAGTTTTTCTTCGTCGGATTGTTCGCCTCGGTGGTCGTGGTTTGCTTTTCCAGGCGTCCTTGGAGCGTATGCTCCCGTTGCGTGCCCGTGTTGCTCTTTTGCGCCGTCTGCTCCGTTGGCGATCAGGTACATAAGATCTTTGTTCCCGGCAGGCATTTCGACGTTATCGATTTAGGATTCGATGCTGCGGGCTATGTCACCGCCATGCTGTTGGTATTGCTGGCAGCGGCGTTGGTGCGCTATGCGACTCGGCCGATCGGCGCCCATGCGAGGCGCTAGCCTTAAGACGAGACATCGCGACTGCCTATGCTTCGACATTGGCTACAATAACGGCTGCAATCGCGAGTGGTCGTCGATGTGCAGTTTTCCGGACACCTGTTTTCTCTAAGAAAGGAAATCCCATGACCGTACTGTTTGTTGAATATCCCAAGTGCTCGACCTGTAAGAAGGCCAAGGCATGGCTGGACGAACACGGGGTAGAGTATATCGACCGCGATATCGTTTTGGACAATCCCACGGCTGATGAGCTTGCGACCTGGATTGCTCGTTCGGGACTGCCGGTGCGGCGCTTCTTTAATTCGTCGGGCATGAAATATCGAGAGCTGGGCCTGAAGGCGCGTCTAGATGCGGGCATGACGGATCGGGAGTGCTACGAGCTGCTGGCGACCGACGGCATGCTGGTCAAGCGTCCGCTGTTGGTGGGCGACGACTTTGCGATTCCCGGCTTTAGGGAAGCAGCTTGGACCGAGGCGCTGCTGTAGCGGCTGCGGAAAGTGCGACCCGTTTTGAGCGCTCGGGGTGGGACGTGTTTTCCATCGGAGGGCTCGCTCGGCTCAATCCTTGAGCTGTGCCCATTCGTGCGGACCGTAGACCTTTACGTGCTTGTTGGGCTTGCCGCTCCAGTACTCCTCGTCCATAAAGGGCAGATATGCCTGAACACCGGGGCAGATAAAGGGAATCCGCTGCTGTTGCAGTCGCTCGCGTTGGCGCTGCTCCAGGTGCGCCTCGGATATGACAGTCGGCATACCGGACAGCTCGACGAGGCTTGCCTGGATTCGCTTAAGGTCGGGGAGTCCCGCGTGCCATGACATCCGCATGATCAAAAAGGATGCACGGCGGTATTTTGCCTGCATCACCGTGATGGCGGGGCGCAGGGTGGGATGGATTTTGTCCCGTTCGGGCCAAAGGTCAGCAGTGATCTCGAGGCCCAGGGTCTCCCATAGGTAATCAAGCTCTTCGTCCATGGCGCCTCGATATCTACGTGATCATTGATACTTCGATTGTGTTGCCTGGTGCTATCGTTTTCGCGGTAGAATCTGCCAACGGTTGACGGCTACCGCTCGCGGCGTTTTGCCCTTCGTGTGCAGCGGTCGACTTCACAGGTCCTTCACGTGTCGGCCGTATTTGACTGAATTTCAAAAAAGTCAAAATTAGGGCTTGCGTCACGGCGGGACTTCCCGTATATTTCTTTCTTGCGCAAAGGCACAGCCGAGCGCAGCGATGCAGTCATTGGGATGTCGTCTAATGGCAGGACAGCGGATTCTGGTTCCGTCAATGGGGGTTCGACTCCCTCCATCCCAGCCATTGCATTTGCTACATATGGCCCGTTCGTCTAGCGGTTTAGGACGCCGCCCTCTCAAGGCGGAGATCACCAGTTCGAATCTGGTACGGGCTACCAAAATTGAACGCCCGGGCCTCGTAAGAGACCCGGGTTTTGTGTATTGACCGATATTTAAGGCGCGCGTTGAGTCTGCCGCCCGGACCGAGGAGTTGTCATGGACCTGCCTATCAGCTTGGAAGACATCACGTATGCCGAGAACTATCTGGCGCAGGGCGACCTGGCTACGGCGACGCCGCTGCTTGAGCGTCTGGTGGAGCTCGCCGAGGAGTATATCGACGCTGAGTGCAAGACGGAGGAGAAGCGCCAGTACTTTAGCTTCGACAGCAAGTTTGAGCGCCTGGCCTATCGCCGCGTGGAGAAGGATCCGCGCGAGCTGGTGCAGGTCGAGGTTCCCTTTGACCGCCTGTACTCCGACATGGCGTTTGCCTACATTCGCCAGCAGAATTATGTGAGTGCTCGGAATGCCCTGATGCAGGCCGTGCGTTGGGATCCCATGAACTGCAACTATCGCTTGGACTTGGCCGAGCTGTTCCGCGCGCTCGAGGACAAGCAGGAGTGGGCATCGCTCTCGTTCTCGGTGCTGGAGCGCGCGAGCGACGGTAAGTGCGCCGCACGTGCCTACACCAACTTGGGTCAGTACTTCTTGGAGCCCGAGACCGAGAACATTTCGGCAGCCGTGGGCTGCGCGCGTCTGGCGCTGCGCCTGGCGCCCAATGATGCGCATACGACGCGCCTGCTCAACAAGATCCATACCACCTATCCGGATGCCGCGGACGAGAGTGACGACCATGTGATGGGTGAGCTCGCCCTGCAGGGCGTGCCGACCTCGCCTTCGGCCGAGATCGCCATCTGCCTGATCATGTGCGCGACCGATGCTGCAAGCGACGGCGACAAGCAGGAGGCTACGCGTCTGACGGTGCGTGCTCGCGATTTGGTGGGCGAGGAGGCCTGCGCGGCGATTATCAAGCTGGTGCGCGAGAGCGATGCCGAGCTTAATGCCGAGCGCAGGGCAAAGCGCGAGGCTGCGGGTTCAAACGCCGATGGCGCCAAGGAGGCCGGCGATGCCCAGTAAGCGCGAGCGCAAGCTCATTTCCAAGAATCGCTCGGCACATCACGAGTACTTTATCGATGAGACGTTTGAGTGCGGTATTGAGCTGAGCGGTACCGAGGTCAAGTCGATTCGCGAGCGCGCGTGCCAGATTACCGATACCTTCGCACTGATTCGTGGTGGGGAGTGCTGGCTCGTCGGCCTGCATATCCACCCTTATAGCCATGGTGGCGTGTGGAATCGCGATCCCGACCGTCGGCGCCGTCTGCTGCTGCACCGCAAGGAGATCGACTTTCTTGACGGCAAACTTCGCAACCGCGGCTATGCGCTGGTGCCGCTGGAGCTCTACTTTAATACCGACGGCCGCGTAAAGCTGCTGCTGGGCCTAGGCCGCGGCAAGAAGCTTTACGACAAGCGCGAGGATATGGCCAAGCGCGATGTCCAGCGCGAGATCGACCGCGCCCTCAAGGAGCGCAATCGCTAGGCGTTCTGTATAAGTTGCGGTGGAATACGGACTGTTTTGCCTGTTTGAGGGGCTATTCAGTCCTTATTTCACCGCAACTGCGGGCGTCTCATCTTGCTTATACTGTTTTGACACATATGTCTCAAAGGTGGTGTCCGTTGTGGACGCCGCCTTTTTTGTGGGTACATACATCCATGAGGTTCCAACCCGGGTTAGGGGAGTGATTGTTATGGACAAAACTGCGTTCTTTACCATGCCGAGCGGTCTGTACGTGGTGAGCGCCGCGGCAGACGGGCTGCGCGCCGGCTGCGTCATCAACACTGCGGTGCAGGTGACGTCCATGCCGCCGCGCATTTCGGTTGCCGTGAACAAGGACAACGTCACCTCGGGCGTCATCGCTTCGGCCAAAGCGTTCGCGCTGACCGTGATCGATCAGACCGCCGATATGCTCTACATCGGTAACTTTGGGTTCCGCACCAGCAGCGATTATGACAAGTTTGCCAAATACGAGACCCGCGAGACGGCTCTGGGCATGCCCTATGTGCCCGAGCACGCGGCGGCCCTGTTTAGCTGCCATTTGATCGACACTGTGGATGTTGGCACGCATCTACTGTTTATCGGCGAGGTCGAGGATGCCGAGCGCTTGAGTGACGAGACGCCGCTCACCTACGATTACTACCATAAGGTCCTGAAGGGCAAGACGCCTCCGAAGGCGTCCTCGTATCAAGGCTAGAAATGTTTTAAAAATACTTGCATTATATTATTGAGAATCTATACTGATAAATGAAGTACATCACCAGTCGCGTTTGAGAGGAGAACATCATGGCTGAGGAGAAGAAGACGTATAAGTTCGTGTGCGTCGTTTGCGGTTACGAGGTTGAGGTCGATACGCCCGAGCTGCCCGAGGATTATGTGTGCCCGGTGTGCGGCGTCGGTCCCGATCAGTTTGAGCTCGTCGAGGAGTAGCTCGCAGACACACGGCGAAAGCCGAACATAGCTCTGTCCAAGGGCCTCGGTCGAATTCTCGGCCGGGGCCCTTTTCCTCCGCCCCCAAGGGATCACGGTTGCTGTTGGCCGATCCTGTCTGTTGTGAGTCCGGCCGACCTTTTGTCTCAATCTGTAACATCTAACGGTGGAAATTGGGCCCACTTGTTACATATCGAGACAAACCAAAACCGTCCGGCAGAAGATCTCAATCTGTAACATCTAGACATCGAAAGCGGGTCTAGATGTTACAGATCGAGACGTTTGCCTGAGTAGGTGCCCCGCCCCATTACATCCCTGTCAACAACACGACATCGAGAATCGTCACGATGGCACCGATCCCTACGAGCAGCGCGTTGAGCGGGCGCGAATTGGCATATTTGCCCATGACGCGGCGTGAGCTGGTGAGCCGTATGAGCACAAAGACCGTAATCGGCAGCTGAAGCGACAGCAGCGCCTGACTCCAGATGAGACCTTCAAAAGGATTTGGGACGACCAGGCACGCCGTCACTGCGCCGACGAAACAGGCCGCCACCCCGATCGAGGAATGTCGGTCGTGGATGTCGTATTCCTCGTCGAACATGCCCGCGGTGATGGTGCCCGCCGCCATGCCCGCCGTCACACTACTCGAGAGGCCCGCAAACAGCAGCGCTACCGCAAAGATGGTCGAGCTCGCCGGGCCCAAGATGGGGGAGAGCGTGGCCGCTGCGACGGCGAGGTCGTCTACGACCATGCCGTGCGCAAAGAAGGTCGTTGCGGCAAGGATGACCATGGCCGAGTTGATTGCCCAGCCCACGCCCATCGAAAAGAGCGTGTCGAAGAGCTCGTAGCGCAGACGTTCTTCGATAACCTGCTCGCCTTGGCCTTCGAAGTGCATGGATTGGATGACCTCGGAGTGCAGAAAAAGGTTGTGTGGCATAACGACCGCACCCAGAACGCTCACGATAATCGCGGCAGAGCCAGTGGGCATACTAGGCGTGATCCAGCTTGCGGCGGCTTGCGGCCAGTCGACCTTGACTAGTGCAAGCTCGGCCAAAAACGAGAGTCCTACCACGCCTACGAAGGCGATGATCCAGCGTTCGGCATGCTTGTAGGAGTTCGTCATGAGCATCGCCATCGATACTGCCGCCACGATGACGCAGCCCGCGCGCACGGGCAGCCCAAAGAGCATTTGAAGGGCAATCGCGCCACCCAGGACTTCGGCCATGGCGGTGGCGACAGTCGCGAGATAGGCGCTGGCGAGCACGGCACGTCCCGCGGGGCGGGGCAGGAAGCGAGTCGTGGCCTCGGCAAGACAGGCGCCCGTGGCGATGCCCAAGTGCGCCGCGTTGTGCTGCAGGACGATGAGCATAATCGTGGACAGCGTGACGATCCACAGCAGCGCGTAGCCAAACTGCGAGCCCGCGGCCATATTGGAGGCCCAGTTGCCCGGGTCGATAAAGCCGACGGTGACGAGCAGCCCGGGGCCGATATGCCGCGCAATGTCTAGGCCTCCGTGACCACCGGTGCGTCGGGAGCCAAAGCGTTGTTTGAGATGGTTGAGCATGGTGCGCTCCTGCGTATGGACGGCGTGACGTCGCATCTGGGTCGTGCGGCGCCACGCGTCGGATTTGGGTTGGGGCTACTTGTGCGCTTTGCCCTGATTGGCCACGGCGTCGATCTTGGCGGCGATGGTCGCCGGGTCGCCGATGTAGCGCTTGTCGAGGACGTTGAAATCGGTGTCGAAGGTGTAGACGAGCGGCACGCCGGTGGGGATGTTGACCTTGAGGATCTCCTCGGGCGTGAGGTGCTCGAGCTTCATGACGAGTGAGCGCAGGGAGTTGCCGTGTGCGGCGATGAGTACGCGCTTGCCGGCGAGCATCTGGGGGCGAATCTCGTCTTCGAAATAAGGCCAGGCGCGGGCGATCGTGTCCTTGAGGCACTCGGTATAGGGCAGCTGATCGGGCGCGACATCACGGTATTGCTCCTGGGTGTGGGGATCGCGCGCGTCGTCCGGCTCGAGTGCCGGCGGGCAGACATCGAAGGAGCGGCGCCAGATGAGCACCTGCTCGTCGCCGTGCTCCGCTGCGGCATCGGCCTTGTTGAGACTCTGCAACGCTCCGTAGTGGCGCTCGTTGAGCTTCCAGGATTTGATGACGGGCAGCCACTCGCGATCCATTTGGCCGAGCACGATGTTGAGGGTGTGGATCGCGCGCTTGAGGCGCGAAGTGTAGCAGACGTCAAAGTCGAAACCGGCTTCTTTGAGGGCTCGACCGCCTGCTGCGGCTTCTTCGCGGCCCGTGTCGGTGAGCTCAACATCGGTCCAGCCGGTGAACAGGTTGAGCTTGTTCCACTCGGACTCTCCGTGACGGATGAGGACGAGTTGCATCGTCTGCTGGTCTGCTTGGTGCGCCATAGGGGCCTCCTTGATCTGGCACGGTGTGCGTGCCGTTTGCTTGACGCCGCAAAGGATACCCGTTTTAAGCTTAAAAGTTAACCAAGACTAACAAAATTGTTGTATTTGAATGGGATGGTGAAAGGGGGCTGCCGAAATGTCTCGATCTGTAACAACGAGGGATGGAAATTGGGCCTAGGTGTTACAGATCGAGACAGGAAGAAATGGTCCTATGGAAAATCTCGATTTGTAACAGCTGGCCGCCAAAACCGGCCCTTCGTGTTACAGATCGAGACAAACCAAAACCGCTCCGCAGAAAATCTCAATCTGTAACATCTAGGCGCCAAAATCCGCTCTTCCTGTTACAGATTGAGATGTTTGAAGCGGTGAGCTTACAGGCCGAACTTGGGCGTCTTGTTGCCGCCCTTGAGGCCTGCTGTGTCGAGCCCCATCATGCAAAAGTCCGCATGGCCCTTGTTTCCAGAATGATTCAAAGGGGCCAGATGCATATGTGCCGGCTGTCCCTGCACTAAAACGTGTACGTCAGCCTCCAAAGATGTCAAATTTCGACATGTTTGGGGGCTGACGTACATGTTTGATAGCAAGACGTTGATGGTCGGTGTGCGTTACGCGATTGTTTCGAAACGGGCGGGAAACACAACGATGCCCTGATGCTCCTACTATGCCTATTCAACTGACTGTCTAAATATCTAGGGGAGGATCGCGATGCAGGCAGATTCCGCTCAGCAGCAGGGCCTTTATCGCCCCGAATTCGACCACGATGCATGTGGCATCGGCGCGCTTGCCGATATCAACGGTGAGCGCCATCACCAGATTCTGGACGACGCACTGTCCATTCTGGTCAACTTGGAGCACCGCGGCGGCACGGGACTCGAGAAGAATACCGGCGATGGCGCTGGCATCCTGTTCCAGGTTCCGCATCACTTTTTCCGTAAAGAGGCTCAAAAGTGCGGTCAGATTCTGCCGGCAGAGGGCGACTATGGCGTGGCCATGCTGTTCTTCCCGCAGGACGACAAGGGCGTAGAGGATGCCCGCCGCGTGTTTGAGGAGGGTTGCGCCGAGGCCGGCGTGCCGCTGCTCTTTTGGCGCGAGGTGCCGGTCGATCCGCATGACCTGGGCGAGACAGCCCGCGCCTGCATGCCTACCATCCTGCAGGCCTTTCTGGGGCGCCCCGACGACACGCCGGCGGGCGATGCCTTCGAGCGCCGTCTGTATGTGTGCCGCCGCACCATCGAGAAGAAGGCCGACGCCGAGTTTGCCCTGCGCGACAAGATCTTCTACGTGTGTTCCATGAGCTCGCGCACTATCGTGTATAAGGGCATGCTGGTCGCCACGCAGATGCGCCGCTTCTTCATCGATCTCAACGACGCCGCCGTCAAGACGGCCGTGGCGCTCGTCCACTCGCGCTACTCCACCAACACCACGCCCAGCTGGGAGCGCGCGCACCCTAACCGCTTTATCATCCACAACGGCGAGATCAACACCCTCAAGGGCAACGTCAACTGGATTCGCGCCCGCGAACCCAACCTGTACAGCCCCGTGTTGCAGCACGATCTTGAGCGCGTGATGCCCATCATCAACCGCGAGGGTTCCGACTCCGCGATTCTGGATAACGTGCTCGAATTCTTGGTCATGAACGGTCGCCCGCTCACGCGTGCCGCATCCATGCTGCTGCCCGAGCCGTGGGACCACAACGACAGCCTGAGTGAGGAGCGCCGCGCCTACGACGCTTACCAGTCCATGCTCATGGAACCGTGGGATGGCCCGGCGGCCATCGCCTTTACCGACGGTCGCACGCTGGGTGCCGCCCTCGACCGTAACGGCTTGCGTCCTGCCCGCTACTATGTGACGCGCGACGGTCGCTTTATGCTGGCAAGCGAGGTGGGCACCATCGAGGTGAGCCCCGAGAACATCCTGACGAGCGGCTGCCTGGGACCAGGCCAGATGCTCGAGGTCGACTTTGCCCGCGGTCGCGTCATCTACAACGACGAGCTGCGCGCCCGTTACGCTAAGGAAAAGCCCTATCGCGACTGGATTGCCGAGGAGACGCTGACCGTCGATGCGCTCGACGAGCCCGTTGCGGCAACACCCGCCGAGGACGCCGAGGTGCCTGCCGCCGTGCGTATGGCCAAGCTTGGCTATCGCTGGGATGACGTCGACGAGGTCGTGCGTCCCATGGCCCAGCAGGGCAAGGCGCCGCTCGCCTCGATGGGCATCGATGCGCCGCTGGCCTGCCTGTCCAAGAAGACGCGCTCCTTCTACGACTATTTCTATCAACTGTTCGCTCAGGTCACGAACCCGCCCATCGACGCCCTTCGCGAGCATATGGTCACCTCGACCACGCTCTACCTGGGCAACCACGGCAACCTGCTCGAGGACTCCCGTACGGCCTGCCAGCTGGTGCGCTTGGAGCGCCCGTTGCTCAACGAGGAGGAGTTCGAGCGTATCTGCGCCATCGACCGCGTGGGCTTTAAGACCCGCCGTTTCCGTGCCGTCTACCGCCGTGATGCCGGCGAGGGCGCGCTGCAGGCTGCGCTCAAGCAGCTCGCCGAGGACGTTGAGGCTGCGGTCCGCGACGGCGTGAACATCGTGGTATTGAGCGATCGTGCCGCGGCGGGCGAGGTGCCCGTGCCCTCGCTGCTCGCCGTGGGCTGCGTGCACAACCACCTGATCCGCGCCGGCGTGCGCACCTTTGCCGATATCGTGGTGGAGTGCGGCGATGCCGTGTCTCCGCACGACTTTGCGGCGCTGGTGGGCTACTCCGCAAGCGGCATCTATCCGTACAACGCACATGCGTGCATCCGCGATCTGGCGGCACGCGGCGATCTGGACGTGACGGCCGAGCAGGGCATCGCCAATTACAACAAGGCCGCGACGGCGGGCATCGTCTCCATCATGTCCAAGATGGGCATCTCCACGGTGCAGAGCTACCACTCCGCGCAGATCTTCGAGGCCGTGGGCTTTACGCCGGAGTTCGTCAACGCGTACTTTGCCGGCACGGTGAGCCGTGTGGGCGGTATGGGTGTCGAGGACGTTGAGCGCGAGCAAAACGAGCGCTACGACGCCGCGCTCGCTATCCTTAAGAGCCCGGCACCCGATCAGCTGCCCACGCTGGGTCTGACCAAGTGGCGCCCGCTCGGCGGCGAGGACCACCTCATCGATCCGCAGACTGTCTACTTGTTGCAGACCGCCTGCCGTGAGGACAGCTACGACACCTTTAAGGAGTACAGCGCCCGCCTGCACCGCACCGGTCGTGCCGTGCGCCTGCGCGACTTGCTCGACTTTAATGCCAGCGGCCGCACTCCGGTGGCGCTTGACGAGGTCGAACCCGCGCTCAACATCGTCCGCCGCTTTAACACCGGTGCCATGTCGTATGGCTCCATTAGCAAAGAGGCACACGAGTGCATGGCCATCGCCATGAACCGCCTGCACGGCCGTTCCAACTCCGGCGAGGGCGGCGAGGACCCGCGTCGCGAGACCCCGCTGGCTAACGGCGACTCCAAGAACTCCGCGATCAAGCAGGTGGCAAGTGCGCGCTTTGGCGTGACGAGCCGCTACCTGTGCAGCGCCTTCGAGATTCAGATCAAGATGGCCCAGGGCGCCAAGCCCGGCGAGGGCGGTCACCTGCCCGGCAAGAAGGTCTACCCCTGGATTGCCGAGGTCCGTCAGTCCACGCCCGGCATCGGCCTGATCTCGCCTCCGCCGCACCACGACATCTACTCCATCGAGGACCTGGCAGAGCTGATCTTTGACCTTAAGAACGCCAACCCCGGCGCGCGCGTGTCGGTCAAGCTGGTCAGCGAGGCCGGCGTCGGCACCATCGCCACCGGCGTTGCCAAGGGCGCTGCCGACAAGATTTTGATCAGCGGCCACAACGGCGGCTCAGGTGCCGCTGCTCGCGATTCGATCTGGCACGCGGGTCTGCCGCTGGAGCTCGGTCTTGCCGAGGCCCAGCAGACGCTGCTGCAAAACGGCCTGCGCTCCCGCGTGGTGCTCGAGGCCGACGGCAAGCTCATGGACGGCACCGACGTCGCCGTCGCCTGCTTGCTGGGCGCCGAGGAGTTTGGCTTTGCGACCATGCCACTCATCTCCATGGGTTGCCTCATGCAGCGCGACTGCCAGCAGGACACCTGCCCGGCCGGCATCGCGACGCAAAACTGCCGCCTGCGTCACGGCTTCCGCGGTAAGCCCGAGCACGTCGAGCACTTTATGCTCTTTGTTGCCGAGCAGCTGCGCGAGGTCATGGCGAGCCTGGGCTTCCGCACCGTCGACGATATGGTCGGCCATCCCGAGTGCTTGCGCCAGATTGAGGTCCCGGGCAACCGTAAGGCCAACCTGCTCGATCTGACGCCCGTGCTGGCGAGCGCGACCTGCGAGTTCGGTGCCCACATCCCGGGTGCCGACGGCCGTCACTTCCTGCCGCAGATGGCTGCGGACAGCGAGCTCGACAAGACGCTCGACTCCACGCTGTTTGTGCCCTACACGGCCGACGCTCGCGCGCACCTGCGCCCGATTCGCTTCCATGCCGACATCGCCAACGTTAACCGTTGCGTGGGCACCATCTTGGGCAATGCGGTGACCAAGGCGCATCCCGAGGGCCTGCCCGCCGGCTCCATCACTATCGATTGCGACGGCTCGGCTGGTCAGAGCTTTGGCGCCTTCCTGCCGCGCGGCATTACGCTCAACGTGTGCGGCGACGCCAACGACTACTTTGGCAAGGGTCTTTCGGGCGGCGAGGTGTCGGTGCGCCCCAACCCGCATGCGACCTACAAGTTCGACGAGAACATCATCGTGGGCAACGTTGCGTTCTTTGGCGCTACGAGCGGCCGTGGCTTCATCAACGGCCTGGCAGGCCAGCGCTTTGGCGTACGCAACTCCGGTGCCACGGTGGTGGTCGAGGGTTGCGGCAACCATGGCTGCGAGTACATGACGGGCGGTCTGGCGCTCATCTTGGGCGAGGTCGGGCAGAACTTCGCCGCCGGTATGACGGGTGGCGTGGCCTATGTCTTTGACCAGTACGGCACGCTCAGTGCCCGCGTGAACCACGAGAGCGTGGAGCTCAAGGCCCCGACGGCCGGCGAGCTGGCACAGATTCGCGAGCTCATCCAAGAGCACGTGGACGCGACGCAGAGCCCGCGCGGCATCAAGCTGCTCTACAGCTTTGAGACGATGAGCAAGCACTTCGTGAAGGTCATTCCGACCGAGTACGAGCGTGTGCTGGCGATTGTCGCCGCCGCCGAGGCCGTCGGCAAGACGCATGCGCAGGCAGAGGAGCTGGCGTTTGACATCGTGACCGGTCGCGCGAGCGCTGCGGATCTCGCTCGCTTCGATGCTGCGGGCGGTGCTGCGGGCGCTGCGTCCGTGGCTGCCAGCCCTGTTGCTTCGACCAAGAAGGAGGCGTAAGTGCCATGGGTAAGCCCGGTGCTTTTCTTGATATCGATCGCGTGACCCACGAGCTGCGTCCCGTGGAGGAGCGCAGTCATGATTTTGATCCCCTGTATGTGGAGCTCGATGACGACGCACGTCGCGCCCAGGCGAGCCGCTGCATGATGTGCGGCGTGGCGTTTTGCCAGATGGGCGCGAGCTTTGGCAAGGCACGTCCGAGCGGCTGCCCGCTGCACAACTTGATTCCCGAGTGGAACGAGCTGGTGTACCGCGGCCGCTGGGATGAGGCTGCCGAGCGCCTGTCGCTCACCTCGCCCATGCCTGAGTTCACGAGCCGCGTGTGCCCGGCACTGTGCGAGGCCGCGTGCAACCTGGGCTCGGTCGACGGCCAACCCACGACGATTCACGATAACGAGCGTGCGATCAGCGACCATGAGTGGGCCAACGGCGGCCCACGTCGCTTTGAGCCGGCAGGGGAGGACGCGCCCTCCGTCGCCGTGGTTGGTTCCGGCCCGGCTGGCCTGGTGGCAGCATGGGAGCTTGCACGTCGCGGTGCCCGCGTGACGGTGTTTGAGCGTGACGACCGCCCGGGCGGCCTGCTCATGTACGGCATTCCCAACATGAAGCTCGAGAAGTCCGTGGTCGAGCGTCGCGTGGCGCTCATGCGCGAGCTGGGCATTGTGTTCGAGCTGAGTGCCGACGTTACGAACCCTGCGGTGGCGGCCGAGCTCGATGACTTTGACGCCGTCGTGGTGGCTGCCGGCGCTCGTGCGCCCCGCGGTCTTTCGGCTGCGAACGTGGATGCTCCGGGCGTGGTGTACGCGGTGGACTACCTGACGGCTTCGACCGTCTCGGTGCTCGATGGTAGCGAGCCCGCGGTGAACGCGCGCGGCCTGGACGTTGTGGTCATTGGCGGTGGCGATACTGGAAACGACTGCGTGGGTACTGCCGTGCGTCAGGGCGCGCGCAGCGTGCGCCAGTTTGAGTTCTTGCCGGCTGCGCCCGATAAGCGCGCGGCGAGCAACCCCTGGCCGCAGTGGCCCAACGTTAAGAAGACCGACTACGGCCAGCAGGAGGCTATCGCTGCGATGGGTGGCGAGATGCGTGCCTGGGGCGTTGATACGCTTGAGGTGCTGCTGGACAAGAAGGGTGCGGCTGCGGGCCTGCGCGTGGTCGATCTGGACTGGTCGGCGGGAAAGCCCGAGCGCATCGCGGGCTCCGAGCACGAGGTGCCGGCGCAGCTGGTGCTCATCGCCTGCGGCTTTACGGGTCCCGAGCATGGCGTGTTCGATGCGGTGAACGTACCTGTTGCCACGGCGGGCCGTCCGCTGCCGGTGATGGCTGCCGAGGGCTCGCACCTTGCGGCCCGTGTCGACGGCGTCGTCGCGGATGCCGCACCGGTGTACGTGGCGGGTGATGCCCGCAACGGCAGCTCGCTCGTTGTGAGTGCCATGGCCGATGCCCTGGCCTGTGCAGCCGAAGTCGCCGACGCGCTGAAGCTGTAAAGTAGTCATTTAAGAACGTCCCCAATGACTGGTCATTTTTGTCTAGTCGTTGGGGACACTCTTTGCGAGCGATTTGCTCGTTTGTCGACGTACGGATGTTCATTTGTCGACTTTTTGGGCTGTGGTCACCTGTTGTTTCTGTGGTGGCTGCGGGCATCTGGCTCAAAAGGGTTGGTTGGCCGTCTATGTTTACCTCCGGTTTTGTTGCGGTGCGCATTTTCGGTCAAGCTTTTCGTCAAGTGTTTGGTCAGCATCTGGTTTGCAGCCGGAGGCCTATTTTGCCCGTGCTGGTCGTGGCTGCCCACCCTCCTCGTAAGCTCAAATTGAGGTCCATCAGTTTGAGGAGGATGCCATGACTGACCACGCTTTAGACCGAGCAGAGCTGGCTGAAGCCGTCGGCAACGATATTGCCGACATGGCTCACTTTTGGATGCTGCGGAAGTTTCAATTCCTGGAGCCGGCGCGCGAACAGTTCGAGATCATTGTCGACCCGTGGCTCAGCTATTGCACTGAGCCTTCGCAAAACGAAATCATGGCCTACAACATGGCGTTTACCGATTGGCTGCTGTTTGAGCGCCCCTATCGCCATGGCAAAACGCTGCTCGAGCTGTATGTTGACGAGCCGCCGGCATCGCTTTCGCCTGCCTCGCTCAAGCGGCTCGAGCAGGTACGCGACACGCAGTATTTCTCGCGCTTTGGCATTTTGGACAAGAATCCTGCGTCCGGCATGGTCGTGCTGAAGGACACGCGCACCGATCATCGCTTTGATGTCTACGATCCGCATATCGTGCAGAAGGAGCACTGGAGTGACGGCGCGATTGCGGTGCGCCTCGCCTGCGTCGACGATGTCTGGCTTACGGCGGGACAGCTCTACCTGTATGACATCGCGCGGCTGAGCGATACGGCGGTCGATGGGCCGGGTGCGGTGCATCCGGAGGACCTGCAGGACGGCTTTGACACCTCGTGCATCAGCTTCTTCTTGCGTCTGGTCCGCGACATCATGGGCGCCCGGGGGCGGTACGTAAAGTCGCTCAACATCTACGAGCAGGAGTGGAAGTAGGGGATGGGCAGCTGTCGCCTGCCTTGCCCTCTGTCTTTATGTCTAAATCTGTAACGTTTAGGGGCCTGGAGAACGTCTAACTGTTACAGATCGAGACGTTTGGCACCTGGCTGGGGGGGAATGTCTCAATCTGTAACATCTACAGTCCAAAAATCGGTCTTCCTGTTACAGATCAAGACATTTGTCGGCGGAGGCAACGGTGACGATGGTCCATTTGTCCGATGTGGTGGTGATGGAAGTGTCTAATACCGTTTTCAAGCACAAGCATACGACTCGCAACACGTTGGCGCGGAATAGGATGCTCGCGCGACTCACGGAGGCGACCGAGCAAGGTGCGCTGCTCGCAACGCATGACAATGCCGAGCTCATGTGGCTGCGGCGTCATGTTGGAACCGACGATATCGCGGAGCCCGAGCCGTATTTGTTCTGTTTTCAACATGATTGGGATGCGCTGACGCCGGCGGAGCGAACGCTGCGTACCATCAAAGGGCTTGCAGAGTTTCATCCCGATTGGGCGTTTTGGGGCTATGACGCGGCGCTTTTGTGGGGTCTGGAGGTGCCGAATGATCTGCTTGGGTCGCGTTTTCTTGTTAAGACGGGTTGTTCGGTGACGTTGAGCGGCGGGTGCAGGTTGTTGCGTCCGCAGATGGCGGGCGCACTCGAGCATGTTGATGGCGTGCGGGTGACGTCGTTTTGGCGCACGGTGGAGGATTGCCTACTGCGTGCGCCGTTCTCCTACGGGTTGGCGATTGCCGATTCTGCACTGCGGGCGAAAGGCGTATCACGTGGGGATTTGTGCGAGCGCCTCCGCGCCGATTGCGAGGGCAGGCGAGGGTATCGCAGGGCACAGGTGATTGCGTCGTATGCGGACGGGCTGTCTGAAAACGGCGGCGAGTCTCGGTTCCGAGCATTCTTTATTGCGTACGGCTTTCCGGTTCCGGAGCTGCAGGTGGAGTTTCGCGACCCGCTCGATCCGAGCCAGGTGTTTCGCGTCGACTATTTTTGGCGGCTCGAGGACGGGACGTGTGTCATCGGCGAGCTCGACGGAAAGGGGAAGTACACCTTGCAGAGCGGCGAGGGTCGGGAGTCGGTTGACCCATTCGTGGCAGAGCGTCAGCGGGAATCTCATCTGACAATGCTCGGACATAAGGTGCTGAGGTTTACGTTTGATGAGCTCAAGAACCCAGGGAAGCTGGCTGAAAAGATGAGGCTGGCGGGTATTTCGCAGCGGGCCGATTTGGCTGAGGGATGGAAGCGTCAGTGGTATGGGTGCTAAGGGGTGCAACTGACGCGAATGTGGTTGTTTCTGCCGAGTTTGTCTCGATCTGTAACAACAAGGGGCCGTTTGGCCTCGTAGCTGTTACAGATCGAGACAGAAGGTTGGCTGCCGCTAAAAGATCTCAATCTGTAACATCTAGAGGCCGAAAACCTGTCTACTTGTTACAGATTTAGATGTTTGACGACAGGGCTGGAGAATATCTTAATCTGTAACATCTAACGGCCAAAAACCGCTCTAACTGTTACAGATCGAGACAAAGGTTGGACGCGGTGCCGAAAGATCTCGATCTGTAACATCTGGCTGCTAAAACCCGGTCTACCTGTTACAGATCTAGACATTTTCCTGATGTCGCTGGGGTGGGACTGCAACGCATTTCGTTCCCCGCATCTCCTTCTTGCTCCGTTAACCGATATGTCCGCAGCAATTCCGCCGCGCTAGGTAATAATGGACAAATGTTGAAGTTTTCTGAGAGGGAGGAGCTCGATATGGCGACTGCCGATCGTTCCACGTTGTTTATCAATGCGACCGTTCTGGATGGTTCGGAGCATATGGAGCCGCAGCCCGATATGGCCGTGGTCGTCGAGCGTGGCATCATCACCTGGATGGGACCGAGCGCTGTGGCCCAAGCTCCAGCGGGGGCCGAGGTCATCGACCTGGCAGGGGCGTATCTCATGCCGGGCCTCATCAATATGCACGTGCATCTGTGCGGTTCGGGCAAGCCGGTCTCGGCGGGTGATGCGGGCGCGCTGATGAAGAAGCTCGACAATCCCGTGGGCCGCGCCATCGTTCGCCACATCCTCAAAGGCAGCGCCCAACAGCAGCTGGCAAGCGGCGTGACTACGGTGCGCGGTGCGGGTGACCCGCTGTTTGCCGACATCGCCGTGCGCGATGCTATCGATGCCGGCAAGTATCAGGGTCTGCGTCTGGTAGCGCCGGGAACGGGCGTTACAGTGCCGGGTGGCCACGGCGCGGGGCTGTTCGCGCAGGTCGCCAATACGCCCGACGAGGCGGCCGAACAGGTGCGCGACTTGTACGCTCGTGGTGCCGACGTCATCAAGTTGTTCGTGACGGGTGGCGTGTTCGACGCGACCGAAGTTGGCGAGCCGGGCGTGCTGCGCATGCCGATCGATGTTGCCGCGGCGGCGTGCAAGGCGGCGCACGAGGTGGGCCTGCCGGTTATGGCTCATGTCGAGAGCACCGAGGGCGTGAAGGCCGCGCTTGAGGCCGGGGTCGACACGATCGAGCACGGTGCCCCGATGACGCCCGAGATCCTGGAGCTGTATCGCGGCGCCGCGGGCACACAGCTCGAGGGACGCGCGCCGAGCGTGACCTGCACGATCAGCCCGGCGCTGCCGTTTGTATTGCTCGACCCGGAAAAGACCCATTCGACCGATACACAAAAGAAGAACGGCGACATCGTGTGCTCGGGCATCATCGAGAGCGCCCGTGCCGCGCTGGAAGCTGGCATTAAGGTGGGCCTGGGCACGGACTCAAGCTGCCCGTTCGTGACGCAGTACGACATGTGGCGTGAGGTGGCCTATTTTGCCAAGTATGTCGGTGTGAGCAACGCCTTCGCGCTGCATACGGCTACGCAAGTCAACGCCGAGCTGCTGGGGCTGGGCGGCGAGACCGGTACGATCGAGTGCGGCAAGGCCGCCGATATCCTGGTGACGCGCAAGAATCCGCTCGATGACCTGTGCGCTCTGCGTGAGCCGACGCATGTGATGTGTCGCGGTGATTTGGTACGCAAGCTCAAGGTGAAGCGTATTCCCGAGGTGGACGCCGAGCTCGACGCGATTATGGCCATGCCTGCCGAAGCGCTGGCTGAGGAGCTGGCCCGCGACGGTGTGGCGTAGATGTGACAAAGGGGCAGCTCCGTTGCCGCATGCAAAAAGCTGAGGTCTCAACACGAGGCCTCAGCTTTTTTATCGAACAAATACTTAAGATTTGGGACAAACAAACCTGATTAATTTGTCCCGCGTGCGGGCGTTAGGAGCGGGTTTCCATCTTGGCGTGGCACTTGGGGCAGGTGACGCGGATCTTGCCTTTGCCCTTGGGGACGGAGAGCATCTGGCCGCAGTTGAGGCACTTGAGGTATGCTGTGGTCTTGCGACCCTTCCACATCTTCTTGGCCGTGCGCTTGGCACGCTCAAAGTCTTCCTTGCTGGTACCGGCCGTGCGCGAGGCGTTGGCAGCCGCGGCGCCGCTACCCAAGCTCGCTACGAACTTGCCCAGGCCGGGGACGTTAGCGGTCGCGGCGACAAAGGCCGCGTTTTCCTTGCGACGTGCGTCGATGTTTTTGGACAGGCCGCGCAGCACGCCAATCACGATTACGGCGATGGCAATCCAGCTGAGCCACTGGATATGGGCTATCGATCCGATCATCGCGATGACGATGCCGACAAAGCCCATAACGATGGTGAGCTCATCGGCGCCATTGCGGCCCTTCATAAAGTCATTCATGCAAATTGCCTTTCGTTCGATATGCTGCACGCCTTTATACCCGATTTAGAGCAAGGGGGACAGGTCAATCTGCACCAAGGTGGTGCAAACATACCTGTCCCCGATGCACCAAGAAGGTGCAAAGCAGTCCGTCCCCAATGCCCCAATTACTTGGAGAGCTTGTCGACGACGCGTTCGATCTCGGCGAGCTTGGCGGCCTTGAGGTCTTCGTCGCCCGATTCGATTGCCGAAGTCACGCAGCCCTCGATATGCGCCTTGAGCACGTCGGCGTTGATGCGCGCAATGAGCGCCTGCGTTGCCATGAGCTGCGTGGAAATATCGACGCAGTAACGGTCCTCATCGACCATCCGCAAGATGCCGTCGATCTGGCCGCGTGCCGTCTTGAGCATGCGGGTTACCGATTTGTGGTCTGCCATCATGGCGGGTCCTCGTTTCTGGTCGGGGGGGGGTACGTGCGGGTCGTTACGCGGCGGTCACCGAAAGGGCGTGGAACTTCTCACCCGCGGCCTCGACAGCGGCGGCGAGCTGCTCGGCGGTCACGGTGTCGGCGCACTCCACCTGGACGGTCTGAGTCTCGTGATCGGCATCGGCGTCGGTCACGCCGGCAACGTTGAGCAACGCCGTCTCGACGGTGGCGTCGCAGTGGCCGCACATGAGGCCGGAAGTCTTGATTGTGTATCGCATGGGTGTACTCCTTATCGATTGAGATTATCTGACAGTTTAGTCGTGAACAGCGTCATCTTAAAGGTGCGCTGAGGTGCCCGAGATTGCCCCGAAAGAGGAGCGAAGCGTACTTGGGTACGCGAGCGACGGTTTGAGGGGCAAGGTCGGGTGCATCAGTGCGCCGTCTTGGGCTTAAAGGTTCGTAGGCGCAGAGCATTGCTTACGACGCACACGCTCGACAGGCTCATGGCCGCGGCGCCAAACATCGGCGAGAGCTGCCATCCGGTGAGCGGGAAGAACACGCCCGCCGCCAGCGGAATGCCGATGCCGTTGTAGAACAGTGCCCAGAACAGGTCCTGCTTGATGTTGCGGATCGTGGCGCGTGAAAGCTCGATGGCTCGGGCGACGTCCATGAGGTCGCTGCGCATGAGTACCACGTCGGCGCCCTCCTTGGCGATGTCGGCGCCGGTGCCGATAGCAAGGCCCACGTCGGCGCGCGCCAGGGCGGGGGAGTCGTTGATGCCGTCGCCCACCATGGCGACCTTGCCGCCCGCATCCTGCAGTTCGCGCACGTGGCGTTCCTTGTCGGCGGGGAGGACGTCGGCGATGACCTGCTCGCTGCTCAGTCCCACGCGGCGGGCGATGGCCTCGGCCGTCACGCGGTTGTCGCCAGTGAGCATGCGCACATCGACGCCGAGCTTGCGGAGCGCGGCGATGGCCTCGGCGCTCGTCTCCTTGACCTCATCAGCCACGGCGATGGTGCCGACAAGCTCGCCGTTCTTGGCAAAGAACAGCGGCGTCTTGCCCTCGGCGGCAAATTGCTCGGCAAGGCCGGCGGGCACCTTCGCGCCCAGCTCGACCATCAGGCGCACGTTGCCGGCAGCGATGACGTTTTGTCCCTCGCGCGCCGTAACGCCTCGTCCAGGCACGGCGGCAAAGTCCTCGACCGTGCGCGCCACGATTCCGCGCGACTCGCACTCGGCCATGATCGCCTCGGCCAGCGGGTGCTCGCTCGAGCGCTCCAGCGCGGCAGCGAGCTTCAGTAACGCCTTTTCACTCATAGCGGGCGAGCCGTCGGCGCGCGCGACAACCACAATGTCGGTCACGGCCGGCTTGCCGCGGGTGACCGTGCCCGTCTTATCGAGCACCACGGTGCCCACGCTGCGCAGGTTCTCCAGCGCCTCAGCGCTCTTAAACAGAATGCCCATCTCGGCGCCCTTGCCGGTGCCCACCATAATGGCGACGGGCGTGGCCAGGCCGAGCGCGCACGGACAACTGATCACCAGCACGGCGACAGCGGAAGTGAGCGCCTCGTTGATGCTTCCGGTCAGCACCATCCACGCCACAAAAGTTACGGCAGAGATTACAAACACCACGGGCACGAACACGCCGGCGACTTTGTCGGCCATGCGGGCGATGGGCGCCTTGGTGGTGTTGGCGTCCTCGACGAGCTGGATAATCTTGGCGAGCGACGTGTCGGCGCCCACACGCGTGGCGCGGAAGGTAAACGAGCCCGTGCGGTTGACCGTGGCCGCGTTGACGGTGGCACCGGCGGTCTTTTCCACGGGGATGGACTCGCCGGTGAGCGCACTCTCGTCCACGGCCGAGCTGCCCTCGAGCACCACGCCATCGACGGGGATGGACTCTCCGGGGCGTACGCGCAGGACCTGGCCGGGAAGGATGCTGTCGACGTCGACGGTGGTCTCGGTGCCGTCCTCTGCCACGACGGTCGCGCTCTTGGGCGCCAGGTCGATGAGCGCCTCGATGGCGCCGCCGGTCTTGGATTTGCTGCGTGTCTCGAGGTATTTGCCCACGGTGACGAGCGACAGGATCGTGCCCGCACTCTCAAAATACAGGTTGCCCATGCTCGTCATCATGGCCTCGTGGATTTGCCCGGCGGCCAGCTGGTCGGCCATGATAAACATGGCATAGAACGACCAGGCGACGGAAGCGGTGGCGCCCACGGCAATAAGGGCGTCCATGGTGGGCGCGCCGTGCGCGAGCGATTTAAACCCGTTGATAAAGTACGCGTCGTTGACATAGACGATGGGGATAAGCAGGACGAGCTCGGTGAGGGCGAGCGTCATGCTGTGGGTATGGTCGGTGAAAATGCCGGGCAGCGGCCAGCCAAGCATGTGCCCCATGCCTATGTAGAACAGTGGGATGAGGAATACGATCGAGACGATGAGACGAGTGCGCATGGCAGAGGCGGCGGCCTCCAGTTTTTTGGTGGGCGACTCCATATGGGCGGCGCCGGACCTGGCTTGCGTACTGCCGCTTTGGGCGGCGTCGGTGCCCGTGCTGACGGGTGAGGCCGAGTAGCCAGCGCGATCGACGGCGGTGCAGATGTCGTCGGGGGTGACCTGCGCGGGGTCGTAGTCCACCAGCATAGAGCCGGCGAGCAGATTGACCGCGACGCTCTCGACGCCGTCGAGCTTGCTCACGGCACGATCCACGTGCGCCTGGCAGGCGGCGCATGTCATGCCACCCACGTCGAACTTATCTTGAGCCATGGCTTCTCCTTTCTGTGGTTCACTGTTGGAATTGTTAACCTGCTGATACTATACACCCATACCCCCTGGGGGTGTCTAGTTGGAGTTGAAATGTATGACATTTCGCTACGGTTGAGGATGGCTGTTCAGTCGTTGGCCATCCTTGCTAAATATCTCAATCTGTAACAGCAAGACCGGTTTTTGCCGAGTTACTGTTACAGATTGAGATAAACCGTTGGCTGGCAACTCAACGTCTCGATCTGTAACAGCAGGACCCGGTTTTACCCTGTAGATGTTACAGATTGAGACAATCGACCCAGGCCCACTCCTCCTGCACCGTCATCTGTGGTTTACGTGGGGGCATGCGAAGCACGGGTATACTAACCGGCGGCGAATCTGCTCCATCGCTTAGAGCTGCTGCGTCTGGACGGCGCGTGATAGGGCTGCCAAAGCGATCGCCAGCGTGCTGAGCAACGTCCTCTCTGTGCGCACCCGTTTTTGTATGTATTAGCGCACTACCAAGCACGCCCGCGCGGCCGCATGCCGTGCCCATTGCGCGTGCAGATAAGGAACAACAACATATGCGTAATTCTGTATCCGACGTCACCGACGCCGAGATTCTGGACGAGACCCGCGAGGCCATGACCCAGGCTGCCTTCGATGCTGCCGATGAGGCCAATGCTGCCCAGGCCGTCGAGTCCGCTACCGAGAGCCTGCCCGCCTTTGACGAGCTGGGCCTTTCCGACGAGATGCTTCGTGCTATCGAGAACCTGGGCTACACGGCGCCGACGCCCGTGCAGGCCGGTTCGATTCCTGTGGTGCTCGAAGGCCGCGACCTGCTTGCCGCCGCTCAGACTGGCACCGGCAAGACGGCCGCTTTCTTGCTGCCGACCATGAACAACCTGGAGCACATCGCTCCGCCCAAGCCTGTGCGCGAGCGCAGCGGCCGCAACCGCCGTCGCGGCGCTAAAAAGCCCGAGGGCAACGGCCGCGGCCCCGTGATGCTCGTCATCACCCCCACGCGCGAGCTTGCCCAGCAGATCGACGAGGTCGCGAACAAGATCGCCGACGTCACCGGTCATGTCGCCGTGACCGTCGTGGGCGGCGTGAGCTACAAGCCGCAGACCGCTGCCCTCAAGTACGGCTGCGACATCCTGGTCGCCACGCCGGGCCGTTTGGTCGATTTGATCGAGCAGGGCGCCTGCCACCTGGACGAGGTCAAGGTGCTGGTGCTCGACGAGGCCGACCGCATGCTCGACATGGGCTTTTTGCCCGCCGTCCGCCGCATTGTGCGCGAGACGCCGGCCGAGCGCCAGACGCTGCTGTTCTCGGCCACACTTGACGAGGAGGCTGTGGGCGAGATCACCGACCTGGTGAGCGACCCGGCTCGCGTGGAGATCGCACCGGCCACGTCGACCGCCGACACCGTCGACCAGTTTGTGTTCCCGGTGTCCATCGAGGCCAAGAACAACCTGTTGCCCGAGTTCCTCAAGAAGGAGGGTCCGGAGCGCACTATCGTCTTTATGCGCACCAAGCACCGCGCCGACAGCTGCTGCCGTCGTCTGGAGCGTAAGGGCATCAAGGCCGCCGCGATTCACGGCAACCGCAGCCAGGCCCAGCGCGAGCGCGCGCTTTCGGCCTTCCGCGACGGTACCGTCGACGTGTTGGTGGCAACCGACGTGCTTGCCCGCGGCATCGACATTAGCGACGTGCGCTACGTCGTGAACTTTGACGTACCGGCCGAGCCGACCGACTATATCCACCGCATTGGCCGTACGGGCCGCGCCGGCGAGCTGGGCTGGGCCATTACGTTTGTGACCGAGCAGGATGTCGATGAGTTCTACGAGATCGAGAAGCTCATGGACAAGACGGCCGACATCTACGAGGCCAGCGACCTGCATGTGGGTCCCAACCCGCCCGCCGTTGATCCCGAGCGCGATCCTGCGGCCTTTAAGGTGAAGAAGAAGACCAAGCGCGGCAAGTCCAAGAGCAAGAAGAAGCTTGAGCAGGCGCGTCGCGACGGCAAGCGCAACGGCGACGATTACGGTGATGTGGCCGGTCGTTCCAACCGCGGTCGTGACGAGCGTCGCGGCGACGGCGAGCGTCCGAGCCGTCCTAAGCGCGGCGGCAAGACCCGCGTGCGCGAGGGCGTTCAGGCTCGCGTGGACGAGGCTGTGGAGAGCGTGGCTCGCGAGGTGGCTGCCGAGGAGCGCGGCGGTGCCGCTGCCGTCGAGCAGGCCCCGCGCGGTAACCGTGCCGAGCGTCGTGCCAAGCAGTTCCAGGGCGAGGCACACCGCCGTCGTCGTGAGGACGAGGACCGTGGTGGTCGTCGTCGTGTTGAGCGCGAAGACGAGGGCCGTGGTTCGCGCGGCGGCAAGCGCGGCTCGGGCGACCGTCGTCGCTCCGGTCGCGATGGCGAGCGCGGTGGCCGTGGCGGCGAAGGCCGTGGTTCGCGTGACGAGCGCGGCGTCCGTGGCGGCGAGCGTCGCGAGGGTGCTCGTGGCAACGGTGGCCGCAGCGGCGCCGGTCGTTCGAATGAGTCGCGCGATCGTCGCGACCCGCGTGCCAGCCGCGATCGTCGCGATGATTGGCGCAACTACGACGACACCCGCGAGGAGCGCCGTGGCGGCTATCGTGGTGGTCGCGGCGGCAACCAGTCCGGCTCTCGTGGCGGCCGCGCCGGCGGTCGCGATAACCGTGGCAGCTATGGCAATAGTCGTGGCGGCAAGCGCGGTAGCAGCTCCCGCCGCCCCGGTGACGGCGGCGGCAAGCGCAAGTAACATACGCGTCGCACGCTAGTGTGAGGCAAGCTAAGGGCCCCGAGCAACTACGCTCGGGGCCCTTTTTGGTGCAAAGGGGCCAGAGCAAGGAGTGTCCCTGGGTGCCGGCAGAAAAGGAACGTCCCCAAGTGCCGCATAGATAGATACCGTTTATCGGAGAATAAATACCGTTCACCGGTCATAATGATTGTTCCGGCTTTGGGCTTGTCTACAATAGCTCCCGTAAAAAGAAATGCGGAAGGTTACCGAGTCCCTCGGACGTGGGCCTAACCAAAGTCTTTGAACGGATGTGTCTCTATGGATGCATTCGCTTGATTTTGGTTGGGCTATATTTATGAAGGGACATGCCACCATGGGTTTCTTTTCTCGCCTGATGGGCGGTTCGGATGAGCAGAAGACTGCAACTTCCGAGTTCGAAATCCTCGCTCCTGTTTCCGGCGAGCTTGTTCATCTAGAAAATACCAATGACCCCGCTTTTAGCAGCCGTGCCGTGGGCGATGGCGTTGCCGTGGTTCCCCAAGAGGGAACGGTGTGCGCTCCTGTTTCCGGTACCGTCGCGGCGCTGTTCCCGACCGAGCATGCACTGGGCATCATGTCCGACGACAGCTCTGCTCAGGTGATGCTGCATATCGGAATCGACACTGTTAAACTTGAGGGCAAGGGCTTCCATGCGCTTGTTGCCCAGGGTGACCATGTCGACGCGGGCCAGCCCCTCGTCGAGGTCGATTTCGACGCGGTCCGCGCCGCCGGCTTCGATCCCACGGTCTTCGTTATCGTGTGCGAGCGTTCGGAGAACTCGACTCTTCGTGAGCACGCTTCCGGCCCTGTTGCTGTTAAAGAGCCTGTCGTCTGGCTTTCCGAGTAAATTCTTGTGGTGGGTACCGTGGTTATCAAGCGAGTTTTCAACAACAACGTCGCAATGGTCACTTCGGACGATGGCTCCGAGCTCATTGTCATCGGTCGAGGCCTCTGCTTTGGCCGTCATGCCGGCGACGCTATCGATGAGGCATCGGTCGAAAAGACCTATGCGCTGCAGGAGGGCACTTCTCAGGATTCGCGCACGATTGACCGCTTGGCACATCTTTTGGAGTCCATTCCCACCGTCAACCTCGTGATTTCCGAGGACATTGTTCAGATGCTCCGTCGAGAGCTCAATGTTGATATCAACGACAAGATCCTCATTGCTCTCGCAGACCATATCAGTCTTGCTTTGGAGCGCGAGCGTAAGGGCGTCCCCTGCGAGAATCCGTTGCTGCTCGAGATCCAGCAGTTCTATCGCAAGGAGTATGCGCTTGCGGGCCGTGCGCTGCAGATTATCAAGGAGTATATGGGCATCCAGATGAGCGAAGAAGAGCAGGGTTTTATTACGCTGCATATCGTCAACGCCACCATGCCGCAGCGCTCTGACCGTCTGATTGTTTCGGTCCAGCTTGTTCGCGACGTGCTCGCGATTGTTTCCGAGCACTATGCCACGACCCTTGACGTCACCTCGTTGCCGTACGAGCGTTTCGTTCGCCATCTGCAGTTTTTTGCGCAGCGGGCGCTCGATCCCGCGGCGGGGCAGGTCAATGGCGACGCGCTGTTCCGTATCGATGAAACGGCGTATCCGAGGGCGTTCTCGTGTGCGGAGTCAATTGCCGACCACTTAGCGTCTACCTATAACGTTGTCGTTACCGATGCCGAGAAGAGTTATCTCGCATATCACATTGTTAACCTGCTTGGAGAACCTGGTCTCTAGGCATAACGTGCCCACACATCGATTGATATAAGGCAAGGCTCACGGTCTTGTCCAGGGCACATCTGTCTTAATTTGCGGAAAAGGAAGGGGAGTACCGCTATGACCGCAAAAAAGAAGTTCAATTTCAAAGCGCCGTTGGAGGTGTTCGCGAAGTCAATCGTTCAGCCGATGATGTATCTCTCGGTTGCCGGCATTCTGCTCATCGTGGGCATTATTCTGACCAACAAGACCATCTGCGCCGTGATCCCTGTGCTGGGCTCCGGTCCGTTCCAGCTTGTGGGCGCCGTTGTCTATCAGTCGCTGATGTTTATCATCAACAACCTCTCGATTCTGTTCTGCGTGGGCATCGCCGGCGCCATGGCAAAGAAGAACAAGGGCCATGCTTCGCTGATCGCCCTGATGTCGTTCTTCCTGTTCCTGCAGGCTAACAACATCGTGCTCAACGCCACCGGCTCTCTTGCCGAAGCGAGCGGCATGCTCGGCCTTACCGGAACCGGCCAGAGCACCGTTATGGGCATTCAGGTGCTCGATACCGGCGTGTTTGGCGGCATCATTCTTGGTTGCATCACCGGTGCTGTGTTCAACAAGTACTCGAACAAGCAGTTCCCCATTGCCCTTTCGATGTTCTCGGGCGTTCGCTTCCCGTTCCTGATCATGATCATCATCTCCTGGATCATGGGCGCTGGCTTCTGCATCGTTTGGCCTCCGGTTCAGGGTGCCATCTCCTCCGTTGCCGGCATCATTAAGGAGTCGGGCAACATCGGTCTGTTCATCTACGGCATGCTCAACAAGCTGCTCGTTCCCACCGGTCTGCACCACCTCATCTACACCCCGTTCCAGTTCTCCGATGTGGGTGGCACCCTGACGCTGGGCGATCAGGTTATCGCCGGCGCCTATCCCATCCGTGTCGCCGAGATGGCAATGACGGGCCAGCCCTTCTCCGATAGCACCTATTTCAACAGCTACACCTTCAACAACCTGTGGCCCTACATCGGTATCGGTCTCGCCTTTATCTTCACCGCTTACAAGGGGAACAAGGATAAGACCAAGGCCGTTATCATCCCGCTGATCATCACCGCCGTGCTCTCCTGTGTCACCGAGCCCATGGACTTCCTCTTTGTCTTTGCCGCTCCCGTGCTCTTTGTCGTTCACTCGATTCTTTCCGGTATCTTCCTGGTCCTGCTCAAGGTTCTCTCCGTGCCCGCTTCGACTGCAGGCGGCATCATCAACATCGTGGTTTCCAACCTGGTCCTCGGTGTCGACAAGACCAACTGGCCGGTTATGCTGGTGCTTGGAGTCGTCAACGCCGCTCTGTACTTCTTCCTCTTCACCTTCCTTATTAAGAAGCTCAACCTCCACACGCCTGGCCGCGAGGAGGAGTCCGAGCTCGCCGAGTCCGTTGCTGAGGGCGAGGCCGCCGCGTCTGTCGCGGTGAAGCAGGGCGCTGTTGCCGCAGCTCCCGCAGAGGGCGTCGATGCAGGTATTGCCGACCTGGTCGCAGGTCTTGGCGGCAAGGACAACATCGAGGAGCTCGAGAACTGCTTTACGCGTCTTCGCGTGAACGTTAAGAACCCGGACCTCATCGATGAGAACCTCATCAACCACGTGCCCAACAGCGGCATCAACCGCAACGGCAACAATATCCAGATCATCTTTGGCATGAAGGTCGCCGAGATGCGCGACAAGGTCGAAAACGCAATTGAGAAGGAGCAGTAAACAATGATCATTACTCTGTGTGGTGGCGGATCCACCTTTACCCCCGGCATCGTCAAGTCCATCGCCCTGCGCAAGGACGAGCTCGACGTTGACGAGATTCGTCTGTACGACATCAACGAGGAGCGCCAGCGCAAGATCGGCGTGCTCGTGGACTGGATTCTGCACGAGGACCTCGGCCTGGACATCAAGCTCACGGTGACCACCGACAAAAAGACGGCTTTTACCGACGCGAGCTTCGTGTTTGCCCAGATGCGCGTGGGCGGCTACGCCATGCGCGAGCAGGACGAGAAGATTCCGCTGCGTCACGGCTGCGTGGGCCAGGAGACTTGCGGTTGCGGCGGCCTTGCCTACGGCATGCGCACCATCTTCCCCATGGTCGAACTGATCGACGACGTTGAGAAGTACGCCAAGAAGGACTACTGGATTCTCAACTACTCCAACCCTGCCGCCATCGTGTCCGAGGGCTGCCGCGTGCTGCGTCCCAACGCTCGCATCATCAACATCTGCGACATGCCGATCGCGATCATCGACGTGGTTTGCGCCGCACTCGATATCGACAAGAAGGATGTCGAGTACGATTACTTTGGCCTCAACCACTTTGGTTGGTTCACCTCGATTCGCCACAAGGGCGAGGAGGTGCTCCCGCAGCTGCGCGAGTACATCAAGGAGCATGAGATTCTGCTGCCCGACTCCTACCTCAAGGGCATGGGCTCGCTCATGGCAAAGAAGCCCGAGGAGACCGCCGACGAGCATCCCGAGCAGAACCGTCACACCAAGGGCAGCTGGTACTACGTCTGGAAGGGCGAGTACGAGATCATGGAGTGCTTCCCGGAGTACCTGCCCAACACGTATCTGAACTACTACCTGCAGCAGAAGGAGTTCGTCGAGCATTCCAACCCTGAGCGCACCCGTGCTAACGAGGTTGAGGAGACGCGCGAGAAGAACCTCTTCGACGGCATCGACCACTACGAGAAGACGGGCGAGATCGACGAGAGCACGTTCTATGCGGGCAGCCACGGCGACTGGATTGCCGACCTGGCTATCGCTCTGAAGAACGATACCAAGCAGCGCTTCCTGGTCATTTGCGAGAACAAGGGCGCTATCCCCAACATGCCCTACGACGCTATGGTCGAGCTGCCTGCCTACATTGGCAAGAATGGCCCCGAGGTCATCAGCCGCGACAACATTCCTCTGTTCCAGCAGGGCCTCATGATGCAGCAGCTGAACTCCGAGAAGCTCGTGGTCGAGGCTACGATCGAGGGTTCGTACGAGAAGGCGCTCAAGGCCTTTACGCTCAACAAGACCGTGCCTTCGATGAAGGTCGCCAAGGAGGTTCTCGACGACATGATCGAGGCCAACAAGGGTTACTGGCCCGAGCTTCGCTAAAGACAGAAGGTCTCTGGCACAAAAGAGCCGCTGACCGTAAAACTTGATCAATGCCCTGTTCGCGTGTTTGCGCGGACGGGGCATTGCCGTTTTGCGCAAAGGGCTGATATGGGGGCGGGCAGCGCCGTCGCGTCGAGATCGCCCGAGCCCTGCTGTGCCCGGGCGGCGCGGTGATTCTTGACGAGCCCGTTACCGGTTTAGATACCGCTGCGCGTGACGCATGCGCCGAGGTCGTGCTCGACTTGCTCGACGGCCGCATGATGTTGCTTGCCACGCACGATGCCGTCGACGCTCAGGCCCTCGATATCTCGGATATCATCACGCTCTAGAAGCCATTTCGGGCGCTAACTCAACAATAAAATGATCCGTTTTTCTTCCGTCCCCATGGGGCGGGTGTGGTATTCTATCTGCGGGGTAATACTTAGGAATACCAAGTAATACCAACGACGCAGAAACAAACTCCGGATGCGGGCCAATCGGGTTGCCTTCACAGCCCGTCGCCCAGCCGCGTGGCCCGCATCTATCCGCACCACCGTCGTTTCAAAAAGGAAGCGCCATGGCAGAACACATGACCCCGGTTGTCGCGAAGGTCTTGCCCGAGGAAAAGGCGGCCTTCGCGGCGGCAACCCAGCTCGTAGGTACCACGCCGTCCAACGCCATCCGCATGTTTATCGCCGCGTTTAATCGATGCGGCACCTTTCCGTTCGACATTTCGCCCAACGGGGCCTTTGGCACTGCGCCCGATTCTCATCAATAAGTGATCCGTTTTCCTCCGTCCCCATGGGATCAGCTCTCTGCCGAGTTGTGGTAGAACTAGGGAACGGTTTTGAGGAGGTTGGCATGCTCAATGCGATGATTTGGGCGCTTGCCTGTTTTGGCGTTGTCGCTGCCGATATAGCCCTGAGCGCGGTTCTGTTTTCAGTTCTCGATGCCGTGTCGGTGCTGACGGGCTATCCGATCGACAATCTCGATATCCAATGGTTTCAGGCTGCCGCGCAGACGGCATCGTTTTTGATGGCGCTGCTGTGGTGGCGTTATCTGTGGCCGCGCTCCTTTCTGGCGCGCCGGCAAGGTGAGCGCCCGCTCGGTGGGGGAGCAAATGCTGCATGGAAGCGCATCGCCTGCGTTATCGTGATTGGCCTAGCCCTGCAGGTGGTCGTTGGCTACGTGACCGACGCTGTGCTGTCGCTGTTGCCCGAGGCGGCGGCCGATTACAGCGAACTTGTCGAGGAGACGGGCATGGGCGACACCAGCTATCTCGCCGTTCTGACTACGGTGCTCGGCGCCCCATTTTGTGAAGAGCTGCTGGTGCGCGGCATCATTTTTGAGTTTTCGCTCCGAGCGTTTAACCCGCAGTGCCGCCCACTTTGGAAGCGCCGACGTCACGTGCGACATCAAGACGGCGCCATGGTGCCCTGGGCGGCCCCGAGTACCTGGGGCATCGCCGCGGCGATTGTGCTGCAAGCGGCCATCTTTGGCTTTATGCACATGAACTGGGTGCAGGGCTGCTACGCCGGCGCCGCCGGTCTGGTCTTTGGCTGGGTGCTCGTGACCACCGGAAAGTTCCGCTACACGATCCTGCTGCATTTTGCCTTTAACGCCGGGTCGTATCTCATGACGTTGCTCTGGTTTGTGAACACGCCGCTCGACGTGGTAATTGCGGTTGCTATCGCCGTCTTTGTGCTGGTAGAGGCGATGCGGTCGCTCAAGCAGGCGTGCCAGCGGCTCGCTCCCGTCAGTAAATGTGATTCCCCTAAGGAAAACACGACTAGGTGTGTCTGAGCGTGTTCCCCCTAGGGAAAACACGCTTGGCCGATGAAAGGACGCCGGCTGGCCATGAGACGCCGGCTGGCCCTCGCCGCGCTAGTTGCGCCTGCCGCCTCCGTTGGCACCCTGTCGTCCCTGGGCCGCACGGTTGCGGCCCGCGGTGTTCTGCGCGCGCGACATGCCGCCGTGCCCCTTGCTGCCTTTGGGTCCCTTGCCGCCAGCACCACCGTGCGGTTTGCCGCCCTTCTTGCCGGTGCCATGCCCGCCGCCGGCAGACGTCTCGCCCGGGCGCGGCGGTACGGGACGAATCAGGCAATGCTTGGTGTAGCCGATCAGGTCACGACGGCCGGCCTTTTCCAGCGCCTCGCGTACGAGCTTGTAGTTCTCGGGCTTGCGGTATTGGATGAGCGCACGCTGCATGGCCTTCTCGTGCGGGTCGCGTGCCACGTAGATCGGCTTCATGGTGCGTGGGTCCACGCCGGTGTAGTACATGCAGGTCGACATGGTGGACGGCGTGGGGTAGAAGTCCTGCACCTGCTCGGGCATGTAGCCCATGTCGCGCACGGCCTCGGCAAGATCCACAGCTTCCTTCATCGTTGAACCGGGGTGGCTCGAGATTAGGTACGGCACCACATACTGCTTGAGTCCGTATTCGCGGTTCAGGCGTTCAAATTTACGGCAGAACGCGTCGTAGACGGCGCGGCTCGGCTTGCCCATCACACTCAGCACCGCATCGCTCACGTGCTCGGGCGCTACGCGCAGCTGGCCCGAGACATGGTGTTCCAGCAGCTCGCGCAAAAACTCGTCCGAGGCGTCGGCCATGGTGTAGTCAAAGCGGATGCCGCTGCGCACGAAGACCTTTTTGACGCCCGGTAGCTGGCGCAGGTCGCGCAACAGCTGTGTGTAGCCGCTCTCGTCGACCACCATGTTCTTGCATACGCTCGGCCACAGGCAGCGCTTGTTCTTGCACACGCCGTGCTTGAGCTGTTTGTCGCAAGCAGGGCGGCTAAAGTTCGCCGTCGGTCCGCCCACGTCGTTGATGTAGCCCTTAAACTCGGGGTCGCGCGTGAGTAGCTCGGCCTCGCGCATGATCGAATCGTGGCTACGCATCTGCAGCACGCGGCCCTGGTGGAAGGTCAGCGCGCAAAACGAGCACTCACCAAAGCAGCCGCGGTTGGAGCTGATGGAAAACTTGATCTCGGCAAAGGCCGGCACGCCGCCTGCCGCGTCGTAATCGGGATGCCAATCGCGTGCGTAGGGGAGTTCGGCAACCTCGTCCATCTCATCGGTGGTGAGCGTCGCCGACGGCGGGTTCTGCACCACATAGACGCTGTTGGGGTAGGGCTCTACCAGGCGGTGTCCGGTGATGGGATCCATGTTCTGCTGCTGCACATTAAAGCTGCGCGCGTAGTTGAGCTTGTCGGCGGTAAGGTCGTCCCAGCTGGGCAGCAGGTCGTAGTCGTAGACCTCGTCGAGTGAGCCCGTGCGGTAGACGGTGCCGTTGATATAGGTGATCTGATCGACGGGCAGTCCCGCGTCGAGCGCGTCGGCGATCTCGACAATCGCGTGCTCGCCCATGCCGTAGATGAGGATGTCGGCGCCCGAGTCGAGCAGTACCGAGCGCTTGAGCTTGTCCTGCCAGTAGTCGTAGTGGGCCAGACGACGCAGGCTCGCCTCGATGCCGCCGATGATGATGGGGGCGTCCTTGAACGTTTGGCGGATGAGGTTGCCGTAGACCGTGACGGCGCGGTTGGGGCGGTGACCCTCCTCGCCACCAGGGGTGTAGGCATCGGTGTGGCGACGATGCTTGGTCACCGAGTAGTGGTTGACCATGGAGTCCATGTTGCCGGCGCTGACGAGAAAGCCCAGGCGTGGCTCGCCGAGCACCGTGATGCTGGCGGGGTCGGTCCAGTCGGGCTGGCAGATGATGCCCACCTTGTAGCCGTGCGCGTCGAGGACGCGGCTGACGATGGCCATACCAAAGCTGGGATGGTCCACGTAGGCGTCGCCGCAGATGTAGACAAAGTCGCACTGGTCCCAGCCGCGCGCATCCATGTCGGCGCGGCTGACGGGGAGGAACTTATCGCGGCCCGGCCGCCAGGGGCGGGCGGGCGTCGCTTGGGAATGCTTGGTGCGGGCGACCGTGGCCTGCGCCTTGCCGCCGCGCTTTTGTTGCTGGCCCTGTTTGCCCTGCTGACTGCGCTGGTTGTTCTGAGCGTGCTGAGGCTTTTTTGCCACGATCCCTCCCGGTGTTTGTATGCTGCACGTAATTGTAACCAGTCTTTTTGGGACGGGGCTAAAAAGACTGGTGGAGTACACGAGGCGTCGGGCGTCGGGTGTGGCGCCGCGCCCGCCGTTTGTTTCCAGACTGTGTATCTGCGCGTTGGGGAGCCCGTCTCGCGCGCACGCCATGTTGTCAATGGGTTACAGTATGAACGGCGGCTATGTCTCCGCCAACGCACGAGAGGGTCGTCAACAAGGAGGCCGCACGACGATGCAGCGTGCCAAGCAGATATCGGAGTCCATCGAGCTGGGCATCATTCTGGCGCTCGCTGGTGGCTTTATGGACGTGTATTCGTACATTGGGCGCGATCATGTTTTTGCCAACGCGCAGACAGGCAACATCTTGTTGGTGGGCGTGAGCATCTCGGAGGGTAATTGGGCGCTCGCGGGACGCTATTTCTTCCCCGTGGTGTCGTTTGCCGTGGGCATTATGCTTGCCGACCTGGTACACGAGCGTTTTGGCAGCGTGATTCACTGGCGCCAGGTGACGGTGTTTTTTGAAGCCGTTATCTTGCTGGGCGTGAGCTTTATCCCGGGCGGCGATTTCAACCTGCTCGCCAACTGCCTTACTTCGTTTGCCTGCGGTATGCAGGTCGAGAGTTTCCGCAAGATTCATGGACACGGCATCGCCACGACCATGTGTATCGGCAACCTCCGTAATGCCTTGCAAAACGTGGACGACTACATCATTACCCACAAGCGCGGCTTTTTGGAAAACGGCCTGCTGTACTTTGGCGTGATCTTTACCTTTGTGTTTGGCGCCGTGTTGGGCAACTGGTGTATTGAGCGCATAGGCCTGCACGCCATCGTCGTGGCGAGCGTGCTGCTGTTTGTCGCGTTTGCCATCATGTTTATCGACCGCGAGCGCGACTTGCGTTTTCGCTGGAAGGTTGCGGCCGAGGCTTGGAAAGAGGGCTGTCGAAAGTAACCGAATGCGGCAGAGGGGTTGTCCCTTTGCCGCAATATTTTTCCTCTCTATTTTATACAGTTTCAGGAGCCAGAAAAAAATATCTAGCTCCTGAACGTTGCAACGAACTGCTTTTTGCGATTTATTCGAGATGCTCTTCAATCCGAGCCCTCAGAAGGGCAATGGCTGTGGGTATTCCAATTGCGACGGCTAATTTGGCTTTATCCAAAACCTGTATGCTAAAGCACGATTGTTTATCACATTGAAGGACGTTAACTGAAGATAGCTTTACTTCCCGTTGACTGAATATATCGTAATCTCCAAATAGGAAGTTACCTTTTATTGTGTAATTCGGTATGTTCGTTACGCACTTCATCTCAAGTCTGTTTAGGCCATAATCGAACACCGCAACTTCCTTGTGTTCGATGATGAGCGCAACCCTGGGCATGTTACTAAAACCACCGTCGACGACAGTAAAGAGTTTTTCATTTGCATCGTCATAAACGGTATATTTAAGACTCAATAGCTGTCCTAGTGGACCCGTGAACCCATGTCTTTTGATGTTGAGGTTGTCTCCCGCTGGGTTGACGAGAACCAGAGCATGCGGATAAGGGTTACCTTCAATTGAGATTCGATATTCGTTTGTAGCCGTCTTGCTCGATTTAGGACCAGTAGCCATCACGTGTCATCGCCTCGACCGAATTGGAACCGTCTTCTGCTTCGTGCGGAGAATTACGCTGTACGTTGCAGTACATGCAGCTGCAATAACAGCATAGGCAATTTCTAACAAAATGAATGATGCTATTTGCTGCATGCATATTGTTGACTATAAATTATCCTTTTATAAACGTATTGTCAAACATATATTGCTAAAACAGAAACAATTTATAGACTGAGCGGGTCGTATTCTTTGGGCGAGTGCTCCTATAATCTAGCCTACGCTGCTGTCGGGAGGGAAGGATTAGGTCTCCGTTATTATGTTGAAACGCTTTAACACTTTTGATGTTCTCATGCATTTTTTGTTTCAAAAGCGTTAGGATGGAACTTGCAGCGCGGGGCGTAATGGGTGCCCCGTACACGATGGGAGGCTATCAATGGCTAATCGTTTCGTTCTCAACACCATTTCTTATCATGGTTCCGGTGCCATCAAGGAGATCCCCGGCGAGCTCCAGCGTCGTGGCTACAAGAAGATCTTCGTCTGCTCCGACCCCGATCTGGTCAAGTTTGGCGTTACCGCTAAGGTGACCGACGAGCTCGACGCTGCCGGTATCGCTTGGAGCCTCTACTCCGAGATCAAGCCCAACCCCACTATCCAGAACGTCAAGGACGGCGTCGAGGCCTTCAAGGCCGCCGTGGCTGACGCTATCGTGACCATTGGCGGCGGCTCCTCCATGGACACCGCCAAGGCTATCGGCATCATCATCAACAACCCCGAGTTCGCCGATGTCCGCAGCCTCGAGGGCGTTGCTCCGACTAAGAATCACGCCGTGTTCACCATCGCTGTGCCGACGACCGCCGGTACCGCCGCCGAGGTGACCATCAACTACGTCATCACCGACCCCGAGAAGGTCCGCAAGTTCGTGTGCGTTGACACCAACGACGCCCCCGAGGTCGCCGTCGTCGACCCCGACATGATGGCTTCCATGCCCGCCGGCCTGACCGCTTCCACTGGTATGGACGCTCTGACCCACGCCATCGAGGGCTACACCACCAAGGGCGCTTGGGAGCTTTCCGACATGTTCCACTTTGAGGCCATTAAGCTGATCAGCGAGAACCTGCGCGACTCCGTCGCCGAGGCCAAGTCCGGCCAGCCCGGCTCCGGCCGCGAGGGCATGGCTCTTGGCCAGTATGTCGCCGGCATGGGCTTCTCCAACGTTGGCCTGGGCATCGACCACGCCATGGCTCACACCCTGTCCGCTCACTACGACACCCCGCACGGCGTCGCTTGCGCCATGCTGCTGCCGATCGCCATGGAGTTCAACAAGCCGGTTTGCGCCGAGCGCCTGGCCAAGGTCGCCGTCGCCATGGGCGTTGACACCACGGGCATGAGCACCGACGAGGCCGCCGACGCCGCCATCGCCGCCGTCAAGCAGCTCTCTGCCGACGTGAACATCCCGCACGTTTGCGAGGCCATGAAGGCTGACGAGATTGAGGTCCTGGCCAAGGACGCCATGGCCGACGCCTGCTTCCCGGGCAACCCGCGCGAGGCGACGCTCGACGACGTCATCGAGCTCTTCAAGAAGATCTGCCCGGCTGCTTAACCTGGTTCGGCGGGCCCCGCCCGTTAGCCCCAGAATCGTCCTCGGACATGTCGGAGGCCCCGCTGCGCACTACGTGCGGCGGGGCCTCCTTCTGTCCTGCGGAAAGATTCTGGGGCTAACGGGCGGGGCCCGCCGGCTCGTTGTCGTGGCGGGCGCTGTTCGGAAGAGCTCGATGGGTCATCTCGCTGGGTAAATATTTGTGCGTGATGGTATCGTTGTTGGGGCTTTTACTGATTACGGGATGTTGACTTTGGAGTTGTGGATGGTGTCCCAAATGGATTCTACGCTTGGTTTTATTACTGACCAGCTTAAGACGCTGACTTCTATTGCCTCGCCTACGGGCTATACCCGTGCGGCGACTGATTATCTGATGGAGACCCTGCGCGATATGGGCTTTGGGCCTGAGCGTTCTAATAAGGGTAACGTGCTGGTTGAACTTGGCGGCGAGGGCGAGCCGCTCGTATTGGCGAGCCATGTCGATACCCTGGGCGCCATGGTGCGCTCCATTAAGGACAATGGTCGCTTGCGTCCCACGACGCTCGGCGGGCACCAGTGGTCTACGGCCGATGGCGAGAACTGCACCGTCTACACGCGTGACGGCAATGTGTATACGGGTGTGGTCCTCAACACCGAGCCTTCGGCGCACGTGGCCGATGAACCGGTCAAGACCATCGAGAAGAACATGGAGATCTTGCTCGACGAGAACGTTGACAGCAAAGACGATGTGCTCGAGCTGGGTATTCAGACGGGCGATATCATCGCTATGGATCCGCGCACCACGGTGACGGAGAGTGGCTACATCAAGAGCCGCTTCCTGGATGACAAGCTGTCGGCGTCGATTCTGCTGGGTTTGGCTCGCGCCGTTGCCGACGGCGAGGTGACCCTCTCGCGTAAGGTGTCGCTGCTCTTTACCGTGTACGAGGAGGTCGGCCACGGCGGTGCCTTTGTGCCGGCCGACACGCGCGAGATGATCAGCGTTGACATGGGCTGCGTGGGCGACGACCTGGGCTGCACCGAGCGCATGGTGTCGATTTGCGCCAAGGATTCGGGCGGTCCGTACAACTACGACCTGGTAACCACGCTGTCCAACATCGCGCGCGAGCTGGAGCTCGATTACGCCATCGATGTGTACCCGCATTACGGTTCCGACGTCGAGGCCACGCTTTCGGCCGGTTACGACATCCGTCACGGCCTGATCGGCCCCGGCGTGTACGCGAGCCACAACTACGAGCGCAGCCACATTGACGGCGTGCGCAACACCTACGAGCTCGTCCGCGCCTACGTGCAGCGCTAGGGGAGCAGCTTGCGACTCGGCTGACCAATCACTAAGGCCCGTTTTTCGGGCCTTTTTTCGCTTTGGGCTGTTTAGTATTATGATGTATGTAATCTATTAACTAAACGTGTAAATTACTTAACGAGGTGATGCGGTGTATGGATACGTCTGAGTACTTATCTATGGGTGATGCCGCCCGCCTGTTGGGCGTTACGAAAGCCCGCATATCGCAACTTGCCGCATCGGGGACGCTTGTGTGCGATATTGTGGGCGGCCGGAAGATGGTCGAGTACAATTCTGCGACCGCCTACCAAAAGGTCCGCAAGCGAGGACGCCGTCCTGCGGCTGATGTGGGACGCAAGTTTACGCTGATGTCGGCCGACCATGAGATCGCGCATGTCTCATTTGATCCGACGCGTGAGTTTCCCTTCGAAATCGCCGAGGTCCTCGATGCGCAACGAATGCCGTTTGGCACATGCTCGAGCTCTTCTCCTACGGTGAATAAACGGGAGCTCAACGTGTGGTGGAGCCATCGGTCGGTGCCTGACGTCCGCCCTGGACTCGTCTCGCGCTATCGTGAACTGGGAATTGCCAATGGCATCGAGGTTCCGGTTCGGTGCCTGGGCTTATCGCTTTCGGATTGTTATTGGCTGCGGCCGGCCGATTGCGTCGAACTCAAATGGCAAAGCATCAATTACTTTGAGAACGAATTTGAGCGATCGGCGCCCGAAGAGCGTTCGGGTTGGCTGGAAGGCATCGGTCTAAAAAATCCGGATAACACGTCCGAGGGCGAGCTCCCTAAATCGTGGATGATCCGAAACGGCATTCGCGTTTTGGCTAAAGGGTGCGGGATGGACGATCAGCGTCCCTTTAACGAGGCGGTTGCAACGGCTCTACATCGTCGCTTGCTTTCCAAGGGGGAGTTTGTTCCTTACACGGTTGAGCGCATATTCGATGGCCCTGTGTGTCTGTGCGACGACTTTCTTGACGGCCGCGAGGAATACGTTCCGGCTGTTTACGTTAAGGGCGTACTTGGTAGTCAGCGGGGAAACTCGACGTACGACCGGTACTGTTGCTACCTCGGCAAGCATGGTGTCGGTGAGGCCGCTGTGAGAAGGTCTATGTCGCAGATGATTGTCTGCGATGCCCTTTTGGCCAACAGCGACCGCCATTGGCGAAACTTCGGCATCATCCGCAATGTCGACACCCTGGAGATAAAACCTGCTCCGCTGTTCGATAGCGGCAACTGCCTGTGGTATAACGTACCAACTGCCGTGCTCGCAGCTGGGGAGTTTGGGTTTTCCGCTAAGCCGTTTGGGCCCGACCCTTCCGTCCAGCTGGCGCTTGCGGACTCGCTCGATTGGTTCGATTCATCGCGGCTCAACGGATTTGTTGATGAGGCGATCGAGATTCTTTCGCAGAGCAAATGGGCCACGGCGGAGGGTCGACTCGAGGCCATCCGCCGCGGCCTCGAGCGTCGCGTAATCGAGGTTGGTGCCGCTGTTGAGGTACTTCGACACGTGCAGCGATAAACCCGCGGCTACTTAAGTGCGCCGGCCACCGTGCCGCCGCCCAGGACGATGTCGCCGCGGTAGACTACGACTGCCTGGCCGGGGGCGATGGCTCGCTGCGGCTCGTCAAAAGTTAGCAGCATTTGTCCGTCTTCATCACGCGTAAGGGTTGCTGCCTGGTCTTTCTGTCGGTAGCGGTATTTGGCGCCCACGCGAATGCCGCCGGCATCCAGCTCGGCCTCCATGTGGTCGGCAGGGGCGCTCCAAATCCAGTCGTTGGCTGTGAGCGCTGTGGCCGTCAGGTCCTCGGCCTCGCCCAGATGCACAATGTTGTTGGCGGCATCGACGCCCGTTACGTACACGGGGTGCGCCATCGCGACGCCCAGGCCCTTGCGCTGGCCTATGGTATAGCGCAAGGCGCCATTGTGGCTTCCGACCACGCTGCCGTCGCGCCACACGATATCGCCCGGTGCAGCGGCGTGTCCGCAGCGGCGCTCGATATAGCCCGCATAGTCGCCGTCCGGGATAAAGCAGATATCCTCGCTCTCGGCCTTCTTGGCGTTGATGAAGCCCTGCTCGGCGGCAATGCGGCGCACATCGCACTCTTTGTCCAGCCCTGCCAGCGGAAAAATCGTGCGCGCCAGGCGCTCCTGCGTAAGCGAATACAAAAAGTAGCTTTGGTCCTTTTTGGGATCTTCGCCGCGATGTAGCTGCCAGGTGCCATCTGCCGCTTGGCTTGTTTTGGCGTAATGGCCCGTGGCGATATAGTCGCAGCCCATGTCCAGCGCCGCATCGAGCAGCGCGCCAAACTTAATGTGGCGGTTGCAGATGATGCACGGATTGGGCGTCAGCCCCTCCTGGTAGGCGTTCACAAAGCGCTCGATCACGTTACGGTCGAAGGTTTGCTGCAAGTCGAGCACGTGATGGGGTATTCCCAGGCGCCCGGCGACGGCCTTCGCGTCAGCGATGTCGCGATCGACTTTGCTCATGCCCGTGACGGGATCGGGCGCGGGACAGGTGAGGCGCATGGTGGCACCGACACATTCGTAACCCTGATTTTTGAGCAGATACGCGGTCACGCTGGAATCGACGCCGCCGCTCATGGCGACGAGCACGCGCTTGTTGTGCATGGGGAGGTTCTCCTTGGTGGCATGTGGCCAAAAAAGAAAAGCGGCGCGGGAGGCTGGTTCCGCGCCGCAGACATTGTAGCAAGTTCGGACGACTCGTGGGGCGCCCTGATGGGATGGGCTCAAGCTGCCGGGAGAGAGGAGACCGGTTCATCCTGGGCTCAACCTATGGGCAACAGACCTTAGTCCTGGAAGAGTGCCGTGGATAGGTAGCGCTCGCCGGTGTCGGCGAGCAGCGCCACGATGGTCTTGCCCTCGTTCTCGGGGCGCTTGGCCAGCTGCAGTGCGGCCCACACGGCGGCGCCGGACGAAATGCCTACGAGCACGCCTTCCTTGTGGCCCACGGCGCGGCCGGTGGCAAAGGCGTCGTCGTTCTCGACGGGGATGATCTCGTCGTAGACCTGGGTGTCGAGGACGTCGGGCACAAAGCCGGCGCCGATGCCCTGGATCTTGTGCGGGCCGGCCTGGCCCTTGGAGAGCACCGGGGAGGTGGCGGGCTCGACGGCGACGACCTGAATCTCGGGGTTTTGCTCCTTGAGGAACTCGCCCACACCGGTCACGGTGCCGCCGGTGCCAACGCCGGCGACGAAGATGTCGACCTTGCCGTCGGTGTCATCCCAGATCTCGGGGCCGGTCGTGGCCTTGTGGATGGCGGGGTTGGCGGGGTTCACGAACTGGCCGGCGATAATGCTGTTGGGCGTCTCCTTCTGCAGCTCTTCGGCCTTGGCGATGGCGCCCTTCATGCCCTTGGAGCCGTCGGTGAGCACGAGCTGTGCGCCATATGCCTGCATAAGCTTGCGGCGCTCAACGGACATGGTCTCGGGCATGGTGATGATCACCTTGTAGCCGCGGGCGGCCGCCACCGAGGCGATGCCGACGCCGGTGTTGCCGCTCGTGGGCTCGATGATGGTGTAGTCGCCGCCGCGCACGAGCTTGCCGGCCTTCTCGGCCTCGTCGATCATGTTCTTGGCGACGCGGTCTTTGACGGAGCCGGCGGGGTTGAAGTATTCCAGCTTGACGAGCACACGGGCCTTGAGGTCCTCATCGGCCTCAAAGTGGGTGAGCTCCAGAAGCGGAGTGTGGCCGATAAGCTGATCGATGGACGTGTAAACCTTGCTCATGGTGAACCTCCAAAGTGTTCAAATGACTGGATACCGTGTGGTTTTACGGCGTGGGTAGCAGCGAAACCCACAAACCTTATGGGTTGTTCGTTTTGCTGTTGGCAAGCATAGTAGGCACTAAAGCCTAGTAATGCAATAGGAAATAGAAGATTATTACGAGTCGATTAACCATCTTGACGGGAATAGGTATTTTCAAAACCAATATTTCGGCTAGAATTTCTACGAATTAAAAGACCGAAAGGCAGCAATATATATGTTGGTTTCCACAAAGGGCAGATATGCCCTGCGCGTTATGGTCGACTTGGCCGAGCATCAGGCGGCAGGCCGCATTCCCCTCAAAGAGATCGCCGCGCGTCAGGGGATTTCGGAGAAATATTTGGAGAACATTTTGGCTACGCTCGTGCGCGCCAATATGCTCTCGGGCATGCGCGGCAAGGGCGGCGGCTACGTGCTCACGCGCCCGCCCGAGCAGTACACGGTGGGCGAGATCCTGCGCCTGACCGAGGGTAGCCTAGCACCGGTCGCATGCCTGGACGGCGACTGCAAAGGTTGCTCGCGATCTGATGAGTGTCCTACACTCGATGTTTGGAAGAACCTGGACAAGCTCATCAACGACTACCTCGACGGCGTGACACTCGATACGCTCGTTGCCCCCAACGAGGGCTACGACTACGTCATCTAGCCCCACCTGCTATTGGGGGACGGGGCAGAAATGGTAGATTTTCTTGTCCTCTGAGGCTTGGCAAATGACAAGGCCGCCCATCGTTGCGATGGACGGCCTTCGTTTTGGCGTGTTGTGGCGGCCCGTATCCGGTCGCTTTAGTTCCTGGCGATGCTGTCGAGAATGCTGCGCATGATGGATACCAGGATGCTGCCCATAAACGCCGATCCAAAGCTGGCGATGGAGATACCCGCGCCCAGCAGATTGACCGACAGGTAGCTGGCCAGCTCGAGCATAAAGCTGTTGACCACAAGCTGAAAAATACCAAGCGTGATAATAGTGAGTGGCAGCGAGATGACCGTCAGGAACGGCTTAACGAGCGAGTCGACGATGTTGAGGAACAGTCCCACGAAGGCAAAGCAGACCCAGGCGTCGGCCATGCCGAAGGGCTGAATGCCGGGGACGAGAAACGTTGCGATCGCGATGGCGATTGAGGTCAAAAGCCAGTTGAGCATAAAGCGCATGGTGTGAATCCTTTCTTGCGCATGGCGTGGTGAGGGAGCGTGAGAGGCACATGCCTTTGCAACTCGGACAGATGCTCGGGCACGGCTCTGTTTGGGCGCCCATTGTCTCAGATATTCGTGGAGCTTGCGTGCGCATTCGGTTTCAAAACGGCGTTCGTCCTAGAAAACGCGCCGCTGGCAGAGAGTTTTGTCGCTTTAGTTTGGTGGTGTGCTAAACTGCTACGGGCAAAAGCCACAGGCGTTGCCCTATTGCATAGAACGGGCGAACGATGCCCGATGTCAGTATCAACTTCGATGCCTTTTGGCGGGTTTGGCGGTGATCGATGAATATCGAGAACATGTTTGACAAGCCTGATGTCAAGCAGCTGGTCCACGCATTTAGCCTTTTGGACGACGAGAAAGATATCCAAGCGTTTTTGACCGATATCTGCACGCCGCGCGAGATTTGCGATCTATCGCAGCGTCTGCAGGTCGCGCGTTATCTGGACGAGGGCGAGCCCTATGTTGAGGTTCAGGCGCGTACCGGCGCTTCGTCCACCACGGTGAGCCGTGTGTCCAAGGCGCTCAACGGCGAGTACGGTGGCTACCGCAAAATCCTCATTAAGCTGGAGGATGGCGAGTAGGCCGCGCCAAAAACGAATTGTGCAAAACCGCTCCTCCGGGGGCGGTTTTTTGATCCCTTAAGGACGGAGGAAAACGGATCACCGGGTTAGACTGACCCCTTCGGTGATCCGTTTTCCTCCGTCCCCAAGGGATCAAATCTGTTGGCGTGGGGCAAATCTGTCCGCGTGGGCGGGTAGGATGGATACATTGATTATTGCGAACAGTTTGAGCGGAGGACCATGCCTGTTCGAATCTATACCACCAATGCCGGCACGGATTTGAGCGATGCCGAGTCGGCGTTGCTTGCCGACCTTATTGCCCGCCATGGACGTGCCGTGCTTCTGGCGTCAACGTTTGCCGAGCTCGACCTGTGTCGCCATGATGCGGCGGAAGCCGGGATTTCGCTGGGTATTGACTACAAAACGCCTACATCGTGGCTTCGCTCGCTTTGGGAGCTTTTGGGCGACGGGCGCGGTTTCGTCGACAACCTGCAGCGTCAGATGCTGTTCTCGGACATGGTCACGCGTCTCGACGATGCCGACCTGCAGCCGCTTTCGCGCAGCCAGGGCACAGTGCGCATGCTTGCGCGCATGGCCCGCGACGTGTTGCCGGGCGTTGCGGGGACGACGGCCGAGCGATGCCGTGGCAACAATTGCCAGCCTGAGCCAAAAAGCGATGCCGAGGCTCGTGTGTTCGAGCTTTTGCGTGCCTACGCGGGTGGTTTGGACCGTCGAGATATGGTCGAGCCCTGCGAGGCGGCTGACATTATGGCCGATGCCCTGGCCGATAACCTGCCGGCGTGCACCCGCGCCGTATGCGTGCGCGGTATCACGTCGATTACGCACGGCCTGCTCGAGCTGCTGTCTGCCGTGGCGAACAATGGGGGGGAGGTCGTCGTACTGCTTGCCTGCGAGCAGGCGGCGATGCGCGAGGAGCTTGCCGCGGCATTTGATGCCCGCGGTGTGCTGTTCGAGGCCGCGCCGCTGAGGGAGGACGCCGTCGCGTCTGATGCCGCTTGCGGGACCGCCGCTCAGCCTGCCTTTATTGAGGTCGCCGGCCCCCATGCCCGTGCCCATGCTTATGCGGACGCCATCGATACGTTGGTGAAAACGCACAAGGAGTCCAAGGACGATAAAGCTACTGCAACGCCCGCTGACCCCGTGCGCGTGCTCGTTGTTTCTGCCCGGGCACCCCAGCTGTTCGGTGAGCTCGCCTCTCGTCTGGCGGCCCGTCATATCGCTGCCGAGACAGTTGAGTTCACGGCGTTTTCTCAATCCATTGCGGGCAGGCAGTTCACGGCGCTCGCCAACCTGATCGAGCGTATGAAGGCCGCCGACGAAGGGGCAGCTTCTAAGACTGAGTGGTGGCCCGCGCCGGAGCTTACCGACTGGATTTACAGTCCGCTTTCGGGCGCTGATGCCGTCAATGCCCGTACCTTCGATAAGAATATGCGTCTCTCGCGCAGCAAGACTACCGCGGGCGTTAAGAGCCTGCTGCAGAGCGTCCAAGGCCAGGTGAGGGGCGCGCGCAAGGCGGCGAGCGACGAGAACTGGTTTAAGAACGTGCCGTGCGTGGTCTCGGACGTGTTCCAGGCGCTGTGGCGTGACAAGCCCGTGACGGCGCTCAAGGCCATGCTTGCCGTTGCCGAGGCACTGCCCGATCGCGCGCTTGGTGGTCTCGACGGCCAGGCCCGTCGCCAGGCGGAGGTGGCCCTGCTGCGCCACGCGATCGACATCCTTATGAACGATGCTCGCGCGCTCGACGTGTCGCAGGCCGCGACCGTGCCCGTGCTCGATGGCATTCGCACCAAGGTGGACAAGCGTAGCACCGCCTACGATTACGAGACCTACGAGGTTGACCGTGCGCCACGTGCCCAGGTTCGCTTTACTTCGCTTGCCGATGCGGCGGCCCTGCGCCCCGATAGCTACGATGCCGTGCTGTTTGCCGACGTCGACCTGGACAGTTATCCGCTCTCACATGAGGAGGGCCCGCTGGCAACGCTGACGGCGAGCCTCGGTCGCGAGGGCGTGACGCTTGAGCCTGCGGCCTTGCTGCGCGCACGCTTTGGCCGCGCGATACAAGCGTCGCGTGGTCCGGTTACGCTCGCCCGTGTGACCCACGATCGTCAGGCGCGCGAGTGCTATCCGGCGGCCGTGTGGACCGAGTTGCGGGCGCATGCCGAGGCCGCTAACGATGCTAAGGCCGCTGACGCCGACAAGGCCGCTGACGCCGACAAGGCCGCTGACGACGCTAAGGCCGTTGGCGCCGACAAGGCGAAGTGTGTGGGTGAGGGCGATATCGTAAGGGACTTCGATCCCGCGGCAGGCGAAGGTCTTAGGCGCGAGCGCGTGACCTGCGAAGCTCCTCAGCACCTGAGCGATGAAGCCATTCCGTATTTGGTCCTGCGTCGTCGCGATGGCGAGGGCGAGGATGCGCCGCTGGTGCCGCGCCTGACGTCTGCCTCGCAGATCGAGGCCTATTCGACCTGCCCGCTATGCTGGTTCGTCTCGTACCGCGTGAAGCCCCAGTCGATCGACGCTGGCTTTGGCAATATGGAGAAGGGCAACTTTGTCCACGACGTGCTGGAACACTTGCATGCCCGTCTGCCCCAGGAGGCCATGGAGCGCGTGACACCCATGAATCTGCCACGCGCGAAGGAGCTGCTGCGCGAGGTCTTTGACGAGACCTTGGCCGAGCATGCGGGCAAGCGCGGTACCGAGGGCCCGCTCGTGCCGCTCTCCCCGGTGGAGGAGCGCCAGGTGGCCGAGATTTTGCCGCAGCTGGAGGGCGTTCTTGCCTACGAGTCCGAGGCGCTCGCGCCCTTCGCGCCGCGCTACCTGGAGTTTGCGTTCAACGAGCTCCAGGTCGAGTATGCCGGCTGGCCGCTCGGCGGGCGCATCGACCGCGTGGATGTGGATGCCGAGAATCGCGCCGTGGTAATCGACTACAAGCATCGCACGGGCGTTGAGGAGTTTAAACTCGCCGACCCCACGGTGCGCGACGAGGAATCGGGCGAGGCCGCCATCGACGACCCGCGGTGGCTGCCGCCCCATACCCAGACGCTTATCTATGCGCAGGCCATGCGCCGGGCGCTGGATCTGGATGCCCGTGCGGCGCTCTATTTTTCGACCAAGGGCGGCAAACCGGCGCTGCGCGGCGCCGCGAGTGCCGAGCTGCTCGAGGAAGAGCGCGGCGACGGCCGCATCCCGGGGCTTAAGAAGGGCTTTCCCGGCGAGGGTGGCAGCATGGACTTCGACGCCCTGCTCGATCGCGTGGAGGCCGGCATCGCCGAGCGCCTGCACGAACTCGAGGCAGGCGACGTTGCCGCCGTCGACCCGACGTCGGCTCAGGCCGCGCATGCGCGCTGCTCGTATAACCACGAAGGAACGTTTGTAAGAAGGGACGTGTAGACCATGGATCTTTCGACTTTGATGCCGCAACAGCTGCAGATCGTCAAAACGCTCGACCGTCCGCTGTTTGTCTCGGCGGGTGCCGGTTCGGGCAAGACCTTTACCCTCACGCGCCGCATCGTCTACGCGCTCTCGCCCGAATCCGGTCCGTTCGTTGAGCATCTGGACCAGGTGCTCGCCATTACCTTTACCAAAGACGCCGCGGCCGAGATCCGTGACCGTGTGCGCCGCACGCTCATCGACGAGGGCATGGACGAGGAAGCCCTGACCGTCGACGATGCGTGGATCTCGACCATTCACGGCATGTGCTCGCGTATCCTGCGCGCACATGCGTTGGAGCTGGGCATCGATCCCGAGTTCACGGTGCTCACCGATACCGACGAGCTTATGGACCAGGCTGTTGAGCATGTGCTGGCCCGCGCGACGGCGCCCGATGCCGCCCCCGAGCTCGCCGCTTCGCTTAAGGCCCTCTACGCTTGGTATCCCATGGCGGGCGAGGGTGGGCCGTTTGGCGCCGGTACCACCATTAAAGGGCTGGTGCGTGAGCTGCTGGAGCTCTCGAGCCAGCTGCCGGGCGGTATGGACGACGTGTGCGTGGCGCGCGGCCAGGCCGATACCTCGGCACTCGCCGATGCCTATCGTGCGGCGCTGGGCGCAAGCAAGGCCGCGACCGAGAAAGCGCAGGTGGCACTCGATGCCATCGACGCGTTTGAGGCGAGCGGCAAAACCATGGAGGATGCGGCGCGACTCATGATGTCGTGCAGCATGCCTCGGGCGAGCAAGGCGTTTTCTAAGGAGCAGGTGGAGCTACTCAAGGCCGAGGCTGCCGATGCGTTTATCAATATCGTGCTGGCCTGCGGTGGTCCCGCGCTCGATGCGCTGGCGGGGCTTGCTCGTGCTGTGGAGGCGGAATACCGCGCGCTCAAGGCTGACCAGTCCGCGCTTGATAACAACGACCTGCTGCGCATGGCGTACGAGGCGCTGCGCGATTATCCCGCCATCCGAGCGGCCTATGAGGGTCGCTTTAAGATGGTCATGATCGATGAGTTCCAGGATACCGACCAGATGCAGGTCGATTTGATCCGTCACCTGACGGGCGCGGGGGAGCGCGCACTGTGCACCGTAGGCGATGCGCAGCAGTCGATCTACCGCTTCCGTGGTGCCGAGGTCGAGGTATTCCGTCGCCAGGAGCGCAAGGTGGGTTCGACGACGGCGTCCGAGACGGTCGCCACGTCCGATGCCCCCGCCGGCGAGCTCGTCAAGCTTGTACGCAACTTCCGCAGCCACGACGAGGTGCTGCGCTATGTGGCGCGCGTCTTTGACGGCGACACCGGTGGTTTGATGCAGGGGTTCTTGGATCTTGAACCGAGCGACGAACGCGAGGACAAGCTCAAGGCGAAGGCATCGCGCCGCCAGGCGATTTTCGTTGCCGGTGGCAGTACGCAGGAGCGAACGCAGGCGAAAGCTCGTGCGATTGCGGAGCGATTCCAAGCACTCGTTAAAGCGGGCCAGCCCCAGGGCAGCATGGTCCTGCTGCTGGGCCGCATGACCAACGCCGATGTCTATGCGCAGGCCTTCCGCGACCAGGGGCTCGACTGCGTGATCGCAGGCGGCTCGGTCTTTGCCCAGGCAGCCGAGGTGCAGACGGTGCGTGCCCTGGTGTGCGCGCTTGCTAACCCGGCCGATACGGCGCAGGGTCTTATGCCGCTGCTGGCCTCGCCGATGTTTGCGCTCGGCGCTCAGGAGTTCCTGGCGCTGGCGACCAAGCTGGACGACCAGACGGGGGAAACCTCGCGCCGCAACATCGACGTGGGCATCATGAGCGATTCCGATGTGCCGGGTTTGCAAGACTTGCCGCTCGTGACGCGCGCCCGCGAGGTGCTGCGGTATGCGCTCCGTCGCGTGGGCCGCGATTCGTTCGCCGCCATCGCGCGCGACGTGGTCAACGCCTCCGGCTGGTTTGTACGTCTGGCACAGCGTGGTCCCGAGGGCAAGGCCATTGCCGCCAACGTGCTCAAGGCGCTCGACGCCGTGGCCGAGGCAGAGGCCGAGCTCGGCAACTCGCCGCGCTCCATTGCGCTCGCCTTCGACCGCTTCTTGGCGGGCAAGGAGGCCCCGGGCGCGCTCAACGAGGAGGGCGACGGCGCGGTACGCATCATGACGGTGCATGCGTCCAAGGGTCTGGAGTATCCGGTCGTAGCGGTTGCCGAGTGTTTTGGCGTGCGTAAGTCCTCGGGTGCGGCACAGATGGGTCGCGTCGAGGGCGGAGCGCAGATCGTGGCGCTGCCGGCACGCTTCGACGGCGTTAAGCTCGCCGACGGAACCTTTGTGAAGGGCGACGACGTCAAAAAGCAGTTTGAGCATGCGTTTAAGGGCAAGGGCACGTCGTTGTGGCTGCCGCCAGAGCTCATGGAGGACGTCTGTGCGACGGGCTCTCCCGCCGAGGCATTTGCCCGCCTGCGCGACGACGACCTGCAGCTTTCGCTCGAGGAGCGGGCCCGCTTGCTCTATGTTGCCATGACGCGTGCGCGAGAGCTGGTGATCTTGGCGATGGATGCCGGCGTGAGCCGCGGCAAGCTGTGCGCGCCGACCTTCGACGTCGAGACCGATCTGACCTATGACGTGCTGCGTCGTATTCTGCCTACCGACGCTCTGGACATGCCGCAGCTCGATGCCGACCGCCTGGTGTTCGACAACTCCCAGCCGGGCGACTACGAGCTCATTTCGCTCGCGGACTTTTCCTTTGGCGAGCAGGCGTTTGAGGCCAACGCTTCACTGGATGCCGAGGGCAGGCTTGTTCGCGGCGATGTCGATACAGATACTGCCGACGATTCGGCCAGTACAATCGTCCCCGGTCCTGCCGACCCCGAACCCGATGCGTTCGAGCTCGTGCATCCCCAAGCGGTGGGCGTACGCATGGGCATCTGCCCGTATCCGGTGCGCGATTCGTACAGCTACTCGTCAATTGCCGCGGCGCTGCATGCCGAGTCCGAGGACCGTGCCACCGAGGCGCATGTGCCCATGGACGAGGCTGGCGATGATGCGGAGTCTGATGGTTCCGAGATGGCGGATGCAGACGTGGCCGCTGTCGAGCCCGCCGGCAATCCCATGGCGCTGGGCTCGGCCTTCCACGCCGCCTGCCAGTGGCTGATCGAGATGGGTGCCGATGCGCTGCCCGCCGAGCGTGCCGACGCCCTGGCTCGCCTGTGGCGCCTGACGCCGGAACAGCGCGAACGCTTCGACGTTGCCCTGGATCGCTGGCTCAAGTCGGCGGTCCGTGCCGAGCTGCTTGCCTGGCCGTGCGTTCGCGCCGAGGTGCCGTTCTTTTCGCTGGGCTGCGAGGACGAGGACATCGCTCGCTACGGTGCATATGCCGAGGGCGCCATCGATGCTTTGGCGACGAACCCGGCGGATTCGTCACGCGCGCTGGTCATCGACTACAAGACGGGCGGCACACCGGACGAGACGCCGGAACAGCTGCAGGAGAAGCACGCCCTGCAGGCGCGCGTTTACGCTGATGTTCTGCACAAGGCGGGCTTTGAGGCCGTGACCGTCAAGTTCGTCCGCGTGGAGCAAGTCGACCCCGCCAACCCGTGCGAGCCTCAGGTGGTCACCTACAGCCTCTAGCCCTCAATAACTTGCGGTGGAATACGGACTGTTTTGGCCAAAAAAGCCGCCAAACAGTCCGCATTTCACCGCAACTGCGTGAGGAGCCGTGTGGGTTTGGCTAGGTTCGGGTGCCGTCCGCGCCGTGCGGTAAAATCGTTCAGTCAGAACACGAACCCGCATCGGAGCTCATCACATGGCATTCGTCCATCTGCACAATCACACTGTTTTCTCCATGCTCGACGGCGCAACCCGTATCCAGGATATGGTCAACCGTGCCGTTGAGCTTGGCATGCCTGCCGTGGCCATTACCGATCACGGCTACATGTATGGCGTGCCCGACTTGGCGCTGGCCTGCGACGCCGTTAACCACAACACGCCCGAGTACAAAACCTGGAGCCACGACAAGGCCTTCTTGGAAAAGGACCGCCGCGACGAGCTGGTGGAGCCCGACCCCGAGGAAAACCCGCGCGAGCATGCCCAGTACGTTAAGGACATGGCTATGTGGGACGAGAAGGGCAATATCGACGAGCTCAAGCCGCCCCTGGTCATCAAGCCCATCTTTGGCTGCGAGGTCTACTTTACGCCGGACGAGACCCTTGCCCGCGACCATAAGCCCGAGCTCTACCACATGATCCTCCTGGCCAAGGACCAGGAGGGCTACGTCAACCTGATGCAGACGGTTTCCGAGGCCGCCGTGCAGGGCTTTTACTACAAGCCCCGCGTGACGCTCGACAACCTGCGCCGCCATGCCAAGGGCATGATCTGCACGAGCGCCTGCATCGCGGGCATCATTCCCAAATACATCGACCGCGGTGACATGGAGGGCGCCATCAAGTGGGCCGAGACCTTCCGCGATACCTTCGAACCCGGCGACTTTTATATCGAGATCCAGGAACACGGCATCACCACCGACAACGGCCTGACCGACGAGCAGATGGACCGCACGCTCATCGATATCGCCAAGCAGGTGGGCGTCAAAGTCATTGCCACCAACGACTTCCACTACCTGCGCCGCGAGGACGCGCCGGTGCAGGACGTCATCATGTGCATTGGCATGAACGCCAAGGTCGACGACCCCAACCGCATGCGCATGACCGGCTCGGAGTTTTATATGAAGACCGAGGAGGAGATGCGGGCGATGTTCCCGTATTGCCCCGAGGCCTGCGACAACACGCTCGAGATCGCCGACAAGTGCTACGTAGAGCTGGACTGGGACTCCATCATCCTGCCGCGCTTCCCGCTGCTCGATCCCGGCGAGACGCACGAGAGCCAGTTCCGCCGCGAGTGCGAGAAGGGCCTGCGCCAGCACTACGGCGACGACTGGGCCACGCGCGAGATTGGTGGCGTCAACATCAAAGAGCGCTTTGAGTACGAATACAAAGTCATCTGCGACAAGGGCTTTGCCGCCTACTTCTTGATCGTTGCCGAGTACGTGCAATGGGCCAAGGACAACGGCATCGGCGTCGGCCCCGGCCGTGGCTCGGCCGCCGGCGCTATCGTCGCCTACGCCATGAACATCACCGCGTTCGACCCGCTCGAGAACGGCCTGATGTTCGAGAGGTTCCTGTCCCCGCAGCGTACCGAGATGCCCGATATCGATATGGACTTCGACGATGAGCGGCGCCTCGAGGTCGTGGAGCACGTTCGCCAGCTCTACGGCCCCGAGAAGGTCACCCACGTCATCACCTACTCGACCATTAAGGCCAAGCAGGCCATCAACGACGCCGCGCGCGTCCTGGACTACCCGGTCTACATGGGTCAGCGCCTGTCCAAGATGGTTTCGAGCGACCCCAAGGTCAAGCTCAAGCAGGTGCTCGACAAGCAGCCCGGCAAAGAGGATCTGTTTAACCCCGATTTTGCCGAGGCCTATAAAAAGGACGACGACGCCCGCCGCATCATCGACACGGCGCTCTCAATCGAGGGCCTCACCCGTGGCGAGGGCGTGCACGCGTGCGCCGTTCTGATCTGCCGCGACCCCGTCAACGAGCACGTGCCCACTAAGCTCGATACCAAGGGCGGCGTCGAGATTACCCAGTACGAGGGCCATACCGTTGCCGATATGGGCCTGCTCAAGATGGACTTCTTGGGCCTGCGCACGCTGACTGTTATCTCCAAGGCCAAGGCAAACATCAAAAAGAACTTCGGCATCGACATCAAAGAGGAAGAGATTCCCTTTGACGACCCCGAGATCTTTAAGCTCATGGGTTCCGGCCACACCGCCGGCGTCTTCCAGGTCGAGTCCGCCGGCATGACGGCCACGATCAAGAACATGAAGCCCACCGAGTACAAGCACGTCGTAGCATTGATCGCCCTGTACCGCCCGGGCCCGCTGGGCGCCGGCATGGTTTCGTCCTACATCAACCGTATGAACGGCAAGGAGCCGGCGGTCTCCTACGACGACCGCCTGGACGACATCCTGGGCGAAACCTACGGCACCATGGTCTACCAGGAGCAGGTTATGCTCATCTCCGTCGAGATGTGCGGCTTCTCCAAGGGCGAATCGGACTCGCGTATCCGTAAGCCCGTGGCTAAGAAAAAGATCAAGCTGCTCACGTCGACGGTGCTCCACTGGGAGGATGGCTCCGACGAGACCACCTACGACCACTGGATGAACGGCGCCATCAAGAACAACTATACGCGCGAGGTCGCCCAGAAGATTTGGGACGATGTTCTCGAGTTCGCGTCCTACGCCTTCAACAAGTCGCACTCCGCCGGCTACGCCATCCTGGTTATGCAGACGGCGTGGCTCAAGGCGCACTATCCGCACGAGTACATGGCGGCCGTTCTGACGTCCTATACGGGCAAGACCGACAAGATCGTGCACTACGTCTCGGCATGCCGTCACGACGGCATCCCCGTGCTGTCGCCAGATGTCAACGAGTCCGGTACCGAGTTCACGGCTACCAAGGAGGGCGTGCGCTTTGGTCTGGCCGGCATCCGCGGCGTGGGCACCGGCGTGGCGCAGGCGATTATCGCCGAGCGCGAGGCGGGCGGCCCGTTTAAGACGCTGCACGACTTTGTCGAGCGCGTGGACTCGAGCCAGGCCAACCGCCGCGTGATCGAATCGCTCATCAAGGCAGGCGCCTTCGACTCCACGGGGTATCCGCGTCGCCAGATGATGCACTTTGTGGATAAGAACAACCCCGAGAACATCATCGATGCCGCGGTAAAGCGCCAGAAGGATCGCGCGAGCGGCCAGACGTCGTTCTTCGACATGTTTGGCGACGTTGAGGGCTCGGGCTTTGAGGTGAGTGTGCCCGATCCGGATGGCCAGGAATGGGACCGCCACCTCAAGCTGAGCCAGGAGAAGGAGGTTCTGGGCATCTATGTCTCGGACCACCCGCTGCGCCCGTTTGAGTATGCGCTCAGCAAAGCGCGCGACTTCTCGTTTTCGCAGATCGATACCGGCTACGAAGTGCAGAACCCCACGGGCGGTACCATCAACCAGGAGATTCCCGAGGGCAAGGCACTGTGGTGGGCCGGCATGGTCTCGAGCGTGTCCAAGCGCGTGACCAAAAACGGCGACCCCATGGGCATCGTACAGCTCGAGGACATGGAAGGCGAGGCCACCGTCGTCGTGTTCCCCAAGACCTACAAGGAGGCCGAGGGGTACCTGTACGGCGAGGTTGATCCCGAGACCGGTGCGCAGCTGTCCGACGCCTTTGTGCGCATTAAGGGCAAGCTCGAGCGCTCGGACCGCGGTGACCAGATCATCGCGCAGGAGATTGTGCCGCTGGAGCTTAACGAGGAGAACAACAAGCCCAAGGTGTTTGAGGTCATGGTGCCCAACAGCCGCTTTAGCCAGGGCAATATGGCGCGCCTGGCCACGGTGCTCACCGCTAACCCGGGTGGCGATCGCGTGGAGATCTTTATCGAGCAGGTGGACGGGCGCGTGCTGCGCGCCGAGGTGCCTGCCAAGGTCAACGCGCGCTCGATTCCGCTGCTGGCCGAGGCCAAGGCCATCGTTGGTAACCAAGGCAGAGTGACGGTGATCTAAGCTACCCCGGGTGAGATTGGAGGAAGTGATGGCACAGGGGACGTTTGTGCAGGCGCTCCGGAAAGAGGCGGCGCTGAGCGGCACCTTTATGAAGGGGCGTTCGCTCATGCTCAACGGCGCCGTACTGTCGATCGAGGACAGCGGCTCGCGCTTCTCCAAGAATGTGACGGTTGAGGGCTCGGTGCGCGGCTCGCGCGGCGACCTGTACAAGACGCATGTGGCGCTCGACATGGACGAGCACGAGGTGATCGACTACGACTGCGATTGTCCCGCTGCCTATCGCTACCCCGGCATGTGCAAGCATGCCATCGCCACAGCGCTGGCGTACCTGGACGCCAGCGGCATCGAGCCTGTTGAGGGGCTGCGTACGCCGGTTCGCACGTTTGCGGCGCAGCCGAAACAGCCCGCGCGCACCGCGCCCAAGGCGCCGGCCGTCAACCCCAACTTTCCCTTCCCGGCGCCCGTCCCCACGAGCCCGAGCCTTATGGCGGCGCTCTCCGATCTTTCGGACGCGCGCATGGATGAGCTGGCGAGCATGCGCCGCAAGCTTGCCGGTGCCGTTGATCCCGACGCCCCCAAAGCGGCGTTGGAGCCCTCATTGGTGCCGTACTACAATCCGCTGTTCGCCGACCGCTTTAGCTGGGCGCTCGAGTTCCGTATTCGCTGCGGTTCGGTGTCCTACGTGGTCAAGGATATCGACGGCATGGCCGACGCCTATGTCCGAGGCGGCACCTTCTCGTACGGCAAGAAGCTCACGTTTGTCCATACGCCCGAAGCCTTCGAAGACGTGTCGACAAAGCTGCTCAACCTTGTTGTGACGACAGTTGCCTATCTCGATGACATCACAAGCTCGCGTTCGGCGTCGTACGATTTTGCACGCAGCGGCTTTGTCGCCGAGCGCCAGTTGCCGTTGTCCGAGCATAGCATCGTATATGTGCTGGACCTGCTGCGCGGCCAGACCGTCTCCTTTGAGCCCGCCTGGTCGCGGGGGACGACGACGCATCGCACCTATGACGTGGCGGTTGAGATGCCTCCGGAAGGGGAGGACGAGGTGCTGTCTAAGCGCCCGCCGCTCCTTGCCGCCAAGATCGCGCCGGCGGCTGGCGGCAGCTACGATCTGCGCCTGCCGGCCGATACATACTGCTTTGCTTCGGGCGACGTTGCCTATCTGGTTGACACCCGCCGTGCACGCCGTACCGATGTGGCGTTCGCCCAGCATGCGGCGCCGTTCCTATCGCGCTTGCTGCCCTGTCGCACGCCGGTTCATATCGCTGCCGACCAGGTGGGGGAGTTCTGTCGTATGGCGCTGCCTATTTTGCGCGACTACACCGACCTCACCGCGCCCGCTGCGCTCGATACCGTGGCGCCCGAGCCGAGCTTTGCCATGGCGATCGGTGTCGACGATGGGCTCGTGACCTGCAAAATTACGGTTACCTACGGCGACTGGTCGACAGATCTCTTTAGCCTGGGCGCTCCGGGCAGCCCCTTCGAAGAGCGGCGCCCGGGCGTGCCGCCGCGCGACGAGGTGGCAGAGTTTCGCGTTATGGACACGGCGGCCCTGTATTTCGACTTTTACCAGGGCGGCCTGGCATTTGAGGAACGCGATGACGAGAGCCTGTTCCACTTGCTGACCGAGGGCCTGTCCGCCCTGTCCGAGCTGGGCGAGGTCATGCTCAGCGACCGCCTGCGCCAGGTCTCGGTCCGCCCTGCGCCCAAGCTTTCGGTGCGTGCAACCGTCAAGAGCAACCTGCTCGACGTCGAGCTGGGCGCGAGCGGTCTTTCGGCGGCAGACCTTGCCATCTACCTCGACTCCTACAAGCGTCACCAGACGTTTGCGCGTCTCACGTCGGGCGACATCATTCGCCTGGACGAGGGTGCCCGTGCCGCGTTTGGCCTTGCCGAGGACCTGGGCGTTGATGCTGTCGACCTGCTCGACGGCGTGTCGCTTCCCGCGTCGAGTACCCTGTTCGTCGATAGCATGCTCGCGCGCACGCCGGCGCTTGAGGCCGATCGCGATGCCGCATTCCGTCGCACCGTCGAGCGTCTGGATACGCTCGGCAAGATGGACTTTACGGTGCCGGTCTCGCTCAAGGCCACGCTGCGCGGCTATCAGGTCGACGGCTACCAGTGGCTCGGCTCGCTCGAGCACCTGGGCCTCGGCGGCATCTTGGCCGACGATATGGGCCTGGGCAAAACGCTGCAGATGATCGCACATATCATGGCGCGCGTGGAGGCGGGGGACACTAAGCCCACGCTTGTGGTGTGCCCTGCGTCGCTTGTGTACAACTGGACCGCCGAACTGGAGCGCTTTGCGCCTTCGCTCGACGTGTGCGCCATTGTGGGTGCCAAGGCGCAGCGCCGCGTGCAGATAACCGGCGCCGACGAGCACAACGTGGTCGTGACGTCGTATGACCTCATGCGCCGCGATATTGACGAGTATGCCGATCAGGACTTTGCCCGCGTTGTGCTCGATGAGGCCCAGTACATTAAAAACCCGCTCACGCAGGTGGCGCACGCCGCCAAGCGCCTGCCGGCCGGCGTGCGCTTTGCCTTGACGGGCACGCCCATCGAAAACCGCTTGTCCGAGCTCTGGAGCATCTTTGACTTTTTGATGCCGGGCCTGCTTGGCACGCGCGAGTCGTTTGCCAAGCGCTTCGAAAGCCCGGTCGAGCACGCCGAGGGTGACAGCGCCGCTCGCCTGCAGGCGCTCGTGTCGCCGTTTGTGCTGCGCCGTGTCAAGGAAGACGTGGTGGCCGATCTGCCCGAAAAAATCGAGGACACCGTCGTGGCTCAGCTCACCGGCGAGCAGCGCAAGCTTTACCTGGCAAACCAAGACCGCATCGCCCAGCAGGTGCAGCACCGTGAGGCATCCGAGTTTAAGAAAGACAAGCTCAAGGTGCTCGCCGAGCTTACCAAGCTGCGCCAGATCTGCTGCGACCCGCATCTACACTACGAGGACTACAAGGCGGGGAGCGCCAAGCTCGACGCTTGCATGGAGCTCGTGCACGGTGCGCTCGACGGCGGGCACCACATTCTGCTGTTCAGCCAGTTCACGGGCATGCTCGATATCATCGGTAAGCGCTTGGCCAAGGAGGACATCGGCTTTCTTAAGCTCACGGGCACTTCGTCTAAGGAGAGCCGCGCCAAGATGGTCGCGCAGTTCCAAGCGGGCGAGGTTCCGGTCTTTTTGATTTCGCTCAAGGCGGGCGGCGTGGGCCTTAACCTGACGGCAGCCGACGTGGTCATTCACTACGACCCGTGGTGGAACGTGGCCGCGCAGGACCAGGCGACCGATCGCGCGCACCGTATTGGCCAGCAACATACCGTGACCGTGTACAAGCTCATCGCCAAGGACACGATCGAGGAGCGCATCATGCAGATGCAGGAGTCCAAACGCGACCTGGTCAATAGCGTGCTCGGCGGCGACGGCATCTCGTCGGCGCTGTTTACCCGCGAGGATGTTCTGGCGCTGCTCGGCGGCGACGGGCGCTAGTCTCGCTCGTTATGTGTTCATTTGCCATGCCGTGGATGGTTTGCCTGCCTTTGGGCATAAGAAGCATCGAGAACACCGGCACATCAGCAAAGGAGAACATCATGGCAAAATTCTTTAAGGACCCCGACGGCAAGCTCATTGCCGCCCTTGGCAACGACGTTGCAACCCCTGCCGGCTGCACGGAGCTGACCGCGAACACCGAGGACGCGGCGCACGAGAAGCACGTGCCAGTCGTCGAGAGCGAGCGCGACGGTCACGTGATCCGCGCACGCGTGGGTTCGGTCGAGCATCCTATGGTGCCCGAGCACTACATCGAGTGGATCGCCCTTGAGGCCGAGGGCCGTCTGGAGGTCCACTACCTCCAGCCCGGCATGAAGCCCGCGACGTTTTTTGCCGGCGGTTCCAAGACCGGTACCGTCTACGCCTATTGCAACCTGCACGGGCTGTGGTCCGCGACGTTCTAGGAGCGCGCCCCCGCTCGGGGTATCATAGCTAGCATATGCACATGCGAGCGCCGACTGCATCATGCGGCCGGCGCTTTTACTACGACAACGATGGTTTACGACGGAAAGGGCTGAGCCATGAAGCTCGCACTTGCACAGATCGATATGCGCCTGGGTGATATTGAGGGTATCTGCGGTCGCATCGAGGACCAGGCGCGCCTGGCCCACGAGCGCGGTGCGCGCGTGCTGTGCGTGCCGGCTCCGCTCTTTATGGGGGCCCTGCCCGGCGGCCTGGTGGGCGCTGCCGACTTTGAGCACGACATGCTTGCCGGCTTGACCGGCGTCGCCGAGCGTATCCAAGAGCTCGATATGATCTGCATCGTGCCCGCGGCGGTTTCGTTTGAGGGCCAGCCCCTGCTCGACTACATGATGCTCAAGGACGGCCATGTGGTGCCGGCCCGTTCGAGCATTGCCCTGCAGCGTGGCGAGAACAACGACGCGCGTTGGGCGCCGCCGGTGTTCGACGTGGACGGCGTGCGCATCGCCGTGATCTTCGACTTGGACCGCGAGCTCGAGATGCTGCCGACCGGCGTCGACCTCATTGCGTATTTCCAGTTCAACGCATTCGATATGACCGACCGCGAGACCGCCGCGATCGCCGCCGTGCGCAGCGGAGCCTACCGCAAGATCGCCTCCAAGCGCAGCGTGTGGTTTGCCTGCATGGCGCCGGTTGGTGCGTACGACGAGTCGGTGTATACCGGTGGCTCGTTTGTGCTCGACGACTGCGGTCGCGTGGTGGCCCAAGCACCATGTTTTGAAGAGAGCCTACTGGTTCAGGAGATTCAGCGCGGTGTGATGCTCGATGCCTTGGAGGACCACGAGCTGCCCGAGTTTCGTTCCGAGGAGTGGTTGTGGCAGGCGCTGGTGCTCGCCGTTCGCGATAATGCCCGCGCCCGCGGTACGTCGCGCGCCGTGGTGGCGCTCGAGGGCGATCTGCCGTCGTCCCTGCTGGCGGCGCTTGCCGTTGACGCCCTGGGTCCGCGTAATGTGGTCGGCCTGGTGCTGGGACGCAACCGCATCTTTACGCCGGCGCAGGAGGAGGCCGAGGCTGCTCGCTGTGCCGCCGTCCGCGCGATTGCCGAGCGCCTACATATTCGCACGGTTGAGCGCGATGCGCCGGATGCCGCGCGTGTGCTCGACCGCGATGTGTCGGCGGGCGGCGCCGAGCGCCTGCGCTCTCGCACGCTGGGTCTCATGCTAGAGGACACAGCGCTCGAGCTGGGTGCGATGGCGTTGAGCCCGCTTTCCAAGACCGAGTACGCGTTGGCGGCACCGGCACTTTGCGGTGGCTACCAGGGCGATTACGCGCCCTTTGGCGACGTATACCTGTCGACGCTCGAGTTTGTGGCGCGCGTGCGCAACCGTACGTCTGCCGTGGTGCCGCAGGAGCTCGTGACGCTCAACGCGGTGGAGGATTGCATGGAGCGCGTGCTGGCGCAAGCGCTCTCGACGCTTGACGGTCCGGTCGACATGCTCGACCGCGCGGCGCAGCTGCTTGGCGGGCTTGAGCCGGGCGAGGTCGATGGTGCGCTTGAGTCGCACGTGGACCGCAACCGACCCTTCGACGACATCCCAATGGCCACCGGCAAGCCCGAGGCTTGCTCGCTGCTGTTGATGCTCGTGCGTCAGGGAGAGGCGGCTCGCCGCCAGCTGCCGACGACGCCGATTGTCTCGGCCCGTTCGTTTGCCGAGCGTGCTTGGCCGTATATGCTCGCGTGGTCCGACCTGGGGCTTAACGGCAAGGAGCGTATGACGGTCGATTCGCTGGCGCGCGCCGAGGTGCGCCGTTTTGCTGACGAGGATACTAGCGAGCGCGTGCGAAACGAGATGATGGGCGTGCTGGGCGAGCTACTGGGTATTTCGCCCGAACAAATGGAGGAGTTGCGCTCTGAAGACGGTCAGCGTCGTTTACACGAGGGAATGAAAAAGTTCGAGGGCGAGGTTCAGGACGCCATCGATAAGATGATGGGCGGCCAGGGCGGACCGCAAGGTGGTCCTCAGGGTGGCCCGATGCCGCATCCGCCGGTTGATCCGAGGCAGTTCCCATTCTTCAGCCAAAACTAACATATGGGTTGGGATTCGCTCCCAACCCCGATACTTCAACTAAGCGTCTTGGCCCCGTTGTGTTATTCTAGAACAGACGTTCGTGAATGATGTGCGGGGCCTTGCCTTGTGCTTTGCTGGTGACGAGGGGAGGTCGGCTTGGTCATTTTGGGTATCGACCCCGGTTTGGCCCATACGGGTTGGGGGATTATCGAGGAGCGACGCGGCGAGGTTCGCTGCCGTGCCTATGGTTGTATCGAGACGAGCGCGGGTAGTCCGCTCGCGGTGCGCCTGTCGCATATTGCCCGCGACCTCAAGGGTGTCGTGGAGCGTTATCGCCCCGATACCGCTGCTATCGAGAGCATCTACTTTGGCGCCAACGTCCGCTCGGCAATTCCTACGGCGCATGCCCGCGGTGCTGCACTCGTGGCGCTTTCGGAGTGCGCGCTCGAGATCGGCGAGTACACGCCTATGCAGATCAAGCAGGCTGTGGTGGGCACCGGTGCCGCAGATAAGCGGCAGGTCGCCTACATGGTGCGCACGCTCACACAGCTCGATCACGACCCGAATCCCGACCATGCCGCCGATGCCCTGGCCTGCGCCATCTGCCACGTTAACCTCAGCCGCACCCGGGCGCTTACCGGTGGCGAGTTCTATCAACAGAGAGGAACCGGATACTGATGATCTCCCAGCTCCATGGAACGCTTGTCGAGGCCACGATGAGCTCGGCCGTTGTCGATGTATCGGGCGTGGGCTTTGAGCTCGGCATCTCGGGCAGCACCGCGGCCACGTTGCCGACGCCCGGCGGCGAGGTGCGCCTCTACACGCGCATGCAGGTGCGCGAGGACGCCATGACGCTCTTTGGCTTTGCCTCCAAGGACGAGCGCACGATGTTCGATCGGCTCGTGTCCGTCTCGGGCGTCGGTCCGCGCCTGGCGCTTGCTGTGCTCTCCACCTATACCGTGGGGCAACTGTATTCCCTGGTAATGGCCGAGGATGACAAGGGCATGGCCAAGGTTCCCGGTGTGGGCAAAAAGACTGCGCAGCGTCTGATCCTGGAGCTCAAGAGCACCTTTGCCAAGGACAAGGGCTTTGTACCGGTCGACGTGATTCCCGGACAGGTTGCGATGCCCGTGCCCGCTGCCGCTCCCTCGGCCATCGATGATGCCCGTGCGGCGCTCCTTTCCATGGGCTTTAGCCCGCAGGAGACCGATGTTGCCCTGAGCGGGTATGATGGGCAGAATATGCGTGTCGAGGATCTGCTCGGCGCGGCGCTTAAGCGACTCGGAATGGATGCGTGATGTGGGAAGCCGATGACTCTCAGGACCTGTGGGCGACGCCCGGTAACTCGCCGGCGGCATCCATGGCGCATGGCGAGCGCATGGTGGGTTCGGAGCTGACACCCGAAGACCTTGATGTCGACCGTACCCTGCGTCCCCAGCGCTTGGATGACTACTGCGGCCAGGAGCACATCAAACAGAGCCTGCGCGTGTTGATCGAAGCGGCACAGAGCCGTGGCGAGACGCTCGACCACGTGATCTTCTCGGGCCCTCCGGGCCTGGGCAAGACCACGCTGGCCACCGTTATCGCCAACGAGTTGGGCGCTCAGATCAAGACCACGAGTGGCCCTGCCATCGCGCGCACCGGTGACCTGGCGGCTATCCTTACCAACCTGCAGCCGGGTGATGTGCTGTTTATTGACGAGATCCACCGCCTCAACCGTTCGGTCGAGGAGGTCCTGTACCCCGCGATGGAGGACTTTGCCCTCGATATCGTGATCGGTAAAGGCCCGGCCGCACGATCGATTCGCCTGGATATCCCCAAGTTTACGCTGGTGGCGGCAACGACCCGCTCGGGTATGCTGACTGGCCCGCTGCGCGACCGCTTTGGCATTTCATATCGCCTGGATTACTACACGGTCGAAGAACTCGCGCAGATTGTGACGCGCTCGGCGTCCATCCTGGGTGTGACAATAGACCATCCGAGCGCGCTCGAGATCGGCTCACGCTCGCGTGGCACGCCGCGCTTGGCTAACCGTTTGCTCAAGCGCGTGCGCGACTATGCGCAGGTGCGTGGCAACGGCCCCATCGAGCTCGATATTTGCCGTCAGGCGCTCGAGTTCTTCGAGATCGACGAGCTCGGCCTGGACTGGATGGATATTCGTATCTTGGAGACGCTTGCCAAGACGTTCTCCGGTCGTGCCGTGGGACTTACGACCCTTGCCAGCGCGGTGGGCGAGGACCCGGGCACGCTCGAGGATGTCTATGAGCCCTATTTGCTGCAGTGCGGGTTGATGATTCGTACGCCGCAGGGCCGTCAGGCAACCCTTCGCACCTTTGAGCACCTGGGGATTGAACCTACCGTTTAAGGCGCTTTGTTTTGGCGGGCTGTTGGGCTATCGCCGGGCATCGGGTAAACATATCGCCGTTCATCGGTTATGGGCGTTTTACTATTGCGCGCCCGTGCTATGCTGAATTGGTCTTTTTCTCATCCGGTAACGAAAGGACCGTCCATGCCTACTGACATCGAAATCGCACGTTCCGTCACACCGCTGCCCATTACCGAGGTGGCCAAGAACGCCGGTGTCGACGTAAAGCACCTGATTCCGTACGGCTTCGACAAGGCTAAGGTCGACTACTCTCTGCTTAATGAGCCAACTGATCACCAGGCCAAGCTCGTCCTCGTGACCGCCATCAACCCCACGCCTGCGGGCGAGGGTAAGACCACCACGACCATCGGTCTGGCCGATGGCCTGCGCCGTCGCGGCGTCAAGAGTGCTGTGGCCCTGCGTGAGCCTTCGCTCGGCCCCGTCTTTGGCGTTAAGGGCGGCGCTGCCGGCGGCGGCTGGGCTCAGGTCATCCCCATGGAGGATATCAACCTGCACTTTACCGGCGACTTCCATGCCATCGGTGCTGCCAACAACCTGCTGGCCGCCATGCTCGACAACCATATTCAGCAGGGCAACCAGCTTGGCATCGACGTTAAACGCATCACTTGGAAGCGCGTCGTCGATATGAACGACCGTCAGCTGCGCCATGTTATCGACGGTATTGGCGGTAAGGCCCAGGGCGTGCCGCGCGAGGACGGCTTCGATATCACCGTCGCCTCCGAGGTCATGGCAATCCTGTGCCTGTCTACGAGCATTAACGACCTCAAGGAGCGCCTGGGCGAGATCGTCGTCGGCTACAGCTTTGCCGGCGAGCCCGTCCGTGCCCGCGACCTTAAGGCCCAGGGTGCCATGGCCGCGTTGCTTAAGGACGCGCTCAAGCCCAACCTGGTGCAAACGCTCGAGGGCACGCCCGCGTTTGTCCACGGCGGTCCCTTCGCCAACATTGCCCACGGCTGCAACTCTATCATGGCCACGCGTATGGCGATGCGCTTTGGCGATGTTGCCATTACCGAGGCCGGCTTCGGTGCCGATCTGGGTGCCGAGAAGTTCCTCGACATCAAGTGCCGTATGACGGGCGTTCGCCCCAGCGCCGTCGTGGTCGTCGCGACCGCTCGTGCGCTGAAGTACAACGGTGGCGTCGCCAAGGCCGACCTCAACGAGGAGAACCTCGAGGCACTCAAGGCCGGCATGCCCAACCTGCTGCGCCATGTTGACAATATCCAGAGCGTGTATGGTCTTCCCTGCGTGGTCGCTATCAACCGCTTTCCGACGGACACCGAGGCAGAGCTTGCGCTTATCGAGTCCGAGTGCCAGAAGCTCGGCGTCAACGTTAAGCTTTCCGAGGTTTGGGCCAAGGGCGGCGAGGGCGCGCTCGACCTGGCCGATGAGGTCATGCGCCTGATTGAGCAGCCGAGCGAGCTCAAGTTTGCTTACGAGGACGGTGCCGATGTGGCCGAGGCGCTCGAGGCCGTTGCCACCAAGGTCTATCGCGCCGATGGCGTCGACTTTACGCCCGCTGCCAAGCGTCAGCTCGCCGAGCTGCGCGAGAACGGCTTTGGCAACCTGCCGGTGTGTGTCGCCAAGACCCAGTACAGCTTTAGCGATAACGCCAAGGCACTAGGCGCGCCCGAGCACTTCCGCATCACCGTGCGCGAGCTCAAGGTTTCTGCTGGCGCTCACTTTGTGGTCGCGCTGACCGGTAGCGTTCTGACCATGCCGGGTCTGCCCAAGGTGCCCGCCGCCGAGAACATCGACGTCGACAACGACGGCAACATCACCGGCCTGTTCTAAGCCCGCTGCGCATAGTCGTCTGTCCGCCCCGCCGTGCCCCACAGCACGGCGGGGCCTTTGTTTTCTAGCCGCGCTTGTCTTGTAGATACCGATGGCTTTGCCCATCATAGGCTTTTGCGCGGGTAGAATGCATGGATAACTCGATGCTTACAGGCGACGGAAAGGAAACGTTGCATGGATCAGGACAAGACAACCGTGATGGGCGGCTACGGTTCCGCGCAGGCTGGCGATAGCGCCGATGCGACCCGCGTTGTTCCCAACCCCGGTTATACCGACCCCGCCGCGACGCAGCCTTCTGCCGAGCCCACCCGGGTTATGGGCTATGGCGACACGGCGCAGGATTCTTACGCTGCATCTTCGCAAGGCCCCTATGGCAATGCAGCTCCGGACCCGTTTGATTACGCGCCGCAGGATTCTTATGCCGCCTCGACGCCGAATCCCTATGATGACCTGCCACAAAATCCCATTCCGCAGCCTCAGCAGACGACGTATATGCCTCGCACGGCGCAGTCTCGCCACGAGCCGCGCGAGCCGTATCGCGAGTACCCCAAGTCGATTCCGCAATATGGCGAGGACGAGGAGAAGAAGCCGTCGCGTTCGTCGAGCGTGATCAAGAAGATCCTCATCGTGCTGGCGATCTTCTTTGCGCTGTCGGTTGTGTTTGCCATTGTGTCGGGCATGCTCAACAAACGAGGGAGTTCAACGGCCGATACCGCTGCCGAGCAAACCGAGTCCGCCTCGTCTAGCACCGTCGATCTGAGCGATATCCCGGGGCAGTACTGGTCCAACGCCAAGAAACTTCTCAAGTCGCGCGGCGCCAATCTTTCGAATGCCGTGGTCCTGACTGATGATGGCTCAACGCCCGTCATCGATGCCAACTGGGTCGTTACTTCTGCTTACTATAACGACAGCGGCAACCTCGAAATTCAACTCACGCACAAGAATAGCTCGGGCAACTCGCCCGACGGCCAAAGCGGTACCGACAGCTCGAGTTCCAATACGCTGGAGGACTTGAGCAACAAGGCACAGGAGCTTGGGGATAAGGTCCAAGAGCTGGGCGACACGGCCCAGAACCTGGGCGACACCGCTCAGAACTTGGGCGGCATGGCGACGGATGCCTGGAACGCTCTGCAAAACGGCATCTCGGGCGCTCAGGGAAACTAGCTGTTAAGCGGGCTACAGCCGCTCGGCCGGACGGTCGGGCGAGCTAAAGCCCGAGTCAAACGTAACGACGCATGAGGCATTGGGTCGGCGCTCGTGCACGATGCGCGTGACGAGCTCCAGCAGCTCCTCGTCGGATATGTCAAAGCCGTCGGGACGCACAAGGTCAAACGAAACGAACCCGTCGTGCTCGTGCAGGTCGTGGATGGAGAGCGCGGGGTCGATCTGCATGATGCCGCGCTTGACCCAGCCGCGCAGGTCGTCGCCGGTGGTGGCGATGGGGTCACAGTGCAACGTGATGCCGATGCCCATCTGGCGCTTGATGTCGTGCTCGATGGTGTCCAAAATCTCGTGGTGCTCAAATGCGTCGCCCTCGCCGGGCATCTCCACGTGGGCGCTGGCAAACTGACGACCGGGGCCGTAGTCGTGCACCATCAGGTCGTGTGTGCCCAAGACCTGCGGATAGGACATGATCTTGTCGCGGATTGCCTGAACGAGCTTGGGGTCGGGCGCTTGTCCCAGCAACGGGCTGATGGCGTCGCGCACTAGACCCATGCCGCTGATGCAGATGAAGATGCCCACACCCAGGCCTGCCCAGCCATCGAGGTCAAAGCCGGTCGTCTGCGAAATAAGCGCCGCCATCAAGACCGAACCCGAGGTGATGACGTCGTTTTTGGAGTCCTGTGCTGTGGCAATGAGTGTTTCGGAATCGATACGGTTGCCCAGCGCGCGGTTGAATGCGGCCATCCAGAATTTGACGAGCATGGACAAGACGAGAGCGGCTAGGGAGACCAGCGTGTAGGCGGTGGGGGAGGGCTTGATGATCTTGGTGACCGACTCGAGGATCAGGTTGATGCCGACGGCGCAAACCAGGACGGCGACGAACAGACCGGCTAGGTACTCGTAGCGGCCGTGGCCATAGGGGTGGCCTTCGTCTGCCGGGCGGCTGGCAAGGCGGAACCCGAGCAGGCTTACGATGTTGCTCGAGGCATCGGAGAGGTTGTTGAAAGCGTCGGCGATGAGCGAGACAGAGCCGGCGAGCAGGCCCGCGATGCCCTTGGCCAGGCACAGCGTGATATTGAGGCCAATGCAGATGAGGCTTGCGGCGAAGCCCGCGTTGGTGCGGCAGGAGGTATCGACCGGCTCGCCCTCGCTGCCGGGAACAAGCGTATGTACCAGCCGATTTACAAATAGCATAGCGGTCGTCCTCACAATCATGTTTAAGGGGATAGTGTAGCTCGCGCGGAGGCGCTGTGCACCGATGCTCAGAAAATGCAGCAATGGTCTGCCGGTGTTAACGAGCGAGCCTTCTCGTCTGCCTGGGTGGTCCATTTTGGGCCACATGGGTATGGGCATGTGCCTGTTTGCTCGACATACTTAACGTCGACAGCCCCTGTGCAAAGGAGGACGTTTCCATGGACGAGATGTTTGCCATTAAATGTCAAAACTGCGGCGGCCCTATGTACTCGCACCAGGCTAAGCGCAGCTTTGAGTGCACCTATTGCGGCGCGGTCATTCCGTGGCAGGCGGACGCCGGAGAGCCCAAGAGCGCTTTGGGCATTCGCCATACGCCGTTGACGGTGGTGGATGGACCGCTCAAGCTCACGCATGTGTCGCAACTCGAGCGCCCGGAGGACCCGGACTGGTATTTCTTCAATTCGCACTGGCGCAATCAGTCGGTCCAGGAACACCTGCTGTGGGAGGATCGCGGCACGGCGCAGGAGTTCCAAGAGGCCACACATGTGAGCATTCCTTGCCCCTTCTGCGGAGCGTCCTTTGAGGGTGAGTCAACGCAGCGTGTGTTTGAGTGCCCGTCCTGCGGCAACAAGATCGGCATTGCCGACCTGCTCAAGCCCGGTACGTTTAGCAAACGTCTGACCATGGGCGTGGGTGCGGAGTATGTGCCGGAGCAGGGTATTCCCTGCGAAATCTCACCGCAGCAGGCACGTGCCAACGCGCTGCAGCTGGTGCGCCAGTACCCGGATGCCTTTGCCGGGCACGATGTGGAAGACGCGATCCAAAACGACATGATGCTCTTCTATTTCCCCATGGCGCTGGCGGACCTGCGTATGATGGCGAGCTTCCCGGGCAAGGGCCTGAGCAAGGAAACCCTGGTGTACTACGAGGTGCTCGACTGGGCGTATCCGCGGGCAAACTATCTGGATGTTCGCCTTATGGGCATTTTGGAGCCGTGGGACTTTGCCAAGGTTGGGCCGTTTGACCCGGCCATGCAGGAAGGTGACTTTCGCGTTGTCTCCGTCGATGCGTCTACCAAGGACCAGGTGGTCATTGATAAGTTGGCGCTCGACATTGCCGGCAACGATGCCGAGGCGGTGCTGGGGCTCAATAAAAAGAGCATCCGCACTTGGGCGCGCAAGGCCCGCAAGCATAAGGACGGCCTGGTGATGGTGCCGGTGTACTTTGTCGATCGTCCGGCGACGGACAGCCGCGATGGCGAGCAGGTGCGCATTGCCGTAAACGGCCAGACGAGCCGCGCGGCAGCGGTGGTGTTTAGCGACAAGCGCGAGACGCATGTGGTGGCGTCGCTCAATCCGAGTCTGCATCTGTCCGGCGAAAGTACCGTGCATGCCACGCCCATCGAGGTCAAATACGTTAAATCGCCCTTCCTATACCAGATCGTGCGCCGTGGAGGTGGCGATCAACCGCGCCAGGTTGCAGCGGCAGCTGAGGGTTCTTATCGGGAGGAGAAGCCTAAACGTAAGGGATTGCTCGCTGCGATTTTTGGTAAGTAGGGGAGTGGTGCTGGTTAGCGCTGTGGCGTGAAAGCCGGGGGTATGGGGCAGCTCGCAGGGGTGCGAGTTGCCCCGTTTTTTTGCGGCGAGACGTGGCGTCCGAGCTGCCGTAGAGACTTAGCTAAATGGCTATTTACTAGAACTGGCCACGGCTCGTTTTGAATCCGCCTTAAAAACGAAATCGAAAACAGTTAGATTTGGCGACATTGTTGCACTTGAAGACTCAAAGAGAATCCCATTAAACAGCAGAGATCGCGAGGCTCGAAAGGGCCCTTATCCTTACTATGGCGCAACCTCAATCATGGACTACGTTGATGACTTCTTATTCGATGAGATAAGAGTTCTTCTTGGCGAAGATGGCACGGTTGTCAATTCCGAAGGCAAGCCAATCCTACAGTATGTTTGGGGAAAATACTGGGTCAACAACCATGCGCACATCCTTGCGTCTTCAGGCGAGTATTCGCTCGAAGCGATTTATGTTGCGCTGAAGCGTACGGCGATAAACCAAATCGTTACAGGTGCTGTGCAAATGAAAATTAGCCAACGAAACTTAAAGTCCCTTGAGTTGGAGATGCCGAGCTCGGAAGAGCTTGGCTACTTGCAAGATCTTTTTGCTGCTTACCGCAGCAACCAAGACGAAAACACAAAACTTGCCGCTCTTCGCGACGCTTTGCTACCCAGGCTTATGTCGGGAGAGATTGACGTTTCGAAAGTTGATCTCACGCAGCTAAATAGCCATTTACTTCACTATGCACAACGCGCCGTCCACACTGTGGCTATCGTACTCGACGAAAGGAACAGCGTGGAAACTGTCATCAATACCGTGCTTTCAGAAATGCAGGGCCTTCTCGACCCGCACCAGCTCAAACATCTAGCCATTACGCTTAGACGGGCACTTGGACCGAAACAAGCGGAACCAGGACAAGATCTGCTCGCGCTCTTTCTCACCGCTAAAGAGGTCGAGGGGTGCTCTCCTAAAACCATTGCATACTATGAGGCAACCTTACGGCATATGAACACAACGCTTGCTAAGTCCTATACGCAGATTGAGAGCGACGACTTGCGCCGTTATCTCAATGATTACGAGGTGAATCGCGGTTCTAGTAAAGTCACAATCGATAATATACGCCGCATTATGTCGAGCTTCTTTTCGTGGCTTGAAGATGAGGATTACATTGTAAAAAGCCCTGTAAGGCGCATTCGTCGCGTCAAAACAGCTCAAGTAACCAAAGAGGTGCTTAGCGATGAGGAACTGGAGGTCTTGCGAGACGCCTGTGAATCCAAACGAGATCTTGCCATTGTTGATCTGCTTGCTTCGACAGGCATGCGTGTCGGCGAGCTCGTGCGTCTCAACAGGAAAGATGTCAATCTGCACGAGCGAGAATGCCTTGTAATGGGAAAAGGAAATAAGCAGCGCCCCGTTTACTTCGATGCGCGCGCTAAGCTTCATCTTACGGAATATCTTTCAAGCCGAGCTGACAAGAGTCCTGCACTATTTGTCGCGCTCGATTCCTCGGCTCGACGCATTACGGTTGGGAGCATAGAGCTCCGCTTGCGCGACCTGGGCAGAACCGCCGGCGTCAATCGCGTTCATCCGCATAAGTTTCGCCGTACGCTTGCCACCCATGCTATCGACAAAGGAATGCCTATAGAGCAGGTGCAAAAGCTGCTAGGCCATGCGAAAATAGACACCACCATGCACTACGCCATGGTGAACCAGAACAACGTGAAGGCTTCGCATAGAAAGTACTTGGAATGACGCGTGCACGACTTGGAGAGATCTGTGAACGCCTAAGCAGCGGAAAGAGCATTAAAGCCGCTGAGGTTCAGGAGTCGGGGACATACCCGGTAATCGGCGGCAATGGTCTTCGTGGATATGCAGAGCGTTACAACTTCGATGGAGAATGTGCCGTTATCGGTCGCCAAGGCGCCGCTTGCGGTAATGTCCGCTTTCATTCTGGCAAGGCTTACATGACCGAACACGCAGTCGTTGCCGTTGCAAACGAATCCAATGATTCGCACTATCTTGCCTATCTCCTGTCAACTATGAGCCTAGGACGGCTGTCCGCTCAATCGGCTCAACCTGGGCTTTCTGTTAAAACGCTTTCGAAGCAAGAAATCGACTTGCCTTCGCTTGAGAAGCAAAGGCAAGTCGTCGAAGTCATTGGTAGTATTGATGCCAAAATCGGGGTAAACGCTAAGCTAAATGGCTATTTAGAAGAGCTTTTGTTGGCTCAATTTACTGCACTATCACCAAACGAAAACTGGACCGAAGGAAGAGCCGACTCGTATTACGAAATCGGAATAGGCAAGACCCCACCAAGGAAAGAGCCGGAATGGTTCTCTGATGTCAAAGCCGATAATCACGTATGGCTTTCAATCAAGGATATGGGCGAAGCGGGGACATATTCGCTTGATAGCTCTGAATACCTTACTGACGCCGCAGTAAACGGCAAAAACGTAAGAAGGGTTCCAGCAGGCTCGGTACTTCTCAGCTTTAAGTTGACGGTCGGCAGAGTTAAGATCGCCGGTTGCAATATGACAACCAATGAGGCGATTGCCTGCTTTGCGTCTGATGACAAAAGAAAGCTAGCTTACGCTTATCCTTATTTGCGTTCATTTGATTATGGGAAATTGGGAAGCACATCTTCAATCGCAACGGCCGTTAATTCCAAAACCGTCAAAGCAATGCCTTTTGCAATGCCTGACGATTTGGAGCTCAGCGAGTTCTATCTATCAACCAAGCCGATTTACGAACAGCTGCTGGCAACTGCTAAAGAGTCACGCTTTCTTGCACAGTTGCGTGATGTCCTTTTGCCCAAGCTAATGTCGGGCGAAATCGATGTCTCGAAGGTCGATCTCACGCAGCTAAATAGCCATTTAGCGTAGTGTTGAGTCGGATTTTATTCGAGATAGAGTCGCATAGTGTAACGATTGAGTCTTGCGTCGGGCGATCGGGCAGGGGGATTGGCATCTGTGCGTAAGTTTTAGCATTGATATTGCCTCTGGTGCTGCCGGTGGTAAAAGAGGCCACCCAGTCCCAATAAGCTTTCGACTGGGCATAGTATTTGACATAGTGAGGATTAACTTTCTTATCGTCCAGCGAGAAGCGAATTAAGAAGCCCGCGAAGGCAAACTCGCCGTCGCGAGAATCGTAGTAATAATTCCTTCCGGTACTGTTGCCCGTTCTGGCGAAAACGATATCGCCATCTCTCAGCATGTATTTGTAAGCGGCGGGGTTGTCTACCGATTTGCGGTCGTTCCAATTCAGGGTGCCGTCGTCGTTGATATCCGTAATACGAAGATATGCAGGTAATTCCGCATCATAATCAACTGCCGAAGCGGCGATACCGTATTTTCCGTCGCCGAGACTGAGTTCTCCAAGAGTCGCAACGCTAAAGTTCATATCCAATCGCCTCCAGATTCTTCTTAATCTGCTCCTGCAGGCGGTTGGACTCTTCAAAGCACTTTGATATTCCGCTGGTTAGGCGTGCCATCTTCTCTTCAAATGGTTCGCCGTCGTCTTCGGTTTCAGCAATGCCTACGTAGCGGCCGGGTGTCAGAATGAAATCTTGCTTGGCGATTTCATCTAAATCCGCTATGGCGCTGAACCCCTTCTTGGGCTCGAACTTGCCCTCGCGGAAGGAGTCGAATGCGGATACAACTTTGTTGATGTCCTCTTCGGTAAACTCGCGCAGTTTGCGAGAGACCATGGTGCCCATTTCGCGCGCATCGATGAATAGCGTCTTGCCGGACTGAGCCTTCTTCTTGTTCAGGATCCACAGGCATACGGGAATTTGGGTGCTGTAGAACAGCTGCCCCGGCATGGCTACAATGCCCTCGACCAAATCGTCCTCTACGATAGCGCGCCGAATATCTCCCTCACCGCTCGTCTGACTTGAGAGCGACCCGTTTGCCAATACGAGGCCAATCTTGCCTGTGCCGTTAAGATGCCAAATCATATGCTGCATCCACGCGAAGTTGGCGTTACCCGTGGGCGGTGTGCCGTACTTCCAACGTACGTCTTCCTGCAGCGCTTCGCCGCCCCAGTTCTTAAGATTGAAGGGCGGGTTTGCCAGTACAAAATCGAACTTTTCATTCTTGTGCTGGTCGGCACTGAAGGTGTCTGCGTAGTTGCCCAAATCGGCTTCGATACCGCGAATACCGAGGTTCATCTTTGCGAGCTTCCACGTGGTAGGGTTGCTTTCCTGGCCAAAGATGGTGATGTCCTGTACCACGTTGCCGCCATGGTGTTCGACGAAGGCGGCGGACTGCACGAACATGCCTCCGCTACCACAGCAGGGGTCGTACACACGACCGTGGAAAGGCTGGAGGATTTCCACCAGCGTGCGCACGATGCAAGACGGTGTATAGAACTCGCCGGCGTTTTTGCCTTCCATTGATGCGAATTTCTGCAGGCAATATTCGTATGCGCGCCCTAACAGGTCTTTCTCGCTCTCGTTATCGGTCATTTGTACGTTTGTGAATAAGTCAACGACGTCGCCTAAGCGCCGCTTATCTAGTTCGGGACGAGCGAAGTTTTTGGGCAGCACGTCTTTGAGCTTGTCGTTCTCGCGCTCGATGGCGCGCATGGCATTGTCAATGATCTGGCCAACCTCGGGTGTGTGTGCAGCTTGTGCGATGTTCGCCCAACGTGCTTCTTCGGGAACGAAGAAGACATTCTGCTCCATGTAGCAGTCACGATCTTCCTCGTCGCCGTAACCCTCTGCGACGAGCTCTAGATAGCGCTCGTCGAAGCGGTCCGAGAGGTACTTCAGGAAAATGAGGCCTAATACGACGTTTTTGTACTCGGCAGCGTCCAAGTTGCCACGCAGCACATCTGCGGCGTTCCATAGTTGGTCTTCAAAGCCAACATCGGCCGTGTTCTTCTTGGTGTCCTTAGCTTTGCTTTTAGCCATGCTGTTTTAACTTCCTATGCTGCATTGTCGGCCCAGAGTTCGCACTGATCCATCACGGTGGCCAGTGCCGACTCCATGCCCTCTGGCGGATACTTATGATGTTTGAGCAGACGCTTAATTGCAACACGCATAGCAGCGCGAGCACTTTGCTTCTTCTGCCAATCGACCGTGCGCATTTCGCGCATCTTCACAGCGAGCTCTTGCGTGATGGCGACCAACTCGTCATTCCTTTCGCGATAGTAATCGGCGACTGCCTGCGGTTGTGTTAGCGCTTCGTAAAACGCAAACTCCTCTTCGCTAAGCCCAAGCTCCTTTGCCTTTTGGTTTTCGGAAAGCATCTCTTTCGCCATCTTGAGCATTTCTTCGAATACCTCAGCGTTTGTGAGCTGTCCATTTAGATAGCTATTTACCATGCTTTGCATGAGTTCTGAGTACTTCTTTGCCTGCGTTACGCTCTTCTTGCGGTAGCCCTTGATCTGATCGTCGATGAGTTTTTTCAACAACTCGTAAGCCAAGTTCCTCTCTCTCATACGCGAGAGGCTCGACAGAAACTTGGGATCAAAAATCGAAACCGTTTCGTCTTCCACCTTAAACAGGTCTATTACGCCGTCGGTATGGACGATGTTCTGTTCGAGCAGTGCATTGATGCGCTCATTTACCTGCTTAAGGGTAAGTATGCCCCCGTTTTTGCTGCGAGTGCCGCCCTGCTCGGTGAGCTGAAGGATGAGCTCTCGAACAACCTGGAAATAGCCAGCCTCGATGCGCTGCATGTCTGTTGCGCGACTTTTGGCGAGTCCATAGGCTTTGAGCATGACTCCTGCCTGCTCAACAAAGTCGCGGGTGGTTTCTTCGTCGCCGGGTGCAAGGATATGATTTACTCCACCCGTTATGAGTTCGCTTCGACGTGCGGCGGACTCGGTGCTCATGAATTCCGAATAATCGTAACCAAACATTTTGTCGCGACAGACCGCCAGTTTTTCCAGGAACTTAGGATAGGCGGTTTTCCCGATATCCATGTCGCCGTATTTCTTTTGGTCGCGCTTGGTGTAGTCCTTCATGGCGCGTTTGAGGGCGTTAGCTATGCCTACGTAGTCAACAACCAATCCGCCGACCTTGTCTTTATACACTCGGTTTACGCGTGCGATTGCCTGCATCAGGTTATACCCGCGCATGGGTTTATACACATACATGGTGGCAAGGCTCGGCACGTCAAAACCGGTGAGCCACATGTCTACGACGATTACGATTTTGAGCGGGTCAGCATCATCCTTAAAGCGCTTTGCCATCTCCTTGACATGGGCCTTATTGCCTACAACGTCGAACCACCACTCGGGGTCCTGATTGCCCATGGTCATGACAACGCCGAGCTTGCCCTCGTCCTTCCAAGAGGGTCGCAGTTTGCATATACGTTGATATATAGCCATGGCGGCGGGGCGCGAATACGCGACGATCATCGCCTTGCCGGTGAGTTCGTGCGCACGGTTGGTCTCATAGTGCTCTACGATGTCCTGACATAAGGCATCAATGACTTCTGGTGCACCTAGAACGGCGTCCAGATTTGCAAAGTTACGCTTGCTTGCGTCAATGGTTTCGGCGTTAGCTTGCTCGGTGAGTTTTTCGTACTCATCGTCAACTTTTGCAAGGATGCCCTGATCCAGCTTGAGTGCGACGACGCGGCTCTCGTAGAACACGGGTCGAGTTGCGTCGTCCTCTACTGCCTGTGTCATGTCGTAGACGTCAATATAATCGCCGAAAACCTCGCGAGTCGATCGATCTTCGGCAGAAATAGGGGTACCGGTAAAGCCGACGAAGGTCGCATTCGGAAGGGCGCGGCGGATGAGCAACGCGGTGCCCGTGTGCTTCTTGCCGTCACGGTCGTATTTCTCCTCGAACCCGTACTGCCCGCGGTGCGCTTCGTCCACCATCACGACGACGTTCTTGCGCTCGGAGAGGGCGATGGCCTCCTCCTCGAATTTCTGCATAGTGGTGAAAATGATGCCGTTGGCGCGGCGGCTCGAGATCTGCTGCGCAAGATCGGCGCGGCTCTGCGCCTGAACGGGCGTCTGGCGCAGGAAATCTGAGCATCTGGAGAACTGCGCGAACAGTTGCGAGTCGAGGTCGTTGCGGTCGGTAATTACCACGATGGTCGGGCTGTCGAGTTTCTCTTCGAGCAGATGGGCAAGGAAAACCATTGAAAGCGACTTGCCCGAGCCCTGCGTGTGCCAGAAGACGCCGCCCTTGCCGTCGCCGCCGATGGCCTCATGCACGCTCTCGAGCGCTTTGTTCACCGCGAAGTACTGATGGTATCCCGCGAGGATTTTCGCGTCCTCGGAGAACAGAATGAAGTTCTTCAGGATGTCGATGAGCCGCTCCTTGGGGAACATGCCGTCCAGAGGGGTTTTCCAATCTGCGTATTGGGTGGCCTCGTAGCTCCCATCGACGCTCTTCCACTCAACGAAGCGTGACTCGTTGGCGGTGATCGTGCCAACCTTGGTGTGAAGCATGTCACTGGTGACGCAGAAGGCGTTGTACACGAAAAGCGATGGAATCTGTCGTTTGTAGTTTTGAATCTGTTGGTAGGCATCTTCGCTGTCAGCGTCGGCTCGAGCGGGTGACTTCAATTCAAAGAGAACGAGCGGAAGCCCGTTGACGAATACGATGACATCTGGACGTTTGTTGGTGCCACACTCGATGTAGGTCCACTGGTTAACAACGTGGAAGCAGTTCTTTTCGGGATTGTCGTAATCGACCAAGCGCACGATGTCCGTATGCTCTTCTTTGCCGTCAAACCAGCTTGTCTCCACGCCGTTCTGGAGCATGTCCATAAAGATGCTGTTCTTGGCGATGAGGTCGCTGCCCTCGATTTCCTTTAGTCTAGTTATTGAGGCCTCAATCGCGCGTCGATTGAGCGTGGGGTTAATGCTCTCAAGAGCGGGTCCAATAACGTCAGGTAGGAAGGCGTCGTCAAACATGTCGGAGGAACGAGCGACATCAGGTCCATAGAGGTGCTCGTATCCCAGGCTCGTTTGCAAGTGGTCAATGATGCCTTGTTCGAAAGCATCCTCATTAAATGACGTTGAGGAGCTGTAGTCGACAGCAATCATGCGCACTCCTTACCTTATGCTTCTTCGACGTTGGTGAGCCTGTCCACCATTGCATTCTAGCAGTTAATCTTGCATATATTGGTATATCTGACACCCGTTAGTTGCCATTTGACTTATCGGTTGATCGCGCCAGAATGACAATTGGTGGCGAGGCTCTCTTGCTTATTTAAATCGACTTCTTTTTATGGGCGCTCGTGTTGCGACAGTTGCCCAAGCGCTTGCTTGAAGCTGTTGTTGGTGATCTTGAGGTCGTTTCCCGCTTGCATTTTAATGAGTGTCGGGTAGTCGTCTGGATTGTTCTCGACGCGAGCGATGAAGCTCGAAGCTTCATCGGCGCCCGGGGTCTTGTGAGGCATGGGACCAGCAAGGATTGCGGCGTAGCCCATCGAGCCGCGTATTTTGCCGAAGTTGAAGTGCTTGAGTCGGGAGTATTCGAGTTGAAACTCAAATCGATCCGGGTCGAACCCTTTCTTGCGGGCGATGCTGCGCAACTTGTCGACGTTAACAACGCTGGCGCCCACAACGAGGATCTTGCCCAGAAAGCGTTCCTCATAGGGATCGTTTTCACTTACGAGAAGGTCGGACATTCCAAGGGATGCCAAAAGATCCTCAAGGGTGTCTTCGCGATTTGCCTTTGTTATGGCGGGCAGTAGTTCGAGACCCATGCGCCCCATCATCTCGTCGCAAAGGTCGGAGAGCTCCTGAATGGTGAGATGCGCCAAGGCTAACCCTCCTCATCGAAAAGGTCGGTAAGTTCCTGGCGAGCTCGAGATAGGCGTAGCTTTAACAACTTGATCTCGTCTGTCTTGGCGAGATAGGCATCGGCGATCGTCTTCTGACGATCGGCGTCCTCGAGGGGCACCTTGATGCTGCAGAGAGCTTTGATGGGCACGCTGGGTATGGTGGTGCCGACTGCTTCACGGGCAAGGAGTTCTTTGCCAGAAGGGCTCGAGAAAAACGCGGCGAGGTAGTGCGGATCAATCTTATCCCTGTTGACGCTCAACACGTACAGGTTTCCATTCGCGATGATTTTTCGATCTTCAGGGACCTCGGCAACTGCAACCTTGAACGGGGCGCCGGATTTCGAGATGAGGACGTCGCCGTTGTGGATACGATACTTCTCAAGTTTCGTGTCGAGCGTGGAGAGATTTGGAAGGTCGTCGTCGATAGACCCATCAGAGATATTTCCCAGGTTGAGATAGCTGAGTCCGGTGTCTTCGTCACAGACAAGTGCATCGAGTTCTGCTGCGCGAACGCTTGCGCCTCGCATGATTTTTGCGACGCTCCCGAGCTCAACTCCATTCGGGACCTCGATTTCTTTTTCGAGATAACGCTTTGCAGAGAGATCGAAGTCGCGCGCCGCAATTTCATCAAGTGTTTTGAAAACACTCTTTTCGGAATCGGCGCCAAGGCGTTCGACAATCGCGTCAATGGCGGTTTCGTCAATTGAGCAGCTGCGGCGATCATTGGTGCCCAAATCAGTTGCATCGACAAAGCGGACTCCCTTGGAGCCGCCTGCGGTAAGGATGACGAACGACGTTTGGATCATCGTGTAGGGAGCAAAGACCCCCTTGGGTAGCGCGACAATCGCTTTAATGAAGCCGTTCTTAACGAAGTATTCGCGAACTGGTTTATCCGTGCCATTAAAGCATGCGCCGTTCGACATGACTGCGGCGGCGGTCCCGTCCTTTTTAAGGGAATCGACAAGAAGACGGTTGAAGACCCAATCGGATGACGACGGGCGGCTGTAACGTTCCTGGCCTCTCATGACTTTCTCAATGTAATTAGAACTCTTAGAGAACATCTTGGTCTGCATGCCCCAGGGGTAGTTGGAGAACGCCTTATCTACAGGATTGTGATCAATGCTGGTGTCGAAATAGCGGAACATGTCATCACAGGCGTAGCAAATCTGCGAACCCTTGACTTTGGAACGGAGCTTTGCGATGGCAAGGGTGTTCGAATTGAGTTCGACGCCCATAAGCTTGGCATTGAGGCATTTCGATGCGGCGGCTTCGAGGAAGTTGCCTGTTCCGCAGCCGAAGTCAATGACCTTCTCACCGGACTTAATATCCAGAACAGCAAGTGCGAGATGCGCGATTCCCTCGGGGGTCGAGGATTCTCCGCCAAAGATTCCCTGGCTGATCGGGCCGTCCTGAAGGAATTTATCGATTGCTTCTTCGCTGAAAGTGGAAAGAGCGGCAAGGAGCTCGTCGAATGATCCGTCTGCGGCAATTCGCTTGTAGGCGTGACTGAGCAGTGCAGCGATATCGCCGTCTCCCTGGGATGCGAGCTCAATCATTTCGGCGTGGTTGTCACATCTGCCGGTTTTCTGAACGAAACGTGCGAGATATACGAGCGGGTAGAGATATTCGGAGGGCAATGAACCGCGGAGACGGGTCATGAGGGTCCAGCCGATTTCTTTTGTCTGTGCACTGGTGTTAAACAATTTGAATCCTTTCAAACGATGGTTATCAATAACCGTTAACTGAACTATAACACATCGGGTTATGGATAACCAGATATAAACTCAGGTTATTTATAACCAAAAATTAATTCGTCTTACACTGATATGGCCGACCTGCTGGTCGTGCCCACTCGTTATTGACTTGGTGACGGTTAAAGGCGTGAGGAGTGAATCGGAGCAGCGTGCATTTGCCGTTTTGGTCTATTCGCAGGTGAAGATGAATGGGTGCGGCATGCCATTGCATTTCAGTGGGGCACAGTCCTAAGCCGGAAGCGATGGCGGATGTGGTGCGATGGTGCCAAGAAAAGTGCCTAGACCTGGGTGAAGAAGCGAGACCGCGGGTGCTTTTCCATTTCTTTGGTTGAATGGATTGTCTGTTCTGTTGGCTGCGCCGGCGCTGTTTCTTTGTTCTCGTTCGCGCGATATCTGCTTGTGGCGGTAGATGTAAATAAACAGTGGAGCGGCTGCAAAAGAGCCGCCTCGCTGGGTAAAATCAGGGTGTGCCGCGGAACCCGCTCCTCAGTCGGTCAACTTTGGAAGCGCGGGCAACGCAGGTGCTATCGTCTTAAAGGGTCGGCTGCAACCGACCCTTTTCTATGACTCCCTTCGCTATCCGTTACTGCTTATATTCCCGCCAGATCGAGTAGAGGTTCCGGGCAATGCCGGTCACATACATCGAGAGGCGCAGGATTTCAAGAAACAAGTTCATAGGCTTCACCCCAATCGGAGATCGGAGCGTTGCCCGCAGGCGGATTCCGCGGCGGTCAAGATTTTACCTCACAGGCCGCGGTGGGAGACATCCTATCCACCCCCTGGTTTGGAGCAGTGTCGATCTGACGGGCAATCAAGCCTTTAGCTCTCTTTGAATTGAGCAAGCATCTGCCCGAAGAAGCTGAGCCCGGATGGCTCATAAATGAGTGAGCCGCCATCTTCGGTCCGGTAGACCCCGCAGGGGAGGTAGCGCCCGTCGGGAAGGACGTAAAGGTTTTCTTCCTCCATCAGTCCCGTTGGGAGTATCGGGGTCTCGTTTTCGCCCATTTGGAACTCATCGATATTCGCGATCTTCCTCTCCATGATGCCTCCTACCTTATTTCTTGAATGGCGCCCTAAAACAAGCAGCTCTCAATCAACTCTTTACCGCGCAGGGTGTCGATCCATTTCTGCGGAATTGCGTTCATGCCGTATGCTGCGCCGGCGAGGGCGCCGGCGACGGCTGCGGTGGTGTCGGTGTCGTCGCCTAGGTTGACGGCGGCAAGCACGCAATCTTCGTAGCTGTTAGTGTTGACGAAACACCAGGTGGCTGCCTTAAGCGTGTCGCGCACGAAGCCACCCGACCTGATCTCCTGCTCAGGCACGCCTTTCAGATGGAGCGCCCACGAGGGGAGCACGTCGTTCATCACATCCCTCATCAGCTCGACAAATATGATGCATGCGTCGGTCGACGTTCTGTGGGCGTGCGTAATCGCGGAGACCTTGCTGACCTCTTCGTCTGTCGCATCGGTGAACGCCAGGGGAGCGATGCGCATGAGCGATCCGTTGCCGTTGTCGCGCTCGCCGGAGCCTCCTTTGCCGGTGCGCAGGGCGCGGGCGGTCGTACCGCCGTAATCGAAAACGCCGTCGATCGTATACTCGCCACGGGCAATCCAGCTTACGAACTTGTCGCGCATGTCCGCGGTGTCGATGTGCCCGAGCTCCCTAATCGAGTCGCAGGTAGCAAGCGTCATAGATGTGTCGTCGCTCCAGGTGCCGGCGGGTTGCCCATGCGTGCCGTAGCCGATCATGTCCGTGCATTCGAACGTACCGCGGGGCCTGAACTCGTAGGGAACGCCCAGCGCGTCACCGACGGCAAGCCCATAGATGCAGTCGCGCAGTGTTGTTTTCGGTCTGTCTGTCATGGAAAGCTCCTCTTATCCCGGGTGATGTGGAGCGCCGTCGGGGGTATCGGTCGCAACGTGCCGCTACCCTTGCGCTTCGCTATTAGTCGCTTCGTTGATGGCGCGGTACTCGGCACTCAGCTCGCGCGCCAGCTCTTCCTTGCTTGGAAGATACGGCAGGTATTTGGCGGCAAACACTTGGTCGTTGTCTTCGGGCAGCGTGTACTCGACGATCGAATCGCTTTTGTCCGCGCAGAGCACGATGCCTATGGGCGGATTGTCGCCTTCGTTCATGAGCTCGCGCGTGTAGTAGTTCACATACATTTGCATCTGGCCCAGGTCCTGGTGCGTAAGATCGTCCGTCTTAAGGTCGATGAGCACGAAGCAGCGCATCAGATAGTTGTAAAACACAAGGTCAATATAGAAATGGCGCCCATCAAAGGTGATGCGCTTTTGGCGCGCCTCGAAAGCGAAACCACGGCCAAGCTCCAGCAGGAACTTCTGAAGATGCGTGATGAGCGCCTGCTCTAGATCGCTCTCGCGAAACGCAGTATCGTCCGAGAAACCTAAAAACTCCAGTACATATGGGTCGCGGATGATATCCTCGGGGCGACGAGCCGGGGCGCTCTTTTGGATTTCCTGGGTGACGGCCTCCTTGTCCTTGCTGGCAAGTAGGCGCTCTCGGAACATGGTGTTGATCTGGCGTTCGAGCTGGCGCGTGCTCCAGCGAGAATTGGCGCATTCGTTCATGTACCAGGCGCGAGCATCAGGGTCGGGAATGCGCATCAACCTGCGGTAATGAGTCCAGCTCAATTCGCTACGCAGTGCGTCGCGAATTGGAAACGCAAGAAAGAGCTGACGCATATTGCGAAGGTTTGCGATGCCAAAGCCTCTTCCGAAATCCGCGGTAAGCCTTCTGGAGAGGCCCGCAATCAATGCCTCTCCATATGCTGCGCGCTCCTCTCCGCCCTGTTCATCAACAATGCTCTTGCCGATCTCCCAATATGCCTCAACCATCGCAAAGTTAACGGCGGTATATGCCTTGTTGCGAGCGGCGTTGAGAATCGAGAAAACCTGCTTGTAAAAAACTTCTGGCACGATTGTCGATTCCCCGCGGTTTACCAGTTCACCCATCAATATCGCCCGACTTTCCTCTTGAGGAATGCATCTTTATTACATTTAGTTTAAAGCCTCGCGCGGACACGAATTGCTGCGTTGTCTGGCACCTTCGCATGGGGGCCTTGCGGTGGTTAAAATGTGACCATAAAGGCAGTTTTAGCGAACCCCACGGGAGTGACATGCATGGACAAGAACACGCTGCTATTCCAGGACAAAGGTTCGGGTAGGTTTAAAGACGTCAAGATCTACCCTAACCGTATTGAGGTGCTCAAGAAGGGCACGTTTGGTGGCAAGCACACCGAGATTGTTTACCTTAAGGACATCACTGGGGTCAACAGGATCAAGGGCCGCGACGTTTTTCTACGTAACAGGCTGTTGACCGCTTGTGTCTTTAGCCTGAGCAGTCGTGCGAAGGCCCAGGAGTTTGTTAACGCGCTGAACATGGTGATGTAGTCGAAAGCGGCGTTCGGGCCAAGGTAAAAATCGGGGGCACAGAACGGTGTTCTGCGCCCCCGATTGAGTCGATGTGTCTAAAAGGCTGGCTTGCCTATTCGCTAGCGCCTTCGCTGTCTTCGCGGTCACTGGCAAGCATTGCTGCACCTGCGACCGTCGTCGCCACGGCGGCGGCAGCGAGCCCGGCGGCAACGCCAGAGCCGTCGCCCGTGTCGGCGAGTTTTCCGGCCGAGCTTTTGCCCTTGCCGTTCTTGTCGGCGCTACCTGCGTTGGAGCCCGTGCCACCGTCGGTGCCGGCGCCGTTGCCGCCCGCACCGCCCGAGGCCGCTACGGTAAAGCTTGCGGCTCCGTCGGTGGCAAGCGTGTAGTTTTGCGCCGCGTTGCCCAAGAGACCGTTCGCCCGCACCCAATACGTCCCCGCGGCAAATGCCTCGCCCTCGGCCATCGCCGTTCCCGGAGCGCCGTTCGCGTCGTGCACAAACTCGAGCTGGGCCGTGCAGGCATCGGTTTCGAGCTTGCCCTCGAGTGATGCCGCAATCTTGGCGCGCACGTCTTCGCCGGCCTTAAGGCCTTCGAGTCCCTCAAAATGGGGCGTCAGCGCGCGTGGATCGATATCGATGGACACGGAGCCCCGCAGCTCCGTAACGGTCTCGTTGCCCAAGGCGTCGACATCCACATATTCGATGGCAAACGCATGGCCCGAAGCCGCCACGTTGAGTACGTTGCTGCTGTCGACGAGGCGGAAATGACCCTCGCCAACGGTCTTGCCGTCCTGGAGCGAGGCGTCGCTCAACGAGTCGCCATATGTCATGTGCATGCGGGCTGGGAGGTAGCACGAAGCTGTCTGCTTGTGCTGCGTATCGTAATTGCGCTGGTAGATGCTCCGGGCCAGCGCCGCATCAACAAAGTCGGATGCGATGATGCCAATGTGCTTGAGGTAATCTGACTTTGTATCCTCGATGCCGCTGGGATTGATGTACGGGCTCTTATACAGATGCTCGTTGACTACTCGTGCCGAGGTAAAAGGATTGCCTCCGTGCGACAAGCCCGTGCAGCTGGTGTAGTTGATAGGCCAGCAACGCTCCTGCGCTTGCACCTTGGCCCCGCCATCGTCCACGACGTCCACCTTGTTGCGCGTGCGCCCGGTCGTTTCCTTCAGTGCATTATCGACCCAGCTGAGCTTGTCGGTTCCCGTGAGTTTGTACTTGTCCTGGGCGTATACCTTGGTGCAATAGGGCTCTTTGTCGCCTGTTTCCCCCGCGGCTTCAAAGCCCCGCGCGTCTTGGACGAGACACATAGTGGTGCTGTCGGAGTGAGCCTTGATCTTGTCATCCCATTCGGCAAGGTCGAGGCCCACGTATGGCCGCTTACACTGTTGCCGGCGAGCCTAAATCGACGCAGCAGAACGATCTTTCCGCGCACCTCGTGTAGCGTGGGAACGCGGCTCGATGTGTAGAACAGGTTGGGGTTATCGGCCATAACCTTGGCGAAGGCCGTCGTTATGCTTTCGTCGGTAGCCTCATCGTTGCCGCGCGATGCGAGCATGATGAGCGCTTCTGACGGGTTTTCGTTCAAAAACGTTTTGAAGTACCCGATGACATCGGAGAGATGCAGATAGTTCCCGTCTTTTTTGAGTAGGTAGAAAATCCCGTGGTCGATACCGGGGTCGTCGCCCTTTCCGAGTCGGATATCAAAATAGCGGATTCCCTCGAGCAACTGCGTGGGAATGTAATCCTGCTGGCATTTTACTTGCGAGGATTGGGGCTCAGTGTCGTTGTCCACGCTGCAGGTGCCCGAATCGTGCGTACCCGGGATGCTCAGCTCGTCGAGGAACTTGTTGTCGTCGACGTATTTCATCCAACATGGCCCATCGACGTAGCTGCTGTACGTGATCCAGTCGAGGCTGCTAACCGTGGCATCGTTCTTTTTCATGTCGTAACCGATAAGTTCGAGCTCCCACGGAATGCTCTTACTCTTATGGCAGATCTTATTGTTGTCCTGGTCTTTGCCGTTCGATTCTATTGCCAAGTACTTAATGTCTTTTTTCTCGGTTTCTTTCTCGACCGTGCGGTCTCGGATGATATAGGTTCCGTTTGATTGGCGCTCGAACGCAAAAGCGCGGCTGGGCTTGTTGTCATACTCGCCGCCCCATACGTGGATGACCTTTCCATCTTTGTCCGAGTCGTCGTCGACCGACCAAATGCTGTAGCCCGTCTTTTTATGCTCTTCGAAATTGAGCAAGGTGCGGATAGCATACCAGTTTGTATCGTCATTCTTGGTCGTTACGTTCTCAAGGATGAGCTTGCTGGACGTGCCGTCGTTAAACAGGTGGCAGACGTTGCCGCGAACGTTGCCGTCTTGGTTGACGCTCGCGGTGCGAAAATAGCCCGCGGGGCGAAGGCGAATGACGAAATTACCGAGGTGCTCCGCCGGTTTGGGCGTGTCGTCTGCAAATGCCGCTCGCAGGGGAATGCCCGGTGCCGCGGTTTCTGGCAGGCTTGCAAGCGGCGACAGCGCCGCAAGACCTAAGCCCAGCGTAAATGCTCGGCGGCTGATGGCATGGTGTTCGGTCATAACTCCTCCATTCGCAGCGTGCGGTTATGCGATAGTTTTGGTCACTATACTGCCCAGATGTTTAAAGATGCTGGTTTAATTGTCTGCGCGGCGCAATAAATCGGTGGGCGGACGTGTTGAGGTGTTTGTCGTTTTCGTACTGTTGCCACATTTGGGGCGGTTCCGGCGTCCGGCACCCTCGCGTTCGCCGGCTATCGGCATAAGAAAGGGAAGATCGGCGAGCCGATCCTCCCTTGGTGCGAAGCGCTGGGGTATCGTCGCTTGTTTGCACTGTGCCCGTGTTTCCCGCTGCGCTCGCCAGTCGTTTAGCGCTTGATCTCGATGTCGTCGAGCTTGACGTCCATGGCTTCGGTCTTGGCTTCGGCGATGTCGTCGGCAAACTCCAGAGACTTCATCATGGTCTCGACGGCGTCCTTGTGTTCCTCGACGTTGTCGATGCGCACGTACACGCTGCCGCCGTCAACGTCGGTGAAGTACTCGGTCGTCACGCCGCCCGAGTGCGTAAAGTAGGCGCTGCGCCAGGTCTTGCCGTTGTACTTAACGGGATCGCTCTCGGTCCATCCGGAGTTGGCCTTCCACTTTGCCTCGTAGTCAAACAGCTCGTCGGCGTTCTTGTCAGTGTCGAAGACGGGGATGAAGCGGTCGCTGGCGTGCTCGCTCTCGGTGAACTTAAACTGGGCCCTGTCGGCGGTGTCGCCGGCGACGTCGGTGATCTCGACGCCCTCGGGGACCTCGACCTTAAACCAAATGAAGTCGGTCCTCATATCCACGGCTGGCTTTTCTGCTCCGCCGCCACCACCACTGCCGGTAGCGTCGCCGCTGCCACCGCAGCCCACCAGAGCAACTGTGGCAAAGAGACTGATGCAGAGGGTGAGAATCGCAAAGGCCTTCTTTTTCATGGTCGTGTCCTCCTCGATCTGTAACCGCCCATGGATTACCTGCCTTTACTGTACGCGCGAGCGGCTCGTTCGGGTGGGCCATGTGTCCCATTCTGAGGGCCGGATTTGCGCCGACAAGTGGCAATATACGCGGGCACAAAAGAGGGGAGGGCCGATGCCTGTCGGCCCTCCCCGGGGTTGGGTGCCCGTTGCTTTAATGGGGCGCATGTGCGCAGGTGCGCGTAGGCGCGTGCGGGTGTCCCGTTACTTGAGCTCGATGCTCGAAATCTCGACTTCGCGCGCCTCGGAAACTGCCTCTGCCATGTCATCGGGGAACTCGATGGAGTTGAGGAGCGTCTCGGCTTCTTTCTTGTGCTGGTCGAAGTTCGAGATGAGGACGTAGACGCTTCCCGGCTCAACGTCGGTAAAAAGCATGGTTGAGATGCCGCTGTTGTCCTCGTATGTTCCGACGAGCCACGTCCTGCCGTTATACTCGACGGACCCGCCATCCTTCCACTGGAACGTATCCCCCTTCTTTTCTGCCTGGTCGGCGTGGGATTCCTCGGCTGTCATCGCTTTTTTCCAAACGGGGATAAAGCGATCGGCCGAGGCGTTCTCGTCTTCGGGGAAGGTGAGCTGGACCCTGTCGGCATTCTTGCCGGCGGAGTCGCTTACGCCGACGCCCTCGGGCATCTCGACCTTAAACCAGATAAAGTCGGTCTTCTTGGCGACGGGGGCCTTTTCCTTGCCCTCGCTCTTGGATGCGCTGCTGCCCCCGCCCGATGCGTTCCCGCCGCAGCCGACAAGGGCAAATGCGGCAAAGAGGGCGATGCAAAGGGAAAGGATTGATAGGGTCTTTTTCTTCATGGTGGCGTCCTCCTTGTCTGCCAGGGACATCGTGTGCCGCGGATCGCTGGGGCGGCGGTTGCGCGTGCACATGATGACTTTGTTTGCTGTGCGGTGATTCCTCCATTCGTCGTCCGGTGCCGTGATGAGCGTTGCCCCAACATGGGGCTCCTTACCTATATGTATGCCCCAGTTGCCGCTGCCCGGGAGTCTCGAAACGTGGGCCATGTGTCCCATGTTTGCGTTGGCATGGCCTATCGTTCGTCATAGAAATCCGCGATGGCCAGGTGCGCTGACGCCCATGTGCTTATGGGCTAGACTTAGCACCATTACGTGTTCGATGCGGTTGGTCGGCGGTTGCCGCCTGACCGATGTATATGACTTGAAGGTGCGTGCGTATGAGCCAAGAGATGATGGATAAAACCTGTCGAGAGTTTGCCGAGGCACTTGCCGCACGCGAGCCGGTTCCCGGCGGTGGCAGCGCGAGCGCCTTTGTGGGCGCGCTGGGCGCCTCGCTTTGTGGAATGGTCGCTCGTTATGGTGCGACCAATCCTGCGCTTGCCGATCGCGCGGATGACCTGACGCGCGCATTTGCCCAGGCAGATGAGTTGGCCCAGGAGCTTGTCGAGTTGGTTGCCGAGGACGTTCGTGCATATGGGCAGTTGTCCGCGGCGTACGGTATTCCGCGTGGCGATCCGGCTCGAGCGACCGCGATTCAGGATGCGCTGCATGTGGCCGCTATGCCGCCGTATCGCATTATGGATGCCTGCGGGCGTGCACTGGCGCTGCTCGAGGACATGGCCGACAAGGGTTCGCGTCAGCTGCTGTCCGATGTGGCGTGCGGCGCCGTGTTCTGCCGTTCCGCTATGCGGGGCGCGAGCTTGACGCTCTTTGCGAACACCACGTCTATGAAGGATCGCGCTCGTGCTGAGGAGCTCGAGACGGCGTGTGATGAGTTGCTCGACATGTGGTTGCCGCGCGCCGATGCGCTGGCGCGCCGCGCCGCCGACGCCGCAAGGAAGAGGGGATAGCCATGGCTGAACTGCTGAAGGGTGCCCCCGTTGCTCGCGCTTTGACTGAGGAACTTGCTGCTCGCTGCGTGGCTTTGCGCGAGCGCGGCGTTGTGCCGACGCTGGCTATCGTGCGCGTGGGTGAACGCGAGGACGACCTATCCTACGAGCGCGGTGCGCTCAAGCGCTGCGAAAAGGTTGGCATTGAGGCTCGCCGCGTTTTGCTTCCCGCCGATGTTTCGCAGGACGAGCTGTTGGCGGCCATCGAGGACATCAATACCGATTCGTCTGTTCATGGCTGCCTGATGTTCCGCCCGCTGCCCGCCGGCCTTGACGAGGACGCGGTTGCCGCGGCACTCGATCCTGCCAAGGACGTTGACTCCATGACGCCGACTTCGCTGCTCACCACGCTTTCGGGGCGCGGCGAGGGTTTTGCCCCCTGCACAGCCGAAGCCGTGCTTGCTTTGCTGGATCATTACGGCGTTGAGCTGGATGGGGCCAAGGTCGCGGTCGTTGGTCGGTCGCTGGTGATTGGCCGTCCCGTTGCCGCCATGCTTACGGCTCGCAATGCCACAGTGACGACGTGCCATACGCATACGCACGACCTTGCTGCCGAGTGCCGTGCTGCCGACATTGTGGTTGCCGCCGTTGGACGCGCGCGTACGATTGACGTGGATGCGGTTCGAGAGGGCCAGACGATCATTGATGTTGGCATTAATTGGGACGAGGCCGCTGGCAAGTTGGTGGGTGACGTCGATTCTGATGCTGCGGAGCCGGTCGTTAACGCCATCACGCCCGTGCCGGGCGGCGTGGGCGCTGTGACGACGGCGATCCTCGCCAAACACGTGATCGAGGCGGCCGAGCGCGCATCGAAATAGGCGTTTTGGGCTGTTTGAGGGGTTAGCTCTATACCCCGTGGACAAAAAATGCCAAATATGAGTACTGTTGCCAAGATAGTCACATATTCTTTAGGTCAAATAGGCTCTCTAACGATATTTATTATCGATAAAGAGCCTATTTTATTGGACCTATGAGGAATTACATCATCTAATTTTTGAACAAATGTAGACTTTTGGCACCCATACGTAGCAAAATTGATGTTACTAAATTGGTGACAGTACTCACATTTGGCATTTTTTGACCACAGGGGTTGCCAGCGCCGCGGTTTCGCCCTTTCTGCGCCGAAGCGATACACTGTTATCGTTTGATTTCTTCGCTCAAGGAGGATGCGCATGCCGTGCACAACGATTTTGGTTGGTAAGAACGCGAGCTACGACGGGTCGACGTTGGTTGCCCGCAACGAGGACTCGTCCAACGGGGTGTTTGAGCCCAAGCGTATGCGCGTGGTGCATCCCGACGAGCAGCCGCGCGTCTACACGAGCGTCCTGAGTCACCTGACCGTTGAACTGCCCGATAACCCCATGCGCTACACGAGCGTCCCCGATGTTGTCCCGGGCCACGGCATCTGGGCCGAGGCCGGTTTCAACGAGCTCAATGTGGGCATGTCCGCAACCGAGACGCTCACCACCAACGAGCGCGTTCGCGGCGCCGACCCGCTCGTCGACTACGTGCCCGCCAAGGGCAACGAGGACGAGGACGGCTATGTTCCGGCGCAGCCCGGCGGTCTGGGCGAGGAGGACATGGTGACCCTGGTGCTGCCATATGCCAAATCCGCCCGCGACGGCGTACGCATTCTGGGTGACCTGCTCGAGCGCTATGGCACCTACGAGAACAACGGCATCGCCTTTAGCGACGTGGACGAGATCTGGTGGCTCGAGACCATCGGCGGTCACCACTGGATCGCCAAGCGCGTGCCCGATGACGCCTATGTGACCATGCCCAACCAGCTGGGTATCGACAGCTTTGACCTGGATGACGCCGAGGGCGCCCAGGCCGATCACATGTGCTCCGCCGACCTGCGCGCTTGGATGGCCGAGTGGCATCTGGACTTGACGCTGGGCGTTGAGGGCGACGGTCCGGCCGCGGTCTTTAACCCGCGCGAGGCCTTTGGCTCGCACAGCGACAGCGACCACGTTTACAACACGCCGCGCGCCTGGTATATGCAGCGCTGCCTTAACCCCAGCGATGTGTGGGACGGTCCCGAGGCCGACTACACGCCCGAGAGCGACGATATTCCCTGGAGCCGCGTGCCCGAGCGCAAGGTGACCATCGAGGACATCAAGTACGTACTCTCGAGCCACTACCAGGGCACGGAGTACGACTGCTACGGCAGCAAGGGCACGCCCGCCACGCGTGGCGCCTATCGCCCCATCGGCATCAACCGCAACAGCCAGCTCGCTGTGCTGCAGCTGCGCCCCTATGCGCATCCGGCCTACCGCGCCGTGCAGTGGATGGCCTTTGGCTCCAACTCGTTTAACGCGCTGGTTCCGCTGTACGCCAACGTCGAGACCATGCCCGAGTACTTTGCCGACACGCAGGCTCGCGTGACGTCCGAAAACTTCTACTGGGCCAACCGCCTGATCGGCGCGCTGGCCGACGTCCGTTTCCATGAGTGCGGTCGCGCCGTGGAGGACTACCAGGAGAAGGTCGGCGGCATGGGCCACAAGCAGATTCACGACGTTGACGCTGTCGTAGCCACGCTGCCCGAGGCCGAAGTGCCCGCCGAGCTCGCCCGCGCCAACGAGGCCTTTGCCGAGCTCATGCGCGTGGAGACCGATGCCCTGTTGGGCAAGGTGCTCTACACCACGAGCTGCGCCATGAAGAACTCTTTCGCGATGAACGACAACATTAGGTAAAAGCCGTATTGCAGCGAACGAGCGGGGCAAACGCCGTCAAAGGCTTTGCCCCGCTCGATTTCTATCTTGGCGGTAAAACGATTTTGTGTCGTTCACTCAATCTTGGGTACAAGAAGGCCAATGCAGTTGTTCATGATTGGAGCCAACCATGGTTATGAAACTCGATCAGCTTGTTAACGGCGCCATTAACGTGGGCTTCGGTGCCGCCGCCGTTGCCGTCGAGGGCGGCAAGAAGGTCCTCGACGACCTCGGTACCAAGGGCGAGCAGGTCCGCAAGGATGCCGGCACCCCCGATATCGCCCGCAGCGTGTCCGATATGTTCGAGCAGGCGGGTGGCACCATCTCCGACCTGACCGAGCGCCTGGGCATGCAGGGCGAGACTGCGGCCCAGCGCGTGCTCGATGAGCTCATCCTTGCCCGCGTCCGCGTCATGACCGCCCCCGAGCGCACGGCCTTCCTGGCCCATGTGCGCGACATCGTCGATTCGGTCGAGGACAACGTGACCTCGGTGCCCGTCGAGTCCGTTGAGCCCGACGATGCGAAGGATACCGAAGAGGCCGAGTAGCAGCGCAGATGGCAGATTCCACCACCGATTACAACAATCTAGATCCCTTGGGTGACGAGGCGGCGGTTGTCGATGAGGTCGACGCCGCCGTCTCGGGCGCTCGCAAGAAGCCGCGCGCTGTCGATATGGTCCCCGAGGAGCCCGACGCGATGGCGCCGGACGAGGAATACCAGCTCACGCCGGCGGGTCGTCGCGAACGCATCGGGCAGATTGTTCGCCTGGTCAAAAAGTACCGCGTGTGGGATAACCTCACGCCGGTTCGTTTGCGCCGCCTGCTCGAGGAACTCGGCCCCATGTTCGTCAAGATGGGGCAGATTCTGGCTAACCGTTCCGAGATTTTGCCGCAGCGGTTTTGCGACGAGCTGCGTCGTCTGCGCTCCGATGTAGAGCCGGTGCCGTATGAGGTAGTGCTCCGGTGTCTGGAAGAGGAGTACGGCCAGCGCCTGGGGCAGATGTTCGACGCGATCGACCCCAATCCGCTCGGAAGCGCGTCGCTCGCGCAGGTACACCGTGCCCGCCTGGTGACCGGCGAGGACGTGGCCGTTAAGGTGCAGCGCCCCGGTGCGCAGCAGGTTATGGCACAGGACATCGATATCATCCGCTCGGTGGTGCGTATCGTTTCCAAGTTCGTCAACACCGATCAATTCGTTGACCTGCACGGCGTAGTCGAGGAGTTGTGGACCTCGTTTCGCGAGGAGACCAACTTTTTGGCCGAGGCCAAAAACCTCAACGACTTCTACGAGTTCCATAAGAGCGTTCATGGCGTGACGTGCCCTAAATCCTATCTGGACTTGTGCACCGAGCACGTGGTGGTTATGGACTACGTCGACGGCATTTCGATCGCCGATCCTGAACGCTTGGTGGCCGCGGGCTATGACTTGGAAATGATCGGTGCCGCGATTGTCGAGGACTACTCGACGCAGGTGCTCGACGACGGCTTTTTCCATGCCGACCCGCATGCGGGAAACATTATTCTCAAGGACGGCATCGTTTACTTTATCGACTTGGGCATGGTCGGACGCATGTCGAGTCACGATCGCGGTATCGTCAAGGACATGATTTTCGCCGTGGCCGAGGGTGACGTGCCCAAGCTCAAGGATTCGCTCATGCGCTTCGCCGTGACGCGTGGCGACTCGGCTGAGCTCGATCATTCGGCCTTTTTGTCCGATCTTGACTTTATCGTGGCTGACTTTGCGGGCCTTGACCTGAAGGATCTGGATATCGGCGAGTTTTTGACCTCGCTGTTAAACCTGGCGCGCAAAAACGACGTTGAGCTGCCGAGCGTGGTGACGATGTTCGCCCGCGGCATGGTGACGCTCGAGGGTCTGCTGACCGAGTATATGCCCAATGTCAACATGATCCAGATTATCCAGACGCACATCAAAAACGAAAAAAGCACCTATGCGCGCGTGCGTGATATGGGACGCGATCTTGCCGCGAGCAGCTATCGCGCGGCAAAAGGTTCGCTCGAGGCGGCCGAGTATCTGGGCTTGGCTTCGCGTATGCTCACGCGCGGCCAGCTTAAGGTGAACACGCAGATCATGAGCAGCGATAAAGCGCTGCGACAGCTGGGCGGAATTATCGACCGTATGTCGATGGCAATTGTGATTGCTGGCCTGTTTATCGGTTCGTCGGTGGTGTACTACGCGCGCATCGAGCCGGTTGTGTTTGGTATCCCGGTCATTGGCTTTATGGGCTACGTCAGCGCACTGGTGCTGGCGCTTATGCTGGGCCGCAATATCTGGCTCAACAGTCACGGCGGCAAGCACTAGAGGCCGCGACCGTCACCGCATTTTCCTATCGCAAACAATAGCTTTTACCTTGGGCTTCGCCTGCGTGCGAGGCCCTTTTGCGTGATACCATTTTGACGGTAATAATCGATGGCCTAGATGGTGGTGCGGAGACGCACGAATGCGCGGTTTACCTGCGCGTTTGGGAGAATTGGGGTGCAAGTCCCCGGCTGTACCAGTAACCGTAATTCCTCTTGGCTCGGGATGTTCGCGTCGCAGATCGGACGACGTGCCCGAGTCGTTAAGGTTAAGTCGGATCGCCTCCCATCTTGCATGCGGCTGCGGCGTATGCCGCCGGTGTGCATAGGGCTCTGGAGGGAAGGGGGACCCCGATGGGGGAACTCGAGCGCAACATGCGCGATGACGTGGGGCAGCCTCAAGGCAACGCTCCAAGTACAGACAATGGGGGGACAAATGGATATGTTTGAGGACGAGCGCGAGCGCGCCTCGTTGCATCGCCGTGGCGCGATTGCACGCGGTGTAGCCAAGCGCTGCCTGGTGGCATTCCTGGCCTTCGCGATGGCCTTTGGCACCACACCGGCTCAGCTGTGGGCCGAGGGCGCCGAGGGCATTGCCGAGGCTGTGGCTCAGGCTGCGACACCGGACGAGGGTGCAGCGCCTGCGGATGGTGCTGCCGACGGTGCCGTTTCTGAAACCGGCTCTAACGCGAGCGATGCGTCGGTTAACGATGGCGCTTCGACGAATGCCGCAGATAGCAACGGCGTAGCGTCGGACGATTCTGTTGCAGCCGAGGCTTCTACTGCTTCGCCGGATTCATCCGAACAGGACGTCAAAAGTGTTGTAGCCGCTTCCGATGAGGCTGAATCTCAGCCTACCGAAGCCGCAGGCCAAGAGGTCGCGGCCACGTGCTCCGTCGTCGGCACCGACGCCAAGGGCGCCCAGCAGACCTGGGCCGCCGCCCAGCAGATCACGCTGAAGGAGGGCTCGACCGCGGCCGACCTCTCCGAGCAGCTCTTCAAGCAGGCCGGCCTCAAAGCCGACTACGACCCCAACGGCTCCTGGGGCTGGGCGCTCAACTCGATCACGTCGCCCTTCGACGCGGGCCGCACGCTCGCCTACGACCCGGCGACCGGCGCGTACTGGCAGCTGTTCGTCAACGGCAGCGCCTCCGCGGTCGGCGCGGGCGGCTACACGCTCAAGGACGGCGACTCCGTCGTCTGGT
>NZ_QSFE01000002.1:159231-275381 GCF_003467145.1 Collinsella sp. AM44-11
TCAACTCGATCACGTCGCCCTTCGACGCGGGCCGCACGCTCGCCTACGACCCGGCGACCGGCGCGTACTGGCAGCTGTTCGTCAACGGCAGCGCCTCCGCGGTCGGCGCGGGCGGCTACACGCTCAAGGACGGCGACTCCGTCGTCTGGTGCTACTCGAAGTACGGTGACCCCGCGCCCGTCGTCAAGGTCTCTGCCACGTGCTCCGTCGTCGGCACCGACGCCGGGGGCGCCCAGCAGACCTGGGCCGCCGCGCAGCAGATCGCTCTGAAGGAGGGCTCGACCGCGGCCGACCTCTCCGAGCAGCTCTTCAAGCAGGCCGGCCTCAAAGCCGACTACGACCCCAACGGCTCCTGGGGCTGGGCGCTCAACTCGATCACGTCGCCCTTCGACGCGGGCCGCACGCTCGCCTACGACCCGGCGACCGGCGCGTACTGGCAGCTGTTCGTCAACGGCAGCGCCTCCGCGGTCGGCGCGGGCGGCTACACGCTCAAGGACGGCGACTCCGTCGTCTGGTACTACTCGAAGTACGGCGACCCCGCACCCGCCAATCAGATTTCCGTTAGCTGCACCGTTATCGGCCAGGACACCTCGGGTGCTCAGCAGACATGGGCGCAGCCCACGACAGCTTTGGTGGAAGAGGGCGCGACCGCTGCTGATCTTTCCGAGCAGGCCTTTAAAAAGGCCGGCATTGGCGCCAAAACGGGGAAAGGCACGTACGGCTGGTATCTCGAGTCGCTGACTTCACCGTTCAACAAGACCGTGACGCTTTCGAGCGAGAAAGTTAACGAAAACACTTGGAAATTCTGGCAGTTCTTCGTTAACGGTCAGGCGGCCAATGTCGGCGCGGGCAATTACACACTCAAGGCCGGGGACAAGGTTACCTGGGTCTATGGCTTTGATGGAACCATGCCCGGCCAGGTTTCCGTTTCAATGGAGATCATCGGTAAGAAGGATGAGAAGGCGCAGCGCTGGACCGATCCTTCGACGCAGGTGTTTGTCGAGGGCACGACGATCAAGGACGCTTCCGCTGCCTACTTCGATGCCATTGGCATTGAGTCCAAGATGTACGACCAATTTGGTTATTGGGGTGTTCATAGTCTTGTCTCCCCGCTTGATGGCACCGAGCTGTCGGGTGCATGGTCGTTCTTTGTCAACGGCGTTCCCGGGCCTCAGCTCGATAGCGATTACGTGCTCAAGTCGGGCGACAAAATCGTCTGGGCTTACGCCCCTGGCGACACCGTTCCTAATCCCGATGAAGTCGTAGTCGATCCGAGCGCTTCGCGCCCGACCGATTGGAAAGCCGACTGGAGTGGCAATTCCAATGCGGTGGTCAAGAACGTGTCCACACCTACGGGCGCGCTGGTAAGCTCTTGGACGTTCGATTGGAGGGCCTACTCGGGCGCCACGTATCCCAATGCGAGCGAGCCTATTGTCGTGAACGGCAACGTTTACCTTGCCGTGAACAAGCGTTTGCTTAAGATCGACGCCGAGTCGGGCAAGGTGCTTGCCGAGTCGAACCTTCAGACTGCGATTGGCTACACCACGCGTCCGATTTATACGAAAGGCTTGGTCATCGTCCCGCTTGACGGCGGTGCGGTCCAGGCTCTGACGGCCGATACGCTGACGACGGTTTGGGTCACTGACTCTGTGAGCAAATCTGCCCAGTCAAATTCCCAGTTGACGGTCGATGGCAACTATCTCTACGTTGGCACCGTTGATGTCGACTATGGAACGAGTACGTACAATAACGGTCATCTGACGCGTATTAATATACTGACCGGCGCTGTTTCTTGGCAGCATGTTAATGCTGATGAGGGCTACTACTGGACGAGCGCTACAGTGGGCGACGGCTATATTCTGGTTCCGACGAGTGCAGGTACCGTTGAGATGCTGAGCAAGTCGACGGGTGATGTGCTCGGCAGCGTTTCGGTTGGTGCCATCGTCAACTCCGGCTGTGTACTGTCCAAAGACGGCAAGCATGCCTATGTGATCTCGCGTGACGGCAAGCTCCACGTGCTGGCACTGTCGGACGCAAACGCAAGGGCCTCTTCGCGCATTTCCGAAGAACGCGTCATCGATCTTGGTCTTACGGGTTGTGCCTGCATGCCCACGCTGTATGGCAATAAGCTGATTGTCGGTGGCGAGGTTTCTGGCGGTTCGGCGCTGGCGATTGTCGACCTTGATAATGACTTTGCTACGACGTTGGTTTCGTCTGCCGATGGCTCCGTGCTTCCTGCCGGTGGCATCAAGGGCGCACCGCTCGTGAGTGTCCAGGCGGATGACACGTACGTTTATTTCACTGTCAACTATGGTGCGACTTCCGACTATGTGAACTACACCTCGGGCGGTGGCGTGTATCGCTACAAGATGGGTGACGCACAGGCGACCGGTGCGTTTAGCGCAGCGGGACACAACAATTACTGTGACTCGCCGATTGTCTGCGATGCCAAGGGTAGCCTCTACTACATCAACGATTCCGGCACGCTTTTCAAGCTGAGTGGTGGCGTTAAGGTCTCGTTTGAGACTGGCGAGGGTTCTAAGGTCGACTTCCAGACTACGGCCGACGGCAAGCTGGTCAAGCCGGCCGATCCGACGCGCGATGGCTACACTTTCGGCGGTTGGTTCACCGATGAGGCTTGCACGCAGGCGTATGACTTCAGTACGCCGGTGACGGCCGATCTGACGCTGTATGCCAAGTGGACCAAGAATGCTGTTAACCCTGGCGGCAATGGCGGTTCTGGCACTAATGGTGGCAACGGTGGCGCTGGCAACGGTTCTGGTGCTGGTGCCGGCACTGGCACGGGTTCCGGCTCCGGCTCTAAGGGCCAGCAGGCCGGCGGCGCTATCGCCCCGGGTCAGAAGCCGGTGACCAAGACGACGGTGTCGACCAAGACCGAGACCAAGGACAACAAGTCCGACAAGAAGGACACCGATAAGTCCGATAAGAAGGACAACAAGTCCGACAAGAAGTCCGATTCCAAGTCCGATACGGGTGCTGCTTCCACGACCACTGCTAAGAAGTCCTCTAGTGCCTCCGAGCAGGAGGCTGGCACCAACCCGCTCGCCATTGTTGGCGTTGCCGCCGGCGTCATCGGTCTCGCCATCGTCGGCGTGTTCGTGTTCACCAAACGTCGGTAGGTGAGGGCTGTGTCCAATAAATCCAAGGACGCTGACCCCAAGCAACCAGATTCCTCGTTCATTCAGTTCGACGATGCAAAGCAACAGGGCGCCGCTTCGGCGGCGTCCGCCCCTCGCCGCAAGGCGCTCCTCGGCGTTCTGACTGCCGCGTGCACCATTCTGATCGTCGTCTCGCTGGGTTTCGTCCATCCTTCCGCAAGCGGTGCCTGGTCCATCGACTGGATCATTCAGACCGTGACGGGGGAGAGCGTCGTCGCGAAGGACGCCAAGGGGTCTGACTCGACTACGACTTCGGGCGAGGCCAGTTCCAAGGATTCCAAGTCATCGAATGACGCAAAAGATGAGTCCAAGCACTCTGATGAGTCCAAGTCCAAGGACGATTCCGGGTCTTCAAACAAGGAATCGGACAAGAACTCGGATAACAAGAAGTCCGAGGACCAGGACGGCAAGAAGTCTGGCGATAAATCCGCTGCCCAAAATACGGGAGCCGGTGATACTTCCAATGCGTCTGGCGGTGGACAGTCGTCTGATGGAGCCTCATCCTCTAATGGTGGAAACGCCTCCTCGGGCGGCCAGAGCGGCTCGCAGGAGTCCAGCTACGTAACAGTGACGGTTTCGGTCACATCGAGCGCTGTGGGCAATCCTGTGTCTTCTGGTGGCACCTTTACCTTTAACGAAGGCGCTACCGTCTATGATGCCCTGTGCGCGCTGGGCCTTTCCGTTAACGCACATGGCTCGTCGTACGGCACGTATGTCTCCGCGATTGGTGGTTTGGCCGAGAAACAGTACGGTGGCACGAGCGGCTGGATGTACTCCGTCAACGGCACAACGCCCATGACGGCCTGCGGTAACTACGTTCTCTCCAATGGCGACAACGTGGTCTGGTATTACGTTACAGGCTAGGGACCTCGACATAGTGCGCCAGACGGGCGGTTCGGACAAACATCCGGGCCGCCCGTTTTTCATGCGAATGGGACTGGGTCGCCGGGTCTCTCGGCAAACAAAAAAACCGGTTGGAACGGGAATTCCAACCGGTTATACATTCAAGCAAATAGCGAATCGACTACGACCGTGCGCCCTCGAGGAAGAAGCGGCGGCTGAAGTAGTTGTACCAGGTGACGAGGAACGTGGCGATGGCCTTCATGGCTTGGTAGCCGATGCTCAAAAACGTGACGCCCACAAACATGTATAGGTCGTTGAGGCCCAGGCCGATCACCGACAGGATGGTGAAGATCGTGAACTCGCGCTTGCGGCTCATGCCCTCGCGATGGTCGAACACGTACTTCATGCTGAGCCAGTAGTTGACCACGACGGACGTGATGAACGAGACCGTGGTGCTCATCAAAAAGTCGAGGTGGAACAGCTCGACGAGCGCAATGAGCATACCCCAGTCGATGCCAAAGGAGATAAGGCCCACGACAGCGAACTTGAGGAACTGCTTAGTATGAGGTTGTGCCAGTGCCTTGCGCACGTAATCACATCCAATGCGTTGATGAATCGAGCAGAGGATACTTTAGAGCTTTTGCAAGGGAAACGTAAGGTCTTTGCCAAGAACTATACGAACTCGCCAAATTATCAAGTGCTAATCCGCAAACGTTGAAAATTTGCCCGTAAACGAGCAAAGCCCACGAACGACACAGCGCTCGACGTGCGTCATCCGTGGGCATCGTAAAGCTGTAAGGTTGCGAGTTACTTGGTCTCGTCGCCCTCCAGGAAGATCTTTCGGGTCACAAAGTTGTAGACCATGACAAGCGCGGTGGCGCAAATCTTGGCGATATTGGCTTCGAGCCCCAGACCGGCGTTGAGCGCCAGCACGATACCGTCGTTGAGCACCAAACCAATCATGGACAGCACGACAAAGATAATGAACTCGCGGCGGCGGCTCATGCCCTCCTTGTGCGCAAACACGTACTTCATGCTGGCGACGTAATTAAAGATGAGTGAGACGATAAAGCCGCTGGTGTTGGCGATTAGGATGTTGAGGCCCAGACCGTAGTGGAGGAGATTCATAATGCCAAAGTCGATGACCGTGGCAATGACGCCGACGACGCCAAACTTCATGATCTGCGCAAGGAGCTTTTGCATGGTACCTGCCTTATGGTGGCGCCGGGGCGCCGCGGGGATGACAAACTCAGCAAGTTTAGCCAATCCCCACGGGTGGTGCTAGGCGCGCTCCTCGATAGCACCGTTTCTATATGCATCGAGCAGCTGGCGCAGGTCCTGGATCTGGCTGCGGATCTTGGCACCGGAATCGGTGTCGCTCACCATGCGGCGACGGTCGGCCTCGTCAAAGCGGTTGGTCTCGCTTTCGATGTCCACGTTGCGCGTGAGTGCCTCGGCAACCGTCGTAAAGGCCCGGTGCGACTTGAGGCGGCAGCCGCGCGAGCTCGAGATGAGCGTATAGCCGGCGATACCCGTCTTGGGATGGTAAGCGCGGCAGAAGCCGCCATCGATGACCAGCAGTTTGCCCTCGGCGCGGATGGGCTGCTCGCCCTTGGTGGTTTTAACGGGCGTGTGGCCGTTGATGATGTGGCCGGTCGGTGAACATGCCATGGGCACGACGCCAAACTCGCGCATGATGTCATCGCAGACCGAGGGCGACTTGGTAAGCGTAAAGTACGGGTCCATCGGCTCGACCCAGGTGCTCTTATCGGCGATATAGGCGCGCTCAAAGGTACGCACCAGGCGTCCGCTGGCGGGTGAGTTAAAGCCAATCCACAGGTACCACATCCAGTCGAGGGCGTCGCGGTCGCACACGCGCCAGGCGCGGCGGGCGATGTGGTCGCAAAAATCGAGATAATCGCGGCCAGCGTGCCAGGTGCCCAGGCAGTTCATGCTGCTAAAGGTGCCGTCTTCGTTGAGCGGCACGCAGCCATGGAACAGCAGGTTGCCGTTGGCGACCTTGTACATCGAGCCGTGGGAATAGAGGAAATCGATATGGCGATGCAGGTGATCGGCGGTGACAAACTCGGACACGAGCTTGTCGATGATGTGCTGCTCCTGAGATGTGAGCGTATAGGGGTCCGTCGGGTCGACGGTGGGGAAGTCGTTGGTCGTGAGCGGCCACACGCTGCCGTCGGCGAGCGTGACCGTGCCGGTGTCGTGGTCGATCTTGTCGAGTAACAGGCGGTCGGTCATATCGAACTCGGGGTGGCGCTGGATAATCTGGCCCTCGAGCTTAAAGAGCAGCACGTTGATGGCCTTGATCAGCGGGGTGATGGGCTCACCGTCGGTGTAGGTGGCATCGGCAAAGGCGACAAGCTCACGCAGCGAGATGCCGTAGTCGTTCTCCAGGATCTCGTAGTTGTCGTAGCGTAGGTTGTTGCGCAGCACCGTGGCGATGCAGGCGGGCTCGCCGGCAGCGGCGCCCATCCACAGCAGGTCGTGGTTGCCCCACTGGATGTCGAGCGAATGGTAGGTGAGCAGGCGGTCCATAATCTTGGCCGCGCCGCCGCCGCGGTCGAAGATGTCGCCCACCAGGTGCAGGTGGTCGACGGCCAGGCGCTTGATGAGCGAGGCAAGCGACTCGATAAAGTCGTCGGCGCTGGCGGTCTCCAGAATGGACTCCACGATGCGCTCGTGATAGCGCACGCGATAGTTGTTCTCGTCCGGATGCGTGTGCAGCAGCTCGTCGATGATGTAGGCGTAATCGCGCGGGATGGCCTTACGCACCTTGGAGCGCGTATAGCGGCTCGAAAGCGAGCGGGCGACCATGATGAGCTGGTCAAGCATCGTCCTGTACCAGGTGGGCGAGTCTTCGCGCCGGCTGCGGACCAGGTCGATCTTCTCGCGCGGGTAGTAGATGAGCGTGCACAGCTCGCCCTTTTCGTCAAAGGAAAGCGTGTCGCCAAAAATCTCGTCGACATGTTCGCGCACGACGCCCGAGCAGTTGTTGAGGATGTGCATAAAGGCTTCGTACTCGCCATGCACGTCGCTCATAAAATGCTCGGTGCCTTTGGGCAGGTTGAGAATGGCCGAGAGATTGATAATCTCGGTAAACGCGGATTGCTCGGTGGGAAATTGTCTCGACAGCAGACGCAGATACTTGAAGTCTTGCGGATTGCGATCGAATGCGACCATGAAACACCTTCCGATGGAGCTGGTAAAACTGATAAACAGCGTCAAACGTTTATCAGTATGCGCCGCTTTTGTTTCGATTGGGGATGGGAGGTCGAATTGTTGGCCGAACGGTTTGGTAAATCGATTTAGTTGAGGTAGATATGGCGGTTGGGTGGAGACGTAGGGTCGCTTTTACAGACGTATGCCTCCGGGATCGATAGAGATGATGACGGTAAAGATGTTCACCACCTTTGGCTCTATTTGGTAAATAGTGGACATTTGTACCGTATTTATGCTTGCTGTGCGATAATTTTTATAACTATACGTAAGGAGCCTCATATGAGTGATTTTGTCCTGACCTGTGAATCCGCCGCCGATCGAACTCGGGAGTTCTTTGAATCGCGCAATATCCCTGTCGTGTGTTTTCATTACGAGATCGACGATGTTGTCTATGCGGACGATCTGTATCAGTCGATTACGCCGGACGAGTTTTTTGCCCAGATATCCGCGGGCGCCATGCCCAAGACGTCTCAGGTGAGCGTGGGTGAGTACGAGGAGTTTTGGGAGCCGCTTGTTGCCGAGGGCAAAGACGTGCTGCACCTGACGTTGTCGTCGGGTATTTCGGGCACGTATGGATCGGCCTGCGTTGCGGCGCAGATGCTCGCGGATCGCTATCCCCAGGGCGGCAAGGTGCGCGTCATCGATTCGCTGGCAGCGTCTTCGGGCTTTGGCCTGCTGGCGGAATGTGCCGCCGACGTGCGCGATAGCGGGGCTTCACTCGACGAGACGGCCGCTTGGATCGAGGAGCATAAGCTCAACCTGCACCACTGGTTCTTCTCGACCGATCTGTCGAGCTACCTGCGCGGCGGTCGCATTTCGGCTGCGAGCGCGATCATCGGCACGGCGCTTAAGATTTGCCCACTTATGACGGTCGATTGCGACGGCAAGCTGTCGCCACGTGAGAAGATTCGCACTAAGAAGCGCGCGATTTCCGAGATGGCTAAGACCATGATGGCACACGTGCAGGACGGTGCGGATTATTCGGGTAAGTGCATCATGTCGCACTCGGCGTGCCGCGAGGATGCCGAAGCAGTTGCGGCGCTGATTGAGGAACAGGTTCCGCAGCTTAAAGGCAAGATTGAGATCAATAACATCGGTACTCTGATTGGCTCGCATACCGGACCTGGTACGGTGGCGCTCTTCTTTATGGGCGACAAGCGCGTGGATTAATTTGCCCCATCACATCGCTGCATGATTGCTCAAACGAAAACGGCCCGCCTCACGTTTGTGGGGCGGGCCAAGATGTTTTGCTAGCGTTTCTTTCCTCGGAAGAAAAAGCCGTGCAGTGAGGGCTTGAGCCCGCGGTTGGCGCGACGCTCCTCGACGCGCTCGTGGATCGAAGCGACGCGCTCGATGACCTCGTCGGGAATCGGCACGTCGGGATTCATGTTCTCGACCTGGCTGACTTCGGCGGCGGCGACCTGGTCGATAATGGGCACATCGTCGCGCGAGATAACGGGCGTGGCGTCTTCCTTCATCTTGCGATAACGCTGCATCATGTCGGTCTGTAGCTGCTGTGCCGAAGGCGGCGTCCAGATGATGGCGTTGGCGCCGGCGGCGATGGTCTCGCGGATGCTCTCGGGCGTCTTGCCGCCCGGCGCGATGAGCGGCAGGTTGGGATAGTGCTCGCGCAGTTCACGCAGGACCTGCGGCGTGTTTTTGCCAGCGGCGATGTTAAGAATCTTGGCGCCGGCGCGCACCTTTGCGTGAGCATCGTCGTCGCAACGTACGACCGTGGCGATGACGGGGATGTCGGCGATGTTGGTGATGTGCTCGACCATCTCGGCGGTGGCGGGGGAGTTGACCACACAGCCCGCCGCGCCCTGCATCTCGGAGACGGCTGCCATCTGAACGGAGCGCTTACCGGTCGTAGTTCCGCCGCCCACGCCTACAAAGACCGGGCACTCGGCGACGGTCAACAGTGCCTGCGTAATGGCCGGCTGCGGCGTGAAGGGGTAAACGGCAAAGACGGCATCGGCGTTGGAGTTGCGGATAACCGCGACATCGGTGGTGTAAATGAACGACTTGATGCGGCGGCCGAAGAGCGTGAAGCCGCTGGCCTCCTCGATCTCGTCGGGCATGCGAAGGGCAGCCTTGCGCAGACGTCCGTCGATGGGCAGGGGCTCCATAGGGAGCAGGCCGTTGGGCGTGACGGCTACCTGGGGCTCGGTGAACTCGTCTGCGAGCTCGACCTCGGAGAAATCGACCGAGGCGACGATGTCTTCGTGAACCTCGGCGGGCACATCGATGGGAGCTTGGTCGTTTGCCGCGGCAGGCGTGTCGAAGGAGCTGGTGCCGACGAAGGCGTCGACGCGCTCGTTTAGATCGTTGAGGGTATCCATGGAGGCTCGATTCTATGTGATGACGGCCGGCAGGGTACCGGCAGCGTTGTGCTTGCTAAATCGTTTGACGAGTTGATTTTTCCCCGCCGCGTCCTCCGTTAGACCGAAGGGCGGCGAACGTGAAGGAGCTGTGGTGGCGGGGATCGAGGTGCTATCTTGAAAGTCCCGTTTAAAAGAGAGGTGACGCGGTATGGAATTGACAGCAATGTTGGGCTCGATTGGCCTGTGTGTGGGCGCAATCGTTGCCGCCGCGGTCATCTACTTTGTGGTCACGGCCATTAAGGGCAAAAGGGTCGAACGCAAGGAGCGCGCGATGCTTAAACAGCATCGCGACCAGCAGGGCAAACGCGCACAGAGATAGCTTGTTGAGTTTTGGATCCGTGCGCTAGCTGCGTTTTCGGATCAGGGCAATGTAGAAGCCCTCAAAGTCGCGGCTAGGCGGAATGGTCAGCGTGCCGGGCATACCGTTGGCGACGGACGAGACGTGGCTGGCGGCGATGGCCTCGGTGAGGGCGTTGCACTCGATGCGTGGCTCTTCGCCAACTTCCTGAGCACGGCGCGTTTCACTTTCGCTCGGCGTGCCGTCGAGGGGGATAAGCTCGCAATCCATGTGCTTGTCGAGGGCCTCTTGCAGGGCGTCCTCGTTTTCCTGCGGCAAGATCGAACAAGTCGAATAGACGAGCGTGCCGCCCGGTTTAAGGGCTCCCATGGCGCGGTCCAGAAGTGCTCGCTGCGAGCGGGCACACTTGCTCAGCAGCTGCTCGGTCAGGCCGCGCAGGCTTTTCTCGTTGCCGCTGATGACGGTGCCCGTGCCGGTGCAGGGGGCGTCGAGCAGGATGCGGTCAAAGCGGAAGAACTCGTCGAGCTCGCGTGCGTCGATGCGCATGACGGGCACGTTTTTTGCGCCTTGGCGGTGGAGGTTGGCTTCGAGCTTCTCGGCGCGGGGAATGCTCATCTCGCAGGCGGTAAGGTGCGCCTGCCCCTGCGTGAGGGCGGCGATCTGCGTCGTCTTGCCACCGGGGGCTGCGCACATGTCCAGGATGTCCTCGCCTGCCTGTGCGCCCAGGACCAGCGGCGGCATCATGGACGACAGACTTTGCAAGTAGATCTTGCCGTCGCGGTAGATGTCGAGGTCCCACAGGTCGGAAACCTGGGCCTCGGGCAGGATGAAAGCGTCCGGGTACCAGGCGACGGTTTGGTGGGCGATGCCGGCTGCGTCGAGCGCGGCGGCGATGTCCTCGGCGGTCGCCTTGAGCGTGTTGGCGCGCAGCGTGACCGGGCGTGTGACCGCGGCGCCGAAGCCCTTGATCATGAGCTCGGCATCGGCGGGCGCATAGGCGCCGGCGACCGTGTCGACCATAAAGCGCGGCAGATCGGCGGCGGAGTGTTGGGCGGCAAGCTGGTCGGAAAGCTCGGTGGCGGCAAACTGCCTGAGCTTGAGCTCGGCCTTGACCTGCTTTTTCTGCTTACGACGACGCGGCTTGGACATCCGTCTTTCCTTCCCATTCCATTACATGTCGAGTGTTTTAGTACTGGCTCTCGTGCTTGCTGAAGAAGTCGAAGCGCGGGGGTAGCGGCTTCACGCGGTGCTCGCCGGGCTTCTCGCCCAGGCTCTCCACAAACTCATCCGTGGAGGCGAAGATGTTATCCCAGCTAAAGAAGGCGACCGGGTCAACGTCGAAGTACTCGCAGATGAGCTCGCAGCCGGCAGGGACGATGCCGTGCATGAGCACGGTCGCCACGCGCAGCTCGGTAAAGGCGTCGACGAGGGCCTGCGTCATTGCGGCGTTTGCCGGCTCGCCCTCGAGCTTGTTGGCGGCCTTAGAGGCGTCGCTCCAGCGCTTGTTGGCGGCACGCAGGTAGTCGTCGCACACGGCGAGCGCGCGGTGCGTCTCGAACTTGTACATGGCTTGCTCAAAGGCGAGAGCTGCCTGCTCGGCGGCTTCGACCACGGTGTCAGAAGCGGCACCGGCGGGGATGCAGCCGTTGCGGTAGGGGCTCTCGTCGCCCTCCTTGACGGCGACGCCGTAGAAGCAGCTGCGGGCCAGACGGTTGAACACGCCGGTCAAAAGGGCGCTCTCCTTAAGGGCCGGATCGATGACGCGCTTGTCGTCGCAGGCGCGCACCTCGTTGCCGTCCTTGTCCTTGCCAGTCACACGCGTGTCGTATGCCTTGGGGCTAAAGCTCACTGGCTTCTCGGACAGGCCGAGCGACAGCCAGTGAGCGCGCATCTGCTCGCAGGTGTAGTGGTTGAGCAGGTCGTCTGCCGGCGGGGGAGGCGTCTGCGAGGACGAGCTGGCCTTTTTGCCCATGTAGAGCAGGTGGTAGCAGGCGCTGACGGTGCTCTGCGTAAGGTCCCAACCCAGGGCCTCCCACATGGCGGTTTGCGCGATGCAGTAGAAATAGATGTTGTCCTGACCGATGAACTGGTAGATCTGCGCGTCGTCAGAGCACCACCAGTCGCGCCAGTCGAGCGAGCTGTGCTGGTAGGTGGGCGCGGGGACCTGCGTGGAATCGGCGGCGGGCTCGCCCATGAGGGCGGCATCCTGGGCGGCGACGCCCTCGGTCACGCCGGCGGCCTTGGCATCGCGTGCGAGCACGGTGCGAGTGTAGCTGATGGGCGCCCACAGGCTCTCGGGCCAGCACCAGCAGGTGACGTCGGTCACGCCGTCGACCTCGGGCACCGGAACGCCCCAGTCGATGTTGCCGGTGATGCGGAAGGGCACGAGCGCCTTGCCGCTGCGGAAGCGCACGCCGCCGTTGGCGAGCACCGCGTGGGCGTCGTCGCGCTCCTTCCAGCTGGGGAAGGTGACGGTAAAGCTGCTCTTGTTGCCCTCGGGCTCCAGCACGGTGTGCTCGGGGAGCTGGTCCTCGACGGCATCGAAGGCCTCGCGGAACTTGTTCTGGATGTAGAGCTGAGCCGGCAGCAGCCACTCCTCCATGGTCTTGGAGACCACGGAGCGAACCTGCGGGTTCTGGGCGAGCTTGGCGGTATAGGTCTTCATAAAGTCGAGGTAGGCCGGCAGATCAAAGTAGAGATTGTCGACCGGGCGCAGCTCGGGCACCTCGCCGGTGAGCTGGCTCTTGGGCGCGATGAGCTCCTCGGGCTCAAACTGGTGGCCCAGATCGCACTCGTCGGCATAAGCCTTCTCGGACTTGCAGCCCTGGATGGGGCAGCGGCCGATGACCTGGCGGCCGTTGAGGAACGTGCCGGCCTTGGCATCGTAGAACTGCAGCGTGGAGCGCTTGGAGATGGTGCCCTGCTCGTGCAGACGCTCGATAATCTCCGCGGTCACCTCGTTGTGAATCTGCGCAGCCGGCTCAAGGCCCGAGCCGCCGTAGATGTCACAGCTGATGTTGTAGTTGTTGAGGGTCGCGGCCTGGCGGGAGTGATTGGACTCGACATACTCGCCGATGGACTTATCGTAGCCTTCATTCTCCTTGAGCTTGCGGTAGCTCTCCATGATGGGCGAGCCGTAGCAGTCGGTGCCCGAGGTGAAGATGACGTTCTCGCGGCCCAGGCGGTCGCGAAGGAAGCGGGCAAAGAAGTCGGCCGGGACAAAGACGCCGCCGACGTGGCCAAAGTGCAGGCCTTTGTTGCCGTAAGGCTCGCCGGCGGTAACGATGGCGCGGCGCGGCCAGCTGGGACGGTCGTTCATGGAGTATTTGGATGCCATGGGACTCCTTCGCATATAGGTAAGAGCGCGGCCGGGCACGGGGTTCGGCGGCGCGGTGGTCAATTCGTGCATATCGTTCGACATTATCGCACATGCGGGCGGGTGCGTGGCAGGGGCGCTATCCTAAGATGCTATGAATGAGATTTCCAACATACATGCGTTTGAGGACGAGGATTTTCTACACGCTTGCTTCGTGTGGGGGATGGCCGTGATCGCGGTGTTTGCCGTGTGCCTGGTGCCGGTGTTTATGCTGTTGGGCGGGCCTGCGGACTTGGACGCGGCTGAGGCGGGCGGCTGGATGGCTGTCGTGGGCTGGATAGTCGGCTTGGCTGCGGTCTCAATGGCATCGTTTGCCGTGCACGAGCTGGTGCATGCGGTGTTTTTTAAGCTGCTGGCGCCTGCGGGCGCGCAGGTGACCTTTGGGGCGAATCGCGAGACGGCGATGATCTATGCCTGCGCCGAGGGCGTTGTGTATTCGCGCCGGCGGTACATGGCGGTTTGCCTGGCGCCGACGGTTGTTGTGACGACAGCATTTGCCCTGGGGTTTGCGTTCTCGGACTATCCGCTGCTGTGCTACCTGGCGGCTGGTCTGCACTTGTCGGGCTGTGTGGGTGATTGGTATTACGTGCGGACCATTCTGCGCGACCGCCGTATCGTCGCCTGCGAGGATACGTCCTTTGGCGTGCGCTTTTTCGCAAAGTAGTCTTTTTGGGACGGGGCTATTTTAGCTGCCATGATGTCGGTGTGAGTTTTCTGGGACGGGGATGTCGATGAAGTCGTTGTTGCTGCATGCGTGCTGTGCACCATGCTCGCTTGAGCCGGTTCGCCTGCTGCGCGAGGAGGGGTTTGAGCCCACGATTTGCTGGACCAATCCCAATATTCAACCGCGCGATGAATGGCGGCGGCGTCTGGACGAGCTGCGCCGGTGGTGTGCCGATGGCGACATCGAGCTCATCGAGGCGGGGGAGGACCGCGAGCGCTGGGAGGCCGGCGTGGCCCCGCTGGGTGCCGATCGGCCCCGTCGCTGTCGCTCGTGCTATGCCTTGCGCTTGGCCGAGGCATGCCGCGTTGCCCAGGAGCGCAGGTTTGAATATGTGGGTACGACGCTCGCCGTCTCGCCGTATCAGCTGTTCGACACCTGCAATGACGTGCTTGAGCGTTTGGCGGCCGCCCATGGGCTCACCCCGGTGATTCGCGATTTTCGCCCGTATTATCCCGAGGCTACGCGCCGTTCGCGCGAACTGGGCATGTATCGACAGAACTACTGCGGCTGCCGCTTTTCTGCTGTCGAGGCGGCCATGGACCGCGCCCGCATCCGCGACGAGCGCAAAGCCGCCAAAAAGTAGTTCGTTTGGGACGTCAGCCTGCTAGGATGTAGAGCGGACTTTAGCTATATAAGGAGTATCCGACGTGTCTATGCGTACCGATGATTTTGACTACAACCTTCCTGAGGAACTGATTGCCCAGGCTCCTGCCGAGCCGCGCGACTCCTGCCGCCTGCTGGTGGTGGATCGCAAAGGCTCCCAGGCGGGGAAGCCGCTGGAGCACGGCGGTACCGTTGAGCACCGCATCTTCCGCGACATCATCGACTATATCGAGCCGGGCGATGTGCTCGTCATCAACAAGACGCGTGTGATGCCGGCCCGCCTGATCGGTCGCAAAGCCGGCTCGGGTGGCGTGGTCGAGACGCTGCTGCTCAAGCGCCGTGAGGATGTTGACCCGCTGGGCCACGTTTGGGAGTGCCTGGTCAAGCCGGGTAAGCGCCTGAAGCCCGGTGCTCAGATTGAGTATCGCGCCGGTGGCGCCCATGCGCCCGAGGGGGCTCCCGTGGTGCTGACGGCCGAGGTCATCGACTTTGTCACCGATAGCCGCGGAGGCCGTCTGGTGCGCTTTGAGCCGGCCGGCTGCAATGCCGCCGGCGAGCCGCGCACGCTCGACGAGGCCATTCATGCTGCCGGTCACGTGCCGCTGCCGCCCTACATTACCGATTACGAGGGCGATCCCGAGAAGTACCAGACCGTCTACGCCATGAAGGAGGAGCACTCGGCTGCCGCTCCTACGGCGGGTCTGCACTTTACTCCCGAGCTCATGGCCGCTATCGAGGCCAAGGGCGCGAAGTTTGCCGCCGTCGAGCTCGAGGTGGGCATCGATACCTTCCGCTTGGTGGAGGAGGACGACCCTACGCAGCACGTCATGCACACCGAGCGCTACCACGTGTCGCAGGAGGTTGTCGACGCCGTGCATAAGGCGAAGGCCGAGGGTCATCGTGTGATCGCCGTCGGCACCACCGCGGTGCGCTCGCTCGAGAGTGCGTTTGACGCGGACGCGCCGGTGTCCGATCCGGCTGTGACGGCGCGCTATTTTGAAGGCCGCGAGGACGGTGCCGACACGCTCGGCCGCGGCGACATCGTGGCGCGCGAGAACGCCACGACGCAGCTTTACCTCATGCCCGGCTCGACCTATCACGTGGTCGACGCGCTGATCACGAACTTCCACGTGCCGCGCTCCACGCTCATGATGCTCGTAAGCGCGCTTGCCACCCGCGACCAGATCATGGATGCCTACGCCGCTGCTATCGAAGAGCGCTACCGCTTCTTCAGCTTTGGCGACGCGATGCTCATTTTGTAGGTTACGGCGTTTTACAAACGCCGTAACCGGCCGACGCTGCAAACCCCCCTAAGCGGCAATCTGATGTTCAATCGTCGGGCATGACCAGAAGGTCAATGCCCCCCTCTTTCACGTCACCTTGCTCGCTCAGGGGCGTTTTCGCTGACTTTGCCAAAGCATCGGCAGGTACTCATTGGGGACGTACTTAAATGAGTGCCTGCAGAATGAGAGTGGATAATCTCCCGTTTTTGGCCTGCTTGGGGGCTCAAAGTGGGAGATTATCCACTCTCGTCATTGGGCTAGTCGTTGGGGACGTTCTTGTTTGACTAGTCGTTTAAGAACGTCCCCAATGACTACTTGCTTGCGAACAGCCAGACTAGGATGATCGCCAGGATTGCGGCGACGATGCAGACGATGGCGCCGGTGAATTTGATGCGTGAGTCGCGGGTACGTTCGCGCACCGCGTCCTCGGTGGCCTCGAGCTGGGCGACTTCTCGCTCGGTCTCGGCGTGTTCGGCTTTGTCTCGGGCCAAGGATCCTGCAAGCGACTCAGTGATCTCTGGGTGGTCGTGCACTTCGGTCGCCTGTTCGATGATCGACTGTGCATGTGCGGCATCTGCTTGGGCGTTGGCGATGGTCTGCTCCTGGTCGCGGCGTGCCTTGTCCTCGGCAGTGATCTTCTCGCGCAGTTCGCGCTGACGAGTCGCGGCGGCAGTCTTCGCCGTCTGCAGCTCGTCGCGCGCGGCATCGGCTTCGGTCGTCACGGCTTGGTGCGCGCGTTTTGCGTCGGCGATAGGGGCTTGAGCCTGCTCGACGGCCTGCTCGGCTGCGGCAAGTGAATGCTCAAGGTCGGCGGTGATGCGCGGGACATCTTCTTCGGCTTTACGCAGGGCATCTGCCGTGTCGGAAATCTGCATCGAGAGCTCGCTGGTGCGCACCGTATAGTTGGCGGGATTTGCCGAGGGATTGCGTTGCAGCTCGGCATACTCATGACGCAGCGTCTCGAGCTGGGCGCGCGTGGCGTCGACGGTTTGTTGTGCGGCGGCAATGCCGGCGTCTCGCTCTGCCTTCACCTTGTCGCGGATGCGCTTGGAATCCTCAAGACGTCGAACGAGGCGGTTGCCGGTCTCGCGCGAGCTCGCCTCGCGGGCCTCCACGGCATCGAGCGCGGCCTTCAGACGGAGCTCAGTCGCGTCATCCTCTGTCTTCATTTGTTCGAGCTGACCCTTGAGCTCTGTCGCTTTGGAGGCGTGGGCATCACGGTCAATCTCGGCGGCCGCTGCAGTCTTTTGGGCCGTGGCAATCGCCTGGCGCTGGTCGGCGACGATCTGGTCGTAGCGGCCTGCGATATCCTGGCGCGTCTCGAGTTCCTCGGCCTGATCGGCAATGCGCTGCTCAAGTTCGGCCAGGTGAGCGCGGGCATCGGCAAGTGCCTTTTTCGCGGCGTTCATCTCGCGCATGGCCGAGGCGCCCTGGGCGATAAAGGTGCCCACGGCGTTCGCAGTGTTCGAGACAGCGGTCCCCAGATCGCGGCTCGCGGCGGAGGAGTGCGGGGCGGTCGGGCGAGCGGTGTCGGCAGCGTCCGCATCGGCAGCCTGCGGCACGGCGATATTGCCGGTACCGCCCTCGATCACAGAAAAGCCTGCTGCGTGCGGGTCGACCGCATCGGCGCCAATCGTGGGATGCTCGAGCTGCAGAAACGAGGGCATGGTGCTGCCCTGGTCGGCAACCGGAGTCTCGCCGGGTACGAAGGTCGAGGCTGCCTCGGCGGCCTCCTCTTCCTCGGCGTCAACGTCAGCGTCGGCCACGGCGTCTTTCATCGCTTTGACGGCATCCATCATGGAGTCCATGACGGCGTCGAGCTCTTCTTCCGAAGAAACCTCGATAGGGCCCGCAGCTTGCGGAGCAGCATCCTGTACGGGGCGGTCGTCCTGAGCGGGCGCATCGTCGTTTTGCTCGTCTGCATCTTCGGCGCCAGGGGTTTCCGCCGTAGCGCTTTCGTCCAAGAATGGGCCGTCGAGGTCAATATCATCGCAGGTCACAGCGTCGGCATCTGCAGTGACGTCTGCGGAATCATCAATATGCTGTTGAGTCTGGGGGTCCAGCTCGTCTGTCATAGGCATGTGCTCCTCATCGTTGTTTGTCACCCTATGATAAAGTCTCGCGCCGACATCCCGCGCGCTGCAGCAAAGTTTCAAAACGTGTTCGATGGCTCGCGTCGATAGCAAAAACTCGGCCACTTTATCCAGTTTGTACTTGACATTCCCTTCGCCGAAAGACGTTGCGCCGTTCGCCTGCCATGGGCTTTATTTTTCACTTGAACCCGCTAAAGTTGCATTTCAGCTTTTGGCGCGTGAAGTTGGATGCGCGCAGTCGACGGGCAGGCCCGTCGCGATTTGAAAGGACTTTATATGGGACTTTTCACTGGTAAGACCGTGATCGTCACCGGCGGCGGCAAGGCCACGCTCAAGGACGGCTCCGCCGGCTCCATCGGCTACGGTATCGATATCGCTTTTGCCAAGGAGGGCGCAAACCTCGTCATTACCGGCCGCAACGTTGCCAAGCTCGAGGCTGCCAAGGAATCCCTCGAGGCCGAGTACGGCGTCAAGGTTCTGCCTGTTCAGGCCGATGTCTCGGCTGGTCAGGACAACGAGGCCGTCGTCCAGAACGTCATCGACAAGGCTATTGAGGAGTTCGGCCGCATCGACGCCGTCGTCAACAATGCTCAGGCCAGCGCCTCGGGTGTTACCATCGCCGACCACACCATGGATCAGTTTAACCTGGCCATTTATTCCGGTCTGTATGCCACCTATCTGTACATGCAGAAGGCCTATCCGCACCTGAAGGAGACCAAGGGCTCCGTGGTCAACTTTGCCTCGGGCGCCGGCCTGTTTGGCAACTATGGTCAGTGCAGCTATGCCGCCGCCAAGGAGGGTATCCGTGGTCTGACTCGCGTTGCCGCCAACGAGTGGGGCAAGGACGGCATCAACGTCAATATCGTTTGCCCGCTTGCTTGGACCGCCGCGCTCGAGAACTTCCAAGATGCCTATCCCGAGGCGTTCAAGGCCAACGTCCACATGCCGCCGGCAGGCCACTACGGCGACGTCGAGAAGGAAATCGGCCGCGTTGTCGTTCAGCTCTGCGGTCCCGACTTTAAGTATATGAACGGCGAGACCGTCACCCTCGAGGGTGGCATGGGCCAGCGTCCGTAGGGTTACGCGGTTTTACCAAACCGCGTAACGGGTCGACGCTGCGCGGTCACCAGGGCGACAACTTGTCATTCAAAGAGGGCGGCATGACCAGAAGGTCAATGCCGCCCTCTTTTCATGCCAATTTGTTCGCCCTGGTGACCGCTCGCTGACGTTGTCAAAACATCGGCGTTGCCAAAACATCGGCGTTGGCGTGGCTGGTAAATAGCTCCACTCATCGGGGACGTACTTAAATGAGTGCCCGCAGAATGAAAGTGGATAATCTCCCGTTTTTGGGCTGTGCTTTGGGCAAAAGTGGGAGATTATCCACGCTCATCCGGTAAGCGTCCAAAAATCCACGCTCATTTGCCGTGTCCCTGCCGTATCCTCCTCGCACCAGTTTCTGTCGAGTCGGTGCTTCTTGCGGGTTGCCCGTATAATGGTTTGCGTATGAACCGCAACCAAGGAGTTCCAGTTTATGGACCAGAACCTTTTTAAATTCGACCTGATTGCCGAGGATCCGACGACGCACGCGCGCGCCGGCGTGCTGCACACCCCGCACGGCGACATCGAGACGCCGATCTTTATGCCCGTGGGCACCAAGGCAAACGTCAAGGGCATTCCTACCGAGACTGTCAAGAAGCTCGGCGCCCAGATCGTGCTCGCCAATACCTATCATCTGTCCATGCGTCCCGGCGAGGATACCATCGCCGAGCTGGGCGGCCTGCACAAGTTCATGAACTGGCACGGCCCCATCCTCACCGACTCGGGCGGTTTCCAGGTCTTCAGCCACAACGATGCCGTCAAGCTCACCGATGAGGGCGTGCGCTTTATCGTCAACGATTACGACGGCCGCCACGTGTTTTGGACGCCCGAGGACAACATGGAAATCGCCATGAAACTCGGCTCCGATATCTGCATGCAGCTCGACCAGTGCCCGGGCTATCCCGCCACGCGCGCCTACGTTGAGCGCGCCGTTGAGCTGTCGAGCATGTGGGCCGAGCGCTGCTATAAGGCGCATACCCGCGATGACCAGGCGCTCTTTGGCATCGTTCAGGGCGGCATGCACCTGGATCTGCGCCTGCGTTCGCTGCGCCATCTGGAGGAGTGCGGCGACTTCCCGGGCTATGGTATCGGTGGCTATTCGGTGGGCGAGGATCACGAGACCATGTTCGAGACCCTGGCGCCGCTCGTGAGCGAGTACATGCCCAAGCATAAGCCGCGCTACCTGATGGGTGTCGGCAACCCGACCACGCTCGTGCGCGGCGTTGGCGTGGGCATCGACATGTTTGACTGCGTGCTGCCGACGCGCACCGGCCGTATGGGCACGGCATTCTCCAGCGAGGGTCGCCTCAACTTCCGCAACGCTCGCTTTGCGCACGACGACGGTCCCATCGATCCCACCTGCACCTGCCCGGTGTGCACGGGCGGTTACAGCCGTGCGCTCATCCGTCACATGGTCACGCAGAAGGAGATGCTCGGCGGCATTCTGCTTTCGATGCACAACATCTACTACCTGCTCAACCTTATGCAGCGGGCCCGCCAGGCCATTATCGAGGGCCGCTACGGCGCGTTCGTGAGCGACTGGATGAACAGCCCTGCGGCGGTGGATTACTAAGAGCAGCACGGGCGCTTGCAGAGCGCGGGCAACGGCAAGGGGCGAGCGCCGGCCGGTCATCACGTTTGCTAACACCGCTTGCGCGACCGATGACCGATAGCTTGCAAGCACTTGATGCATCGTGGGTACCATACCGAATAGTTGATGTTCGGGCGGGTGTTTGACGCATGGCGTCGACCCCGCCCGCTTTTCTTTTTCTCGATAGGAGTACCCATGATTAAGAATGAGAACGTCGAGGGCGAGCCTGCCTACGACGAGACGTACCGCCGCGGCCCCGTGGTCATGCGCGGCCCCATGATTCCCAAGGACAACACCTACGCCAACCTGCTGGCGCCCGAGGACTCGACCGACTGGTTGCACACCGACCCCTGGCGCGTGCTGCGCATTCAGGCAGAGTTCGTTGATGGTTTTGGCGCACTTGCCGAGCTTGGTCCTGCGGTGACCATCTTCGGCAGTGCCCGCACGCCCAAGACCGATCCGCTCTACAAGGCGGCACGCGCCGTTGGCCGCAAGATCGCCCAGCGCGGCGTGGCGGTTATCACCGGCGGTGGTCCCGGCGTCATGGAGGCGGCCAACAGGGGAGCGGCGAGCGCCAACGGCAAGTCGGTCGGCTTGGGTATCGAGCTTCCGCACGAGCAGGGGCTCAATAAATACGTGAACCTCGGCATGGACTTCCGCTACTTCTTTGTGCGCAAAACCATGTTCGTTAAGTACAGCTCGGGCGCCATCGTATTTCCCGGCGGCTTTGGCACGCTCGACGAGATGTTCGAGGTTCTCACGCTGGTGCAGACGCACAAGGTCAAGCGCATGCCGCTCGTGCTGGTGGGCACCGAGTACTGGCAGGGCCTATTCGACTGGCTCAACGGCCCGGTGATGAGCACCGGTATGATTAGCCCGCTCGATCCGGATCTGGTACACATTACCGACGACCTCAACGAGGCCGTTGACATTGCGCTCAGCGGGCTGATGTAGATCAATCGTGCCCACGCGACATGAATACGCATGGCAATCTGATGTTATCTAACATCAGATTGCCATTTATATTGGGTATACTGGTGTAAAAGACGAGGGCGAGGAGGTCGCAAATGTCTACAGCAACAGTTAAGCCTACGACGGTTCGAATCGAAGAGGGGCTCAAGGAGCAGGCGACTGAGTTCTTGGATTCGGTCGGCCTCAGCCTCAATTCCTATCTCAATCTTGCCGTTCGGCAGCTGGTAAATCAGCGAAAGATTCCTTTTGAGATTGTAGGAAGGGCGGAGGTGCCCAACGAGGTGACGAGGCGCGCCATGGTGATCGCCGAGGCTCATGAGCTGGGGATTTTGCCGGACGATAGCCTGTCATTCAATAACGCTGATGAGCTTATGTCATTCCTCGATGAGGAATAGCGATGTTCGAGATTAAAGTCGAGGCTCAATTTAAGGTGGACTACAAACGAACGATGCGCATGCATCCGCAGCTAAAAAGTGAGTTTAAAGCGGCGGTTGCAGAGCTTGTGGCTCATGGGTCACTTCCGGCGGAGTATGGCGCCCACGAGCTCTCAAACCCGGGCGGAAACTACAACGGCCACATCGATTTCCACCTATCCGATGGCTTGGTCGATGTGGTCGTTCTTTATCTTCCCCATAAGACTAACCCAGTGATTAGGCTGGTGAGAATGGGCACTCATCAGGAACTGTTTCAGGGTCCGCTGGGCTGATCGCCGATTTCTAAGTTGCGGTGGAATAGGGATTGATTTGCGGCTGATAAGCCAAAAACAGTTCCTATTCCACCGCAAGTGGTAAAGGTGCCCCTAGTGGATGGGCTGGTAGCGGGGGCAGTAGCTGATGGCGATGGCGTCGACGCCTACATGGGTGGCGATGGTGCAGCCGATGGGGCCGGTGCCGGCGTCTACGTAATCCTGGCCCGCGAGTGCCTCGTTGACAAGTTCCTGCTCCTCGGCGGCGCCGGTCGTGAGCACACGCACGCTTGAGCCCGGGTGCTCGTCCAAAAACGCGAGGCAATCTGCCATGGTGTTGGCGACGATGCGCTTGGCGCCGCGGCCCTTTTTGATGGCCTTGATCTCGCCCGATTTCCACTCCGGCGAAACGGCCAGGCGAATGTTGAGCATCTGCGTGAGCTGGCCGGCAAGCTTGGGCGCGCGGCCGTTCTTAACGAGGTTCTCGAGCGTGCGGGGAATCAGCAGCAGGTGGGCGTCGGGCAGGGCCGCGCGGATCTGCGCCTCGGTCTCGTCCAGGCTGCGGCCGTCCTCGCGCATAGCCAGCGCGTACTCCACCAGCAGGCCCTCGGCGCCCGAGCCGGTGCGCGAATCGATGCAGCGCACGTCGAGCTCGTGGGTCTCGGCGACCAGGCATGCGTTGGAATAGCAGGCGGACCACTCGCTGCACAGCGAGATAAAGATCGCGCTGTCGTGGCCATCGGCGCGTACGCGGTCAAACAGCGCCTTGAACTCGCCGGCGCTCGGCTGCGAGGTGTGCGGCAGCTGCTCGGAGCCAGCCATGCGGGCGACGTATTCCTCGGCGGTAATCTGCACCTGGTCGAGCAGGTCCTCGCCCTCGATAATCACATGCAGCGGAATCACGTAAATGCCGAGCTCTTGGGCACGGGCGGGGGAGATGTCCGACGTGGAGTCGGTTATGATGGCAAAAGACATAATTGCACCTTTCGTTGGGGCGCGGCAGCGCCGCCTTCTGAAAGCAAAGTGCGACAAGTATAGTGGAGTTGCTCTACATTGCTAGGTTCAATTGTTGAATAGTCAACAGTTTGAAGCGGTGGTGTGGAAATCATCAACTGGGGAAGAAGGGTGCCGATGGCGGCATTGCAACTTTGCGAGCGGCCGGTTGTGCTGTTCGATTTTGACGGCACGGTGGCCGATACGGGTCGGGCAGTGATGACCTCGACGCGCAAGACGCTGGCTGCGCGCGGGTTTTCGGAGACGCAGATGGGTGATCTGCGCCGCATGATCGGGCCGCCCCTGTGGAAGAGCTTTCACGACTTTTACGGCTTTTCCCGCGAGGAGTCGCTTGTGGTGGCCGACGAGTACCGCGCCTTTTTTGATGAGCTGGGACCGGAGGAGTACCCCGTGTTCGATGGGATTCCCGAGCTGCTGGATGAGTTGGCCGCCCGGGGCAAGCGTATGGCCGTGGCGACGTCACGCATGGAGGCCAAATGCATCGACATGGTGCATGAGCTTGGTCTTTCTCAGTTCGAAGCCGTGGTTGGCATGAATCCGCCGCAGGGGCGCGAGACCAAGGCCGATTCGGTTCGCGATGCCCTGGCGGCGCTCGGCGCGACGGCGGACGATGCCGTGATGATCGGCGATCGCTTTAACGACGTCGAGGGCGCGCACGCGATGGGCGTGCCGTGCATCGGCATCTATTCGGGCGCGGCGGCGCCGGGTGAGCATGAGGCGGCGGGTGCCGATGCAGTGGTGCACTCGGTGGCCGAGCTTGCTAAACTTTTCTCTATCTAGGAACTAAATGTGAGGGGCGGGTACGCTTGCCGCTCATTGGTAAGGAGGCAGTCTATGAATCAGGTGGAGCAGAGCGTCGCTGAGTATGTCGACGAGGTCTGGGAAGATGTCGTCGCCGATATCGAGCAGCTGGTGAGCTATCCGTCCGTGGCAGTTTCTGCCGATGCAGAGCCCGGCGCGCCGTTTGGCCGCCCGGTCCGTGACGCGCTCGACTGTGCGCTCGGCATCGCGCAGAAGCTTGGCTATCAGACGAGCGACGACGAGGGCTATGTGGGCATTGCCGATATCCCTGGCCGCGGCGACAAGCAGCTCGCGACCATCTGCCACGTGGACGTGGTGCCCGCCGGCCCGGGCTGGAACACCGACCCGTTTGCGATGGAGCGTCGCGAGGGCTGGCTGCTCGGCCGCGGCGTTATCGACGACAAGGGTCCGGCGGTGCTGTCGCTCTACGCCGGCGCCTATCTGCTCAAGCACGGCATTACCCCGCGCTATACTTTCCGCGCGCTGCTGGGCTGCGATGAGGAAGTGGGCATGTCCGACGTTCACCATTATCTGGAGAACCACGCAGACCCCGACTTTTTGTTTACGCCCGATGCCGAGTTTCCTGTCTGCAATGCCGAGAAGGGCCAGTTTGGGGCGACGTTCGTGAGTCCCAAGATCGACGGCGGGCGCATCGTGTCGTGGAGCGGCTCCGAGGCGAGCAATGCCATTCCGTCGCAGTCCATCTGCGAGCTCGCGATTGCCGCCGATGAGCTGCCGGCGCCCGTTGAGAACGCCGACCGCCTGGAGATCACGGCGCTTGATAACGGGCATGCGCAGATTTTCGCCCACGGTATTGGCGGCCACGCTTCGATGCCTGAGGGCACCATCAACGCCGTCGGGCTGATCGTGGCGTATCTGCGCGAGGCCGAGGACGCGTTTGGTGCACGCGACGAGCGCCTGCTGACGCCTGCCGAGCACGAGTTCGTCAAGTTCCTGGCCTTTGTGCATGCGGACGCCTATGGTCGCGGCCTGGGTATCGATGCGACGAGTCCGGCGTTTGGCCCGCTTACCTGCAACGCTGGCGTCATCCGCGTGGCGGATGGCCATATTGAGCAGGTCATCGACGTGCGCTTCCCCGACAGCACGAGTGCCGATACCATCCGCGAGCAGCTCGATCCGCTCGTGGGCCGTTTTGGCGTGACGTGCCGTGTGGGTCGTGCGAAGGTGCCGTTCTCGGTCTCTGCCGACGATCCGGCCGTGAAGGCGCTTATTGATACCTATAACGAGTTTACGGGCAAGCATGCTGAGCCCTTTGCCATGGGCGGCGGCACGTACGCGCGCAACTTTGCCCGCGCCGTCTCGTTTGGCCCCGAGGAGACCGGTCTGGAGCTGCCCGAGTGGGGCGGCCAGATGCACGGTCCCAACGAGTGCGCCAACGAGGAACAGCTCAAGCAGGCGCTCAAGATTTATATCGTGGCGATCTTACGTTTGAACGAGCTTGAGCTTTAAGGCTGCGGCGTTTTAACAACTTAGCACCCCTTTCGTCCGGGCTTTTTAAGTTGCGGTGGAATAGTTCCTAGAATGGGCCATTTGATGGCCAAGCAGGAACTATTTCACCGCAACTTTGTTTTTATTGGTGTAAAAGGCGGGTCATGCTTGGTGGCGGGTTTGTTATTCGTTTGTAAAGCCGAGCCGCGCTTGCGGTAAGGGTCTATCAAATGCCCGTAAGAAACCGCAGTTGGCGCGGGCGCTGCCCGATCGAGGCCGTATCTTTCCAAACAGCAAAGCGGGCAGGGTGCCCGCGAGTCGCATGTATGAAAGGAAGATCATGCTCGATCAGGCTTATTCTCGTCGTCAGTTCCTCGGCCTCGCTGGTGGTCTTGCCAGCATCGTCGGTCTCGGTCTCGTTGGTTGCGGCGGCTCAGGTGCCTCCGGCGCCGCTGACAAGGGTAGCGCCGCTGCTGCCGAGTCCGTCTCCGGCGAGGTGACCTACGACGGCGCTTCCTCGTTCCAGGCTCTCGTCGAGGCCGCTGCCGAGAAGTTCATGGATGCCAACCCCGATGTCTCCGTCTCCGGTTCGGGCAACGGTTCGGGCAAGGGCCTGACCGCTGTCGCCGCCGGCACCGTCACCATCGGCAACTCCGATGTCTTCGCCGAGACCAAGCTCGAGGCCGACCAGGTCAAGAACCTCGTCGACCACGAGGTCGCCGTCGTGGGCATGGGCCCCGTCGTCTCCAAGAACGTCAAGGTCGACGACCTGTCCCTCGAGCAGCTCAAGGGCATCTTCTCCGGCCAGATCACCAACTGGAAGGAGGTCGGCGGCGACGACGCCACCATCGTCGTCCTCAACCGCAAGGCCGGCTCCGGTACCCGCGCCACTTTCGAGGCCGCCGTCTTTGGTGACGAGGCCGTCGACTTTAAGGGCGACGCCGAGCTCGACAAGTCCGGCGACGTCCAGACTCAGATGGGCAGCACCGACAACGCCATCTCCTACCTCGACTTCTCGCACTTCGACGACTCCAAGTTCAACGCCATTAAGGTCGAGGGCGTCGAGCCCAAGAGCGCAAATGTCACCGACGACTCCTTTAAGATCTGGGCTACCGAGCACATGTACTGCGCGAAGGACGCCGACGAGGCCACCAAGGCCTTCCTGGAGTTCATGCTTTCCGACGACGTCCAGGGTAAGCTCGTCGAGGAGCAGGGCTTTATTCCCGTCTCTGCCATGAAGGTCGTCAAGGACGCCAGCGGCAAGGTCTCTGCTAAATAAGCAATCGCCCCCGGAAAGGTTTGCAATGGCAAAACAGCTGCCAAAGCGCGACCTTGAGAACGTGGGCCTGGGCGTCACGGGCGCGTGCGTAGCGCTCGTGACGCTTGTCGTTGCCGCGCTCATCTTTATGGTCGCCCAAAAGGGCCTCTCGGCTTTTCTCAAGGACGGCGTTTCAATCGTCGAGTTCTTCACCGGCACCAAGTGGGACCTGGCCAACACAGCCGAAAACGGCCTGCCCTACACCGGCGCCCTGCCCCTGATCGTCACCTCGTTTGCGGTCATGGTGCTCTCCACGCTCATCGCGCTGCCCATCGCCATCGGCTCTGCCATCTTTGCGGTCGAGATCCAGCCTAAGTTTGGCTCCAAGGTCTTTCAGCCGCTTATTGAGCTTTTGACCGGCATTCCCTCGGTCGTCTTTGGCCTGATTGGCTTTCACGTGGTCGTTGGCCTTATGAAGAGCGTTTTCCACGTGAGCACGGGTCTGGGAATCTTGCCCGGCGCCATCGTGCTGGCAGTCATGATTCTGCCGACGATGACCACGCTTTCGGTCGATGGCCTGCGCGCCGTGCCCGACAGCTACCGTCAGGGCTCGCTCGCACTGGGCTACACCCGCTGGCAGACCATCTGGCACGTGGTGCTCAAGTCTGCCATGCCGTCGCTCATGACCGCGGTCATCCTTGGCATGACCCGCGCCTTTGGCGAGACGCTTGCCGTGCGCATGGTTATTGGCGGCATCGAGGCCATGCCGACGTCGCTGCTGTCGCCGGCCTCGACCATTACCACCACGCTCACCACATCCATGGCGGTCTATGCCGAGGGTTCGGCCCAGGACGACGTCCTGTGGGCGCTCGGTCTGCTGCTGATGGGCATGAGCCTCATCTTCATCCTGATCATCCATCTCATTGGCCGCAAGGGGGCGAAGGCTCGTGGCTAGCACGCGCATCCATATCGACGAGACGAGACTCGGGCGCGTCCAAAAGCAGGACCGCATCGCCACGGGCGTGCTGACGGCGATCGCCGCCATCGTCATGCTCATCGTCGTCTCCATGGTGGCCTATATCCTGTTCGAGGGAATCTCGACGCTGTTCCAGCCGGGCTTTCTCACGCAGCCCGCGCGCGCCAACGGAACCCAGGGCGGCGTGCTCTACCAGCTGTTCGACTCGTTCTATCTGCTGCTGATTACCCTGATCATCTCGGTGCCCATCAGCCTGGGCGGCGCGGTCTTCCTGGTCGAGTACGCGCCCGATGGGCCCATCCGCGACATCGCCTCCACCGCCATCGAAACGCTGTCCTCGCTGCCTTCCATCGTCGTGGGCATGTTCGGCTTTCTGGTGTTCTCGGTGCAGCTGGGCTGGAAGTACTCCATCATCTCCGGCGCCGTCGCGCTCACCATGTTCAACATCCCCATCCTGGTGCGCGTGATTCAGCAGGCGCTCGAGGACGTGCCGCAGGCCCAGCGCGATGCGTGCCTGGCTATGGGCCTCACCCGCTGGGAGGCCACGCTGCACATCCTGATTCCCGAGGCCATGCCCGCCATCGTGACCGGCATCGTGCTTTCGGCCGGCCGTGTGTTTGGCGAGGCCGCGGCGTTGCTCTTTACCTCGGGCATGAGCTCGCCGGTTCGCCTGAACTTCTTGAGCTTTAACCTGTCGAGCCCCACCTGCGCCTGGAACGTGTTCCGTCCCGGTGAGTCGCTTGCCGTGCACATTTACAAGATCTATGGCGAGGGCAGCCCTGAGGCCCAGCAGATCGTCTGGGGCACCGCGGCACTGCTGATGATTTGCGTGCTGCTGTTTAACGTAGTTGCCCGTATCGTGGGCAAGCAACTGGCAAGGAGGATGACGGCCGAATGAGCGAGATGAATGTAACGCCCGCAACCGAGGCGGCATCGTCCGACACCCAGGACTTTTTGTCGAGCGTGGGGGAGAGCGAGAAACGTGTTCGCGTGAGCGGCAAGGCCGTGAGCGACGAGGTCGTGCTCTCCACCAAGGACGTCAACGTGTACTATGGTGACCATCATGCGCTGCACGACACGTCGCTCGACTTTCACAAGGGCGAGATCACGGCGCTCATCGGGCCTTCGGGCTGCGGCAAGTCGACCTTCTTGCGCAGCCTCAACCTCATGAATCGCGAGATTCGCGGCTGTCGCGTGGAGGGCGAGATCAACTACCGCGGCCGCAACGTGAACACCAAGACCGAGAACACCTACGAGCTGCGCCGTTCCATTGGCATGGTGTTCCAGCAGCCCAACCCGTTCCACAAGTCCATTCGCGACAACATCACGTTTGCGCCCAAGCGCCACGGCATCACCGACCGTGACGAGCTCGACCGCATGGTCGAGGAGAGCCTGCGCGGCGCGGCGCTGTGGGACGAGGTCAAAGACAAGCTCGACAAGAGCGCCTACGCGCTTTCGGGCGGTCAGCAGCAGCGCCTGTGCATCGCGCGCACGCTGGCGCTCAATCCCGACGTGATCTTGTTTGACGAGCCCTGCTCGGCGCTCGACCCCATCTCGACGCTGGCGATCGAGGACCTGATGTCGTCGATCGTGGCCGACCGCGCCATCGTCATCGTGACGCACAACATGGAGCAGGCGTCGCGTGTGTCCAACCGCACGGCGTTCTTCTACATGGGCGATATGGTCGAGTACGACGAGACCGATGAGATTTTCCAACGGCCCAAGGATAAGCGGCTGAATGATTACCTCACCGGCATGTTCTCCTAGTCCGGGACATGCTTGAGGCCCGCGGCGGCCATGGTTGCCGTGGGACTGATTGGAGAGGCGGGTCATCTCTTTTGCGAGATGGCCCGCCTTTTTGCTCTGCGACCGAAACGACCACCACAAAGGGGACAGGCGCCTTCGTAGTGGTTTGGGGTGGGGCTCGCTGCTATCATGGACAACGTTGAATTTCTACGAAGGAGCAGGGCATATGGCGATTCTTTTGGGATGCGATTCCATCAGCCTAGAGTTTCCCACCAAGCATATTTTCGATAGCGTGACGCTCGGCGTGGGCGAGGGCGACCGCATTGGTATTGTCGGTAAAAACGGCGACGGCAAGTCGACGCTGCTGAGCGTGCTCGCCGGCACGCTGGAACCCGACGACGGACGCGTGACGCACCGCCGCGGCACCACGATCGGACTGCTCGGCCAAAAGGACCAGCTTGTCGACACCGATACCGTACATCATGCCGTTGTGGGCGACACGCCCGAGTACGAGTGGGCCTCGAGCCCCCGCACGCGCCAGATCCTGGCTGGCCTCATTAGCGATGTGCCCTGGGAGGGCACGGTGGGCGAGCTTTCGGGCGGTCAGCGCCGTCGCGTGGACCTTGCGCGCCTGCTGATCGGCGACTACGACGTGCTCATGCTCGACGAGCCCACCAACCACCTGGACATGCGCACCATCAACTGGCTCGCGCGTCACTTAAAGGCCCGCTGGCAGCGCGGTCAGGGCGCCATGCTCGTGGTCACGCATGACCGCTGGTTCTTGGACGAGGTCTGCACCAGCATGTGGGAGGTCCACGACGGCCAAGTCGACCCCTTCGAGGGCGGCTACTCGGCCTACATCCTGCAGCGCGTGGAGCGCGACCGTATGGCCGCGGTTACCGAGGAACGCCGTCGCAACATGGCGCGCAAGGAGCTCGCGTGGCTGAGCCGTGGCGCCCAGGCCCGTTCCACCAAGCCCAAGTTTCGCGTGGAGGCCGCCCGCGAGCTCATCGCCGACGTGCCGCCCGTGCGCGACGAGCTGGAGCTCAAGCGTCTTGCCGTGAGCCGCCTAGGCAAGCAGGTTATCGACGTGATCGACGTGGACGCCGGCTATGCGGATGCCGACGGCGCGCCCAAGCAGGTGCTCTCCGATGTGACCTGGCTTATCGGCGCGGGCGACCGCTATGGTCTGCTGGGTGAGAACGGTGCCGGCAAGTCGACCTTGCTCGACGTGATCCAGGGCAAGATCGCGCCCCTGCGCGGCCGCGTGAAGATCGGCCAGACGGTGCGCTTTGGCGTGCTGTCGCAGCAGCTCGAGGAGCTCGAGCCCTACATGGGTGACACGATCCGCGAGGTTCTGAGCAATTATAAGAAGTATTACGTCATCGACGGCAAGGAGACCTCGCCCGAGAAGCTTTGCGAGCGCCTGGGCTTTACGACGCAGCAGCTCTGGAGCCGCATCGGCGATCTTTCGGGCGGCCAGCGCCGTCGCCTGTCGCTGCTGCTGACGATCCTGGACGAGCCCAACGTGCTTATCCTGGACGAGCCGGGCAACGACTTGGATACCGACATGCTGGCGATTGTCGAGGACCTGCTCGACGGCTGGCCGGGCACGCTGATCCTGGTGACGCACGACCGCTTCTTGATGGAGCGCGTGACCGACCAGCAGTGGGCGCTGCTTGACGGTCATCTGACGCATATGCCCGGCGGCGTCGACCAGTACCTGCGCCTGTGCAATGCCACGGCCGAGGGCGAGCCCGTGGGTGCGCCGAGTGCCAAGACCGGCACGTTCGACACCGGTGCCGCGGCAGCTGCGGCCGAAAAGCCCAAGACGAGCGGTCAGCCCAATGGCCTTTCCAACGCCGAACGCCAGAAGCTCCGCCGCGAGGTGAGCTCGCTCGAGCGCAAAATGGAGACGCAGCGCGCCCGCGTGGAGGAGGCCGAGGCCGCGATGGCCCAGGTCGATCCCACCAACTACACGGCGCTCGGCGAGCAGCAGGCAAAGATCGACGAGGCCCATGCCGCCATGGACGAGCTGGAGATGGCGTGGCTCGAGGCGAGCGAAAAGCTCGAGGGCGAGGAGTAAACGAGGATGATCAAAGCCGCGTTTTTCGATATCGACGGCACGCTGCTGAGCTTTAAAACGCATCGGATTCCGGCGTCGGCGCAGCAGGTGCTCGACAGCTTTCATGAGCAGGGTATCGCGTGCGTGATCGCCACGGGCCGTCCGACCTACCAGATGCCGGACTGGCTGTTCGACTTGGGCTGGGATGCGTACATTACGCTCTCGGGCCAGCACTGCTTTGATGCCGAGGGCGTCTACCGTAGCTGCCCGATTGACCCGGACGACGTTGCGGTGATTGTGGACCAGGTGGCCGAGGGGTGCTACGACTCGCTGTGCATGCAGGGCGAGAACTCGTTTGTGAACTGCCTGTCCGAGCGCGTGGTGACGGCCGGCAGCAACGCGGGAATCGTCTACCACAAGGAGCCGTTTGAGCACGCTTTTGACGCGCCGGTTTACCAGTTCTGCGCCTTTGTGGACCCGGCCGACGAGCATATCGTGACCGATGCCGTGTCGCATTCGCTCACTACGCGCTGGTGCGATCTGTTCTGCGATATTATCCCTGCCAACGGCGGTAAGGACTTGGGCGTGGCGGCGACGCTGGAGCGCCTGGGTGTCGACGCGAGCGAGGCGATTGCCTTTGGCGATGGCGAGAACGACCTGTCGATGTTCTCGGCCGTGGGCACAAGTGTGGCCATGGGCAACGCGCAGGAGACCGTGAAAGCTGCAGCGACCTATGTGACGACCGCCGTGGATGACGACGGCATCTACAACGCCGCCAAGCACTTTGGGCTGATGTAACTGCGGACCGGCACCCGGCGCCTGGGGACACTCCTTGCGGGGCGTCCCCATTTTGTTTTCGTCCCGCACGTTTTGTGAAACACGGCTAACTTTTAGGCAAAGTAGTAAGACATGGGCAACTTTTGCGGTAAAGTAAATCAAGCAAAAGTATCCAAAGGCTAACTAGAAGCCATCGCGAAAGGCGGCCCATGGCCCTGCGTGAATCCGGAGAAGACTATCTCGAATCGATCTACGTTCTATCGGAACGTCAGGGCATCGTGCGCTCGATCGACGTTGCCGAATACTTGGGCGTAACCAAAGCAAGCGTCTCTAAAGCCATGGCGGCCTTGGAGAGCACCGGCTACGTGGAGATGGGCAAACGCGACGTGCATCTGACGGAACGCGGTCTTGAGGTTGCCCGTCAAATGTGGGAGCGCCACTGCTTTTTCGTGGGGCTGCTGGAGGATGCGGGTGTTTCGGCTGAGGTCGCGTCGCAAGAGGGCTGCCACATGGAGCACTGCCTGAGCGAGGAAAGCTTTGAGAAGCTGAGGGCGATGCTGGGACGGGACAGCGACCGGGACCAGTAGCCCCGCCAACCAAGTCCAACTCAGACAAGGAACCCCGCCAGCAAGCGATGCCCAAGAACCGCCAGCAACGTCACCGCAGGCCGGGGCCGGGCTTGGTTTTGAAAACATTCCGCAGCGCGAGGCCCGTCTTTCCGTTGCCCCGCAGGAGCAGGAAAGACGGGCCTCATGCGCGAGGACGTTTTCAAAACCAAGCCCGGCCCCGGCCGGAGGGACCACAGGCGCTACAGGTTCTTGACACCCATCGCGCGCATGGCGTTCAGGATGGCGATGATCGCCACGCCCACGTCGCCAAAGACGGCAAGCCACATATTGGCGATGCCGAGCGCCGCGAGCACCAGGATCAGCAACTTAATCCCCAACGCAAAGATGATGTTCTGCCAGACGATCATCATGGTCTTGCGCGCCACGCGGATCGCGCGGGCGATGTTGGACGGTTTGTCGTCCATCAGCACAACGTCGGCGGCCTCAATCGCGGCGTCGGACCCCATGGCGCCCATGGCAATGCCCAAATCTGCACGGGTGAGCACGGGCGCATCGTTGATGCCGTCGCCCACAAAGGCGAGCTTGCCCTTGCCGCTTTCGGCCGCGAGCAGCGCTTCAACACGCTCGACCTTGTCGCCCGGCAGCAGCTGCGCGTGGAACTCGTCGAGCCCCAACTGTTCGGCAACGGACGCAGCCACTTCCTCGCGGTCGCCTGTGAGCATGACGGTACGGTTGATGCCAGCGGCGTGCAGGTCGCGGATCGTCTGCTCGGCATCGGCCTTAATGGTGTCTGCAATCACGATGTGGCCGGCATAGATGCCATCGACGAGCACGTGGAGGATCGTGCCGACAACCTCACAGTCCGGCGCTTCAACGCCGGCCGTGGCGAGCATCTTGGCGTTGCCGACGACGACATGCTTGCCGTCGATGATCGCCGTCACGCCGTGGCCCGCGTCATTGGCGGAATCTGTCACGCGCTTGGGGTCGAGCTCGCCCTGGTAGGCGGCGCGCACTGACTGCGCGATAGGGTGATCGGAGAACGACTCGGCAAGGGCGGCGACTTCGAGCAACGACTGCTCGGTATAGCCAGCCTCGGGGTGCACCGCGACGACCGAGAACGTGCCGTTGGTGAGGGTGCCGGTTTTGTCGAAGACGACGGTGTCCACGTCGGCGAGCGTCTCGAGGTAGTTGGAGCCCTTGATGAGAACGCCCAGCTTTGACGCGCCGCCGATGCCGCCAAAGAAACTCAGCGGCACGCTGATCACGAGCGCGCACGGGCAGCTGACGACTAGGAAGGTCAGACCGCGCAGAATCCAGTCGGACCAGGCACCGGTGACCAGGCCGCCGCCGAGCGCGAGCACCGCGGCAGCGCCGGTGACGGCGGGGGTGTAGACGCGGGCGAAGCGCGTGATGAAGTTCTCGGTGCGCGCCTTCTTTTCGCTGGCATTCTCCACGAGCTCCAGGACGCGCGCGACGGTGGACTCGCCAAACGGCTTGGTGGTGCGCACGTGGATGAGGCCCGTTATGTTGATGCAGCCGCTGATGATATCGTCGCCGGACTTGGCGGGGCGGGGGACTGACTCGCCCGTGAGCGCGGCGGTGTCGAGCTGGGTTTCGCCCTCGACGATGACGCCGTCGATAGGCACGCGCTCGCCGGGCTTGACCACGATCACGGTGCCGACGGCGATGTCATCGGGAAAGACCTGTTCGAGTGTGCCGTCGGCTTGCTCGACGTTGGCGTAGTCGGGTGCGATGTCCATCATGGCGCTGATCGACTTGCGGCTCTTGCCCACGGCGTATGCCTGGAACAGCTCGCCGACCTGGTAGAACAGCATGACAGCGGCGCCTTCGGCCATGTGCGGGTCGGTATCGGGGAAGAGCACCATGGCAAACGCGCCGATGGTCGCGACGGCCATGAGGAAGCTCTCGTCGAAGGCCTTGCCGCGGCGGATGTTGTTGAACGCCTTCTGGAGCACGTCGTAGCCGGCAATTAGGAACGGCACCAGGAACAGCACGAAGCTGGCGTAGATGTTACCCGGGGTGCCGAATGCGGCGGCGAGGGTGCCGAGCTCATCGAGGGCGTACACCACGGCAAAAATGCCCAGCGCTACCAGGATGCGGTTGCGCTTATGCTCGAGCGACTCTTTTTTCTTACGCTTCTTCTTTTTCTTCTTGGGGTCGGCGGTGGCCATGACTCGTATCCTCCCATTTGAATGTATGAACACTCGCTCATATAATTTCGCGAGCAAAGGCCGCGGCAAGCGCGGCCTTGCAGGTTGGCGTAAACCTGGGCTAGAGAATGATCTCGCAGTTCGGCTCGGCGTCGGCCGTAAACTCTACAACGCGGTTGAGTATCTCGTCGAACTCGGCGTCATCGGCCTCGAGCGTCAGCTTCTGGGTCATAAAGTTGACGGACACGGATTTGACGCCCTCGAGCTTGGCCAGCTCGTCCTGAAGCTCGCGCGCACAGTTGGCGCAGTCGATCTCGTCGAGCTTAAACTGCTTTTTCATGGTGGGTTCCTTTCCCTGTTTTGCGGCTTGGGTGCAGGCCGCGCTGGTACCGTGGTTGGTTGCTATTCGCAGATATGACTCATGCCCTGGTTGAGCATGGTGTAGACGTGATCGTCGGCAAGCGAGTAGAGGATGTTGCGGCCGTCGCGACGGAACTTGACCAGGTGCGACTGCTTGAGCGTGCGCAGCTGGTGCGATACTGCCGACTGCGAGGTTGCGGTCGCCTCGGCGATGTCGGCCACGCAGAGCTCGCGGCCCATGAGGGCATAGAGGATCTTGATGCGTGTGGTGTCGCTGAAGACCTTGAACAGGTCGGCCAGGTCGTACAACAGCTCCTCGTCGGGAAGGTCCTCGGGCGAGCAGGTGGTGGGGACGATCGGCTCGGTGGCCTCGATGCCAGTCTTTGTTTCATCAGCGTGGCTGCTCATTGCAACATCCTTTCATATGAACATGCGCTCATATAAATTACTTCCGATTATATGAGCGCATGTTCATATGTCAATACAATTTACGTTAACTTCGATGACTGCTTGCCGCCTCTGCGATTTTCTGCGGGTTGGGAGACATCGACGCAATGCTCGCCAACATATTTCGAGATGTTCGGCCAGCATGCTAAGAAAGCCACCTTGAGAAGCTTTAGGACTGTTCATATTTGTACTTTATCGTGTTAAATACAGCGAGAATCAGTTCTTCCTCTACGGGAGTTCCTGCAGAATCAGTTTTATCTAAAGTTATATTGAGCATTGCTGCAGCCAATCTGGCACATCGGTGGCCGAATAAGTCGAAAAATGTAGGTGGACATCCGCAGAGATCGCCTTTAGAAGAGCGAATTCTCAATTAGATCAATAATCGTGTCGTCTTCCGTGCGGTTTTCATCGATTTTTGCGAACATGTCGCATTCCCAAGGCCCATTGATTTCCTCAGCAAGGGCCCCGACGTGTTGCATGTCGTCGGGTTCTGGCACATCGTTGATGCTCGGGTCATCAGCTTGCGGATATTGGCTTGCAATTTCGCGCTTGGCGGCCTCTTCTTCTTTGAGTGTCTCCAGGACGCGGCGGCCGTATTCGAAGTAGCGCCGCAAGACAAATTGACGAAGAGTTTCTTGCAGGATGGCGAAGTTATCCGGGAGTCGACCGGGCCATATCTTCTCGCGAATGCGAATCGCTTCCATGACCCGCCTAAAAGCGGACTGCTTGAAAAACGAATGACGACTAACTGTGATAACGGCATATCCCATGTTTCGCAGCGTGTTTCGGCGTTCCTCGTCAATTGATTGCTGTTCGGGCTCGTCGTGGTAAAAGCCGTTGTATTCGATATCGGTCATCGAATTTTCGAGCAGCGCGTCGAGGTAGAAAACCGTCCGTCGCGTTAGGGCGGCGTATCTTTTGGGGACTGGGATCGGATAGTCCGTTTTGATAGCGCGTATGGCTAAGCCACCCATTGACTTGGGCATTGTCAGCATCATGACAAACGCCGTTTCGAGTGGGGAGCGACAGCCTTCGCGTACATAAGAAAGTGCCTTAAGTGCTTTATTAGATCCACGATACCCCGATGCCTCTGAAAAGAAGGCTCTGAGCTCTTCAACGCTGGTTAGGGCTGGGCGCTCGCGATATTGAGTTTCGTCGGACGTTCCAAGCGCGTAGGAGCCGCAGATTTCAAAGTAATACTCAACGAGCTCCGAAAGGTTGAGGTCGGCTGCTGCTTCTAACGCGCACAGCTTGATATCGACGATGTAGACGTTCGGCTCGAGTTCTAGGTAGCTTTCTGCATCAAACGTATAGCGCGTGCAGTGGCAGATGCAGCCCTTGCGGTGCCTTTTGGCATTATTGGAAAACGTCAGCACATGGATGCTTTCAGAATCGACATTCTTTCTGTTGAGCCATGCTCGCGCCGCTTCCAGGTTGGACGTGGTCGGCGCAGACACCTTGATCTTTTCCATAGATATGGGATCGGTCGCGTGGCTTGCGAGCGAGTTGACTGTTTGGTATACAGCGCGTGCCGTGGTATGTGACAGAACGATTCCCATACGCGCATGATGGCATAGCGGACGCCATATACGCTCGAAACTTCGGGCAACGGTATTGGGGCGCGGCTTATCTTCTGCGAACGGTGGGTTTTTGAGCTGTCGTATTGAGGGGGGGCAGCTTCGGCTGGGGAGGTTTCTGTCGGCTGCCCCATTTTGGTGAACTTTAGTTGCGGATTCGTAGCTTCTAAGCGTTTTTGCCGACCGCTCAGATGCCTCACCAACATAATTTGAGTTATTCGGCCTTATCCTATACGAATGGTGCGATCGCAACGTCCTATTCGAATTGATTCAGGTAGATTTATAGGGCTTGGTTGCGAAATTGGGGCGACTATAGCGCTCGATTGCGGTTCAAGGGGCCTTGACTAGTGGTTCAGCTGGCCGAACAACTCGAAAAATGTAGGTGGGCCAACCTGCCGACTATGTGAAGCACGCGTATTTGCTCGTTTTGATGAAAACTAGGGTGCAGCCATAAGGCTGCGCCCTAGTTTACTGCGTGCCGGTGTGCCCAGACGGATTGCGCTGTGCCTGGCAGGCGCTCCCGCAGATGGATCGGTTATTTCGCGAATAGGTTCTTGAGGTTGAACTCGGCTTGGACGGTGCGGAGCATGAGGTCGGTGTCGTCCAAGCCCAGGTGCTGCTCGTTGGCGTCGGCGGCGAGGGTTCCACGGCGGCGCGCCCAGTTCTCGAGCGCGGCTGGGGCGGACTCGCGGGGGAGCGAGCGCACGTCGGCGTCCAGGCTGCGGCAGATCTGGCGCGAGTCGATGACGATGATCTTGCCGGCGCGGCGTGCCTCGGCGTAGCCGTCCAGGTGGATCTTGAACCAGCTGTCCTCAAAGGCGGCATTGTGTGCCATGTACGGGTACTTCTTCATAAGCTTGAGCAGCTGCTTTTGCAGCTCTTTGTTCTCGCGGAACGGCTTTTTGCCGTCGATGTCGTCCCAGGTGATGTGGTGGATATTCGACAACGGCACATCCTCGCCGCGGTAGATGTCGGGCAGGCCGCAGTAGTGTGCCTCGGCGTCATGCGGGACGGCGTCGCTGGTGAGCTCCATGATCTCCCAGCCCACGTTGATGATATAGCCGCGCTCGGGTGCACGGCCGGTGGTCTCGATGTCGATACCGAGCACGGTGCCCTGGATGGGCTTGCGGGCGTAGGCCACGCCGAGCGCGTCGCGGTCGCCGCGGATTTCGCGCATAACGGACGCGGCGGTGCGCTTTTGCATCTTGCCGATGGCGGCGCAGGTGTCGGCATCGGACAGGCCGCGCGAGAGCGTCGCGGGCGTCACGTTGCGCAGACGCGCCTCGCCAATCTGGTCGCACAGGTCGCGGTTGCGGTCGGCCAGGTCGCGCACGGTGGCAAAGTCGAAGCCGGGGTCGCCCTCGGCGGTAAAGTACTCGGTCTCGAGCACCTTGAGGGCCTCCTCGCCCTTCTGGCGCTCGGACTCCATGGCGCCGTGGTCGCCGTAGATAAACATGGGGATAAACGGCTGGCGCTCGTATTCGAGTGCTTGCGATACGTTCATATGCTACTCCTTGGACGGGCCGCGTTGTGCGGCTCGAGGTTACTGAGTTATGGCGAGATGATAGTTTACCATAGGCAACTATTGGCACCGCGCCCGGGACAACTACAATACCCTAGTTGACCGCTAGGACTTTTACAATGCTGCCGAAAGACACGAAAGGTTCCATCCGTCATGGATTTACTGATTGATATTCTGCTCGACGCCGGCAAGGACACGCTGTCGCTGGTGCCGTTTTTGTTGGTGACGTATCTTGCTCTCGAGACACTTGAGCACGTTGCGGGCGACCGCGTCAACGGCGCTATCAAGCGCGCCGGCGCTGCGGGTCCCGTGGTTGGCTCGCTGCTGGGCATGGTGCCGCAGTGCGGATTTTCGGCCATGGCAGCAACGCTGTACGCCGGCCGTGTCGTGACCTTGGGCACGTTGGTGGCGGTGTTCCTTTCGACCTCCGATGAGATGCTGCCGCTGTTGCTTGCCGAGCAGGTTCCCGTGCAGACTATGGCGATGCTTTTGGCTTCGAAAGCGCTGATCGCACTGGTCACGGGTTTTATCGTGGACGCTGCCATTCGCGGCCTGCGCCGTAACGCCCGCGCGCACGCGGCGATTCGCCGTACCGTGCTGGGAACCGCGGCCAACCCGGCCCACGTGAACTGCGCGCACGACGACCACAGCGGCGGTGACATCATCGACGAGGTGGCCGAGGCAGGCGTGAGCGCCGACCACATCCACGAGCTGTGCGAGCGCGACCATTGCGGTTGTGATGAAGACGAGGACGAGCACGAACACGGACATGGCCACGATCACGGTCATGAGGGCGAACATGAACACCATGATGGTCACGGTCACTCTCACTCCCACGAAGGGACGCCTGTCCTGTCGATCATCCGCAGTGCGATCTCGCACACCGTGCAGGTCTCGGTATTCATTTTTCTGGTGACGCTGATTCCGGTCGCCGTGCTCGAGACGTTCGGCGAGTCCGCGATCGAGCAGTTCCTGCGCGGCAACGAGACACTCGCTGTCCTGGGTTCGGCGCTTGTCGGGCTGATTCCCAATTGCTCGGCGAGCGTGGTCATTACACAGCTGTATCTGGAAGGCGCGCTGCAACTGGCGCCGATGCTCGCCGGCACGCTCATTTCCGCCGGCGTGGGTTATCTGGTGCTGTTCCGCACCAACCGCAGCGCCCGCGAAAATGCCGTGTTCCTGATCATGATGTACGTCATCGGCGCTGGCTGGGGCCTCATCCTCTCCGCCGTTGGCCTCTAAGTAGGCCTAAAAAATGGGCTTCAAATAGCCATGCTCAGCGCCTGCGCAATGCGGCGACGCATGGCATTTTGAAGCCCGTTTTTTGTTGAGCCATGGATTCCGAGCGCTCACACCGCTCAAAACAAAAAGGTAGATTTTAGGCATGTCTCAAAAATCTACCTTGGTTAGTGCAGCAACTCGGTGAGGTTGCGTTTAAAGCGGGCGCGGTCTTCGCTGGTAAATGCTGCCGGACCGCGAGTGCGTCCGCCGGCGCGGCGTACCTTCTTTTCCTCGTGGCGAATAAACAGCTGCATGTCGATGGTTGCTTTGTCGTAGACGCGCCCGCGCACACCGATAGCGGCGGCATCGCGCCCGAGCACCATGCTCGCCAAGCCAATGTCCTGCGTCACGACCACGTCGCCCGCCTGCAGGCGTTCGACAATGGCAAAGTCGGCGCTGTCGGCGCCCACGCTCACGTCGAGCGTCGTGACCCAAAAGCCGCGTCGCGCGTGCTCGGCATCGCGCGGGTCGTCGCGGCGAATGTGCCGTTCCAGGTTTTGCGTGCTGTTGCCGGCGATAACAACGGCGACGCCCGCCCGCCGCGCGCAGTCAATCGACTCGCGCGTGACCGGGCAGGCGTCGGCATCAATAAAGAGCGTCTTTGGCATCTAGCGCACCAGTTTGCCAAACTGAATGGCGCGAACAATGAGCGTCACGCCAAACACCAGCAGCGCGGCACCGCTAAAGATGACGAGCATCTTGGCCGACCACAGCGGATAGATAAACACGAACATGCCCGCGATGATGGAGAGCGCGCCGCTCAGGATGGCGAGGGCGCGGTTGGCGGAAAGCTCGGATTCCAGAATCGACATGACGCCCTCGACGATCCAGCCAAAGCCGGCGACGACCACCACGAGCGTGGTGAGCGTCGCGGTCGAGAAGGCCTGGTTGCGCAGGATTATGACGCCGCCCAGAATGATGAGCAGGTTGGAGATGATGCTCGTAACGCGCCAGCCGGTGGGCAGCAGCGGCTCGAAAACAGCGGTAAACAGCCTGATCGCGGCCGTGATCACAAAGTAGATGCCCAAGACGGTCGTCAGGAAGACGAGGGATTTGGCGGGCGCAAACAGCAGTGCGATGCCGGCGACGAGCGCCAAGACGCCCGTGATGGCGTAAATCCAGCGCACGGCCTTGACGGCCTTGCCTGCCATGCTTTTCTCGTCAAATCCAAACGCGCTCGATTGCTTGTCATCGTTCTTAAAGATGCCCATGATGTCTCCTTTCCGTGCGGCGTAAGCCGTAGCTCTTGCAACCAGTATCGCCCAAGGGCGCCGTCGCGTGGGGCGGGAAGGGCGAATGGGAGCCTCATCTTCCCGAATTGTTACCTTTGTTCCCGTTTGGATGCGGAATATTCAACAGGTGTGGAACATTGCGCCGCTGTGTGTAATTGCCTACGTTTTAGGTTAGATTTTCTTAAGAACAATTGGCTTTTATTGGGGGTCTTATGAACGAAGCTGTTCCCGCGGCGCCGGTAAGCGCCGAGTCGATGGCAAAGCAGGGTTGCGAAAAGCTTGGCCTGGACACGTTTGACGCGCTGGTCCGCCGCGCCCGTACGTGCCGCCGTTTTGACGAGTCCATGCGCGTGCCGCGCGAGTTTTTGCTCGAGCTGGCGGAACTGGCGCACCTGGCTCCCTGCGGCGCCAATGCTCAGCGTCTGCGTTTTCATGTGGTGAGCGGTGCCGAGGATTGCGCGCGTGTATTTGATGAGCTTGCATGGGCCGGCGCGCTTAAGGATTGGTCGGGTCCTGCCGAGGGCGAGCGTCCGACCGGCTACATCGCGATTCTTGCCGAGCGCGCTGTTCCGGGTAAGCCCGCCGCGCCCATCACCGAGGTCGACACGGGCATTGCCGCGCAGACGATGATGCTCGCCGCTCGCAGCGCCACGCCCGAGGTGGCAGCCTGCATGTTCAAGGCCTTTACGCCCCACGCGATCGATGCTATGGGGCTCGATAACGACAAGTATGAGCTCAAGCTGATCATGGCTTTTGGCGTGCCGGCCGAGACGCAGATGATCGATGCGATCGATTCCAACCCCGACGGCTCAATTAATTACTGGCGTGACGATGCGCAGGTGCACCACGTACCCAAGCGCCCGCTCGCCGACGTGCTGGTGTAGCTGAGCGTCACCGCGGCGTGATCAGACGGTAAACCACCACAAAGGTGCTGTCCCCTTTGTGGTGGTACGAGGGGAGAGCGTGTGGCAGATCTGTATTTGGTGCGGCATGGGCAGACTGAGCTCAATGTGCAGAGCATTTTGCAGGGCTGGCACGATTCGCCGCTTACGGCGCGCGGGCGCGAGCAGGCGCTGACGGCGCGTACGGCGTTTGCGGCGCGTGGCGTGGCCTTTGATCATGTGTATTCCTCGCCGTTGGGCCGGGCGCGGCATACGGCCGAGCTTATCGTTGGCGAGGGCCGTTCCATTGAGCTGGTCGATGACCTGCGTGAGTGGCATTTTGGCTCGCTGGAGGGCACATCAAATCGCGAGATGCCGCCGCAGCCCTGGGGCGATTATCCGGTGGCCTTTGGCGGCGAGTCGGAAGTGCAGCTTCAGTCGCGCATGGTCGCGGCGCTGTCCCGTATTATGGCCCGGCCGCAGCACGACTGCGTGCTGGCGGTTTCCCACGGCTCAGCCTGCCAGGAGTTTCTTGAGTATGTGACTGGCGGGGGAGAGCTACCCGACAACGGTGCCGTGCTTCATTTTGGCTATTGCGACGGGGCGTTTTCGCTCTTGGGTTGGTAACGAACGAAAGGACCCCTATGAATAAAGATCTGTATCTGGTCCGTCATGGACAGACGATATTCAACCTTAAGCGTATCATTCAGGGGTGGAGTGACTCGCCGCTTACGCAGTTGGGTTGCGACCAGGCGGCGCGCGCCGGCATGTTTTTACGTGCGCGCGGCATTGAGCCCGATCATGCCTACACCTCCACGCTTCATCGCACCGAGCAGACTATCGCCAACTTGTGGCCGGGCTTGGCGTACGAGCGCCTGGACGGCCTGCGTGAGTGGTTCTTTGGCGACTTTGAGGCCGAGCGCGTGATGCTTATGCCCGAGCGCCCGTGGCGCGATTTCTATCGTCAATTTGGCGGCGAGGGCCAGATCCAGGTGCGCGAGCGCATGGTGGCGACGCTGACCGAACTCATGCAGCGTCCGGACCATACGTGTGTGCTCGCGGTAAGCCATGGCTCGGCTATCAAGGAGTTTATGGATCACGTGAAGGGTGCGGCGGCCGACGAGCGCGATCGCGTGCCGGGCAACTGCTCGGTGCTGCACTTTGCGTTTGACGACGAATCCGACACGTTTGAGTTGGTCGAAGTCTTTACGCAGGAAGACTACGCGCGCGAGCTGGGGCTTGAACCGCTTGTAGCGGCAGTAGGCCCGCAGCGCGGGTAGCGCTGGCGTTGCGGCGCGGTTTGCCGGCGAAATTGTTTGATGCGAAAGGGGCGGGGATGCATGCACGGGCATTGCATCCCCGCCCCTTGTTTGTTTGGATGCTGGGTTTTCCAGCTTCGCGTTTGAGTCCGCTAGAACCGTGAGATCTGGTGAGTGAGCAGACCCGTCGGAACCTGCGGCGCGCCGCCGCTGACCTGCGCGGCGGGGAAGAGCGCAGCTACGGCAAAGTTGAACGGCTCTTTGCCGGTGTACGTTCCGGCGGCACGGGCCTCATCGGCCAGAATCTGCGATGCCCCAGCCAGTGCGGCGGCATAGGCGGAGTCACCGGCGAACACGGGGTCGGGTGCCTGATCGAGCATGGCACGGATGGCAGCAACGGCGTCCTCGCGCTTGACCTCCCACACACGGTGCGTAATGCCGGCGGGGTCGGTGACGGCATAGAGCGACGCGCCTTCTTTGGCGGCGCCGAGGATGATATCCATGACGGGCGAGGCTTCGTAGGCGAGCGTTACAGGGCGAGGCTGCACCTTAAGCTCAGCGATTGCGCGGGCGGCTGCGGCCGCATCTGCGGAGGACGCGTTGTCGTCCGTCAGTACACCAACCGGGCAAATTGCCACAACGCCCGTCACGCGTCCCAGCTCTCCCGAACACTCGTACACGTAATACGCCGCGCCTGGATCCTTGAGCATTAGGCCGTCAGCAATGGCGCCGCGCAGGGCGTCGTTGCCGCTCAGGATACCGCCCATCGCAGGCAGCGCCTCGAGCACGCGGTCCTGAGCTGGGCGGATGCAGGGAAACGGAAGTGCTTTCATGGGCGGTCCTAACGCGCGAGTCGGTTTGTTCGCGGCTTATTATGCCCCAACTTGGCCGCTTGCGTCCCAGAGCGTGTTATCGGCAAGCGCGATGAGCACGTTTTGGCAGCGAACGATATCGGCATGGGGCACATACTCGTTGGGCTTGTGCGCGAGCGCCAACGAGCCGGGGCCGTAGCTCATACAATTGCGGTTGCCTGTCTTGCCGGCAATGACGGCAGTGTCGGTGTAGCCGGTAAAGAAGCCGACGGTCGTGTCTGTGCCCGTCACGTCATCGGCGGCACGCTTGAGTGCAGCCAGAAGGGGAGAGCTTGGATCGCGCTCGATGGCGGGGCGGTCGCCTGTCACGGTATAGCTTCCATGGCAGCCGGGGACCGCGGCTTCGGCGCCGGCGATGGCCTGCTCTACCATGCGCGTCGCGGCGGCCGTATCAGTCGGCGGGGCCAGGCGCATATCGACCCAGACCTTGGCATGGTCGGGCACGACATAGGGGCGGTAGCCGCCCTCGATCTGTCCAAACGTGATGGTCGATGGCCCCAGCTCATCGTGTACGGGCAGCGCCATGAACGCGCGGCGCAACGCGCAGACGACCTCTGCCATGGCGGCGACGGCGTCGGCGCCCTTCCAAGGCTGGCTCGCGTGCGCCGTGACGCCTGCCATCTCAATCTCGAACCATGTGCGCCCCTTGTGCGCCACCTGGATCTGTCCGTCGGTGGGCTCGGTGTCCAGCACCCATTCGCGCGAACCGACCCAGCCGGCATCAATGGCCGCCTCGGAGCCACGCATAAAGTCTTCCTCGTCGACCGAGCAGATGAGCGAAAAGCCACGTCGGGGCAGCTCACCGCTTGCCGTCATGCGCTCGAGCGTATGGAACAGTGCGGAAATGGCGCAGGCCAGGCCACCCTTCATATCGCAGGCACCGCGGCCATAGAGTTTATCGTCACGCACGATTGCTCCGAGCGGCGGAATGCCTGTATCCCAGCCGTCGCCCAAGGTGACGGTATCCATGTGGCAGATATAGACCAGCCGCGGCTCGTCGCTCACGCCCGGTATGGTAATCATAAGGTTGCGGCGTCCGGGGAGCACCTCGAGTTCCTCAACCTGCACGGCATGGAGCACCGGATGACTCAACCGCTCCAGCTGAGCCTCAACCAGCGCTTTGATATACCGCTCAATTTCATCCTCATACGCGCCCGGGTCTGAGCTGTCGATCCGCACGAGCTCCTGAGCAAGCCGCCAGGCAAAGTCCTCATCAACCATATGCAACCTCACAATCAGTCTGCTTTCCAAACCGATTGTAAGCCTCCTGAGAGATTCGCGACGCGCGCGCAGCAGCATTTACCGTTCGCAGGCCGAGCCAGCGCGTTTGCCGTCCGAGCGGGTTTACAAACGGCGCGGTGGGTACGTAGCCTTTATGGACGACATGCTGTGCGACATATCTGCCTTTCGGTATCACCGGATACCTCCACAGGTTTTGGCGATAATGCCGGACCTGCCCGATTCTGCGGACGATCCGCGCAGGGAGCGCCTTTGCGAGCATCCGCTCGTCGCGCATTTCCTGGGCACCCCGTTACACGTTTTGGCGCAGGGCGGCTGCGGGCGTAAGGGCGATCGCATTGTCAGGCATGTTTGGAACGGGGAGAGGCCGTTTGATTTCGTGCGGCAGACAGAGTTTGGCCTCGATGTCGCGTCCCCACTCTTTACCCTGCTGTCCCTGGCTTCCTCGGTCTCAAACGAGCGTCTGATCATGTGCATGTATGAGATGTGCGGCACCTTCGCCGTGTGCAAGATTGCGCCTCAGGTAAAGTCGACACTTGTGCAGGCATATGGGAGCCGGTGGAGTGACGCACGGTCGGGCTGGGAAAACGTAAAGGATGTCTCGGGGAATCCAACGGACTTGTGGAAACGACCTCCCTTGATTGAGCTCTCTGAGCTTACAGAGTACGTCGATAAGATCCAGGGGCTCCGCGGCGCTAAATCGTTCACACGCGCCGCGAAGTGCATTAGGGGGGTGGCGGCATCGCCGCTCGAGGTCCAGGCTTCGATGCTGTTTGGCCTTACGAGGTTGCGCGGCGGCGAAGGGCTGCGCCTTACCAATAACGTCGAGATTCGCTTGACGCGCAGCGCCCGCCTGATTTCGGGGCTTGATAGGCGCTATGCCGATATCCTGCTGGCAAATAAGGACGGCAGCCGAGAGTGTCTGGTTGAATGCCAGGGTAAAGCCATTCACGGATCCATTGAATCCAAGATTTCGGACTCCGATCGAACGACGGCGCTGCAAGCGATGGGATATCCCGTCATTCTGATCACCTATGGTCAGCTGGCCGACTCCGATGCCTTCCGCGTGGTGATGGAGCTCATCATGTCCTATCTCGATGTGCCGCTGAAAGACAAGATGCCGCGACAGCAGGAGCTCGAACGGCGGCTTCGTGAGGAGATTTTTATCGATTGGGCAGGAATGTAGCCGCGCGGGTGGAAAACGGTCGCGCGGACTAGAGTTTTGGTCACAAAAAGACTTATATTTCGCCTTGGAGGGGCCTTAAAAATGCTATCTAGAATAAGTTGTTTCGGAAAATGGACAGTCAACTTACATTCGGCACATAGAGATCGATTTTTACCTACTAAAGTCCCTGATAAAGCTGTTTATCAAAGCGGGTGTGCTTAGCGACTTGAGCCTCACTATCGATTATCTGAAAAAACTTGTTCTGGGTATCATTTTAAAGTCGTCCGGAGCAACAAAATCGGCCCCCGTTTCGTGAAAACGGGGGCCGAATGGGCTTCGTGGTCTGTCTGGCAGGATTGGCGCCGGCGCTATTTAATCACGCGCACACGATACATCGACGGAATTTGCTTAAGTGCCTCGATCGTGCTGCCGTCCAGGTGCTCATCGGTGTCGAACATGGTGTAGGCGTTCTCGCCAGCGGACTCGTTGGTCATGCGCTGCACGTTGGCGTTGTCCTTGGCGAGAATGGCCGTGATCTGGCCGATCATGTTGGGCACGTTGGCATGCAGGCAGGCAATGCGGCTTGCGGCGCGCGCCTTGCCCATGCTGCAGGCGGGGTAGTTGACGCTGTGCGCGATGTTGCCGTTTTCCAGGTAATCCTTGAGCTCGCTGATGGCCATGTCGGCGCAGTTGGCCTCGGCCTCGCCGGTGCCGGCGCCCGAATGCGTGGTGATAAACGTGTTGGGCATCTTGACGGTCTTGGGTGTGGCAAAGTCGCAGCTAAACCAGCTGAGCTTGCCCGCGCGCAGGGCGGCGTCGACGGCGTCCTCGTCAATGATGGTCTCGCGCGCGTAGTTGATGAGCACGGCGTCCGGGGCCAGCAGGTCGATCTGCTCGGTGCTGATCATGCCGATGGTATCGGCCTTGCTGGGCACGTGCACGGTGAGGTAGTCGCAGCCGCGGCACAGATCCTCGAGCGTGCCCACGCGCTGCACCTCGCGGCTCAGCACCCACGCGTGCTCGACGGAAATGAACGGATCGTAGCCGTAAACGTCCATGCCCAGGTCGACACAGGCGTTGGCGACCTTGGAGCCTACGTTGCCCAGGCCGATGACGCCGATGCGCTTGCCCTTGAGCTCGCGGCCCACAAAGGCCTTCTTGGCCTTCTCGGCATCGACCTGGATCTCGGGGTCGTCGGCGTTGTTGCGCACCCAGTTCATCGACTGCACGACGCCGCGGCTCGAAAGCACCAGCATGCCCAGGACGAGCTCCTTGACGGCGTTGCTGTTGGCACCGGGGGAGTTAAAGACGACGACGCCCTTTCTGGCGTACTCCTCGACGGGGATGTTGTTGACGCCGGCGCCGCAGCGGGCGATGGCGCGGATGCCCTCGGGCAGCTCGTAGCCGTGCAGGTCGGTGGAGCGCATCAGGATAGCGTCGGCCTCCTCGGCGGTGCCCACAAACTCGTAGCCCTCGCCAAACTCGACTTTGCCGTCTTTGGTGATGTCGTCGATAGTCTTAATCTTACGCATGGAAAAACTCCTTAGCAGGTTTTGATCTAAACAGGGTGGTTTGAGATGGCTGGTCGGCCCGCGCGTTGCGGGCTAGTTAGATCGCGGACTCAAACTATGCTGCGCTTCGAAGTCCTTCATGTACGAGGCAAGTGCCTGCACGTCTTCCATGGTTACGGCGTTGTAGACGCTGGCGCGCATGCCGCCCACCAGGCGATGGCCCTTGACGTTTTGAATCTGGTGCTTGGCCGCGCCTGCGACAAAGGCCGCGTCGAGCTCGGCGTCGCCGGTGCGGAAGGTGACGTTGGCGATGGAGCGGCTGTCGGCCTGCGTGGCGCCATGGAACAGCTCGCTGTGCTCGAGCAGGTCATAGAGCAGGTTGGCCTTGGCCCAGTTGCGCTCGGCCATGGTTGCGAGCCCGCCGGTCTGCTCCACCCAATGGAACACCTTGCCGCATACGTAGATGCCAAAGGTGTTAGGCGTGTTGAGCATGGAGCCCTTGGCGGTCTGGGTCTTAAGGTCCATGTACTGCGGCGTCTGCGCAAAGGCGGGGCCATCTGCGATGAGATCGTCGCGCACGATGACCACGGTCACGCCCGCGGCGCCGGCGTTTTTCTGAGCGCCGGCGTAGATGAGTCCGTAGCGCTCGACGTCGAGCGGCTGCGACAAAAAGCAGCTCGAGACATCGGCGACCAGCGGCACATCGCCACAGTTGGGCAGCTCGTGGTACATGGTGCCGAAGATGGTGTTGTTCTGGCAGATGTAGACGTAGTCGAGCCCGTCGCCCGTGGCCTCGGCGGCAATACGCGCGTTGATGTCGGCCATGTCGGGGATGCGGTCGAAGTTGGTGTCTTCGGAGCTCGCGAGCAGCACGGCCTCGCCGTACTTGGCGGCCTCCTTGTACGCCTTGTTGGCAAAGTTGCCGGTCACGACGTAGCCGGCGCGGCCGCGGCGCATGAGGTTCATGGGGATGCCCGCAAACTGCAGCGTGGCGCCGCCCTGCAAAAACAGGACGCGGTAGTTGTCGGGGATGCTCAGCAGACGGTGCAGGGTTGCCTCGGCGTCGTTGATAATCTGCTGGTACATGCTAGATCGATGGCTCATCTCGAGTACGGACATGCCGCAACCGCGGTAGTCCATCATCTCGTCGGCGATCTCGGCGAGCACGCTTGTAGGCAGCGCGGCCGGGCCAGCTGAGAAGTTGTGCACACGTGCCATCTTCTAGTTCCCCTCGTAGTCGTTTGAACGTTCGGGATACTTTAGCACAGTGGAGCGTCAGGCGCGACCGAATCACAGCAAAACCCGAGTGCGCCGCTATGATTTACAGGATGGTTACATGGGGGAGGGGTGCTTTACTCCTCGGGCAAATCCAAATCTGCGAGCGAAGGCATGAGGTTCTCTAGGCGCTTGATTTCTTCGTCGCAAATTAGCTAACCCCTGGTCACTACGACGCCAGCGTGGCGATGACGGCTTCGTCGCCGGCGTATATGAGGGTGTTGCCGTCGGGGATGATCGTTTGGCCGTCGCGTTTGAGCATCACCACGATAAAGGGGTGCTTGCCTTGCGGCACGTCGCGCAGGCGCTGACCGGCCAGGCGACCGTGGGGCGTCACGGTGACCTCGCGCAGCGTAACCTCGGCACGCTCTTCGAACGTTGGGGCTGCCATCACCAGAAGGTCGCCTTCCTCGATGACGGTATCGCCGTTGGGCAGTACCGGGTGCGCCCCGTCGCGCAGCACCAAGACCACGAGCATGTCTGTGGCGCTGCCAATGTCCGCGAGCGAGCGTCCGGCAAACGGATGGCCAGCGCCCACCTTGAGCTTTACAAACGACATGCCGTCCTCGTCGCGGTAGTCGTTAAAGGTGCGGCGTACGTCGCCGGCCGCATCGATCATATCGAGTTTCTTCGCCACCGCCGGCAGTAGCGAACCCTGCACCACAATGCTCGATACGGCAATCACAAACACCAGGTCAAACAGGTCGTGACCGCCGGGAACGCCGGCTACCATGGCAAAGAGGCTAAAGACGACCGAAGCCGCGCCGCGCAAGCCCGCCCAGCTTACGAGTGCAACCTGGCGAGGGTTCGTCTTAAAGGGCACCAGCAGCAGACAGACGGCGATGGGGCGGCTCGCAAAGAGCATAAACGCCATGAGCGCCAGGCCCGGCAGCAGCATCTGCGGCAGGCGCGCGGGCGTGACGAGCAGGCCCAGCAAAAAGAAGATGGTCATCTCGGCCATCTCGGTGAGGGTGTCAAAAAAGTGCGCCATCTCGACCTTACCGGTGATGTCGCTTGCGCCCAGCACAATGCCTGCAAGGTATACGGCCAAAAAGCCGTTGCCGCCCAGGTAGCTCGGCAGCGCGTAGGCGACGATGGCCACGGCGAACAAGAAGATGGTCTGCGCGCCTTCGGCCGTTGCGTGTGCGCGCTCAATCAGACGGCTGGATGTCCAGCCGATGGCAAGGCCCAACCCCACGCCCAGGATGATCTGCTTGGTCAGCAGCACGGGAATGTCGATATTGCCGCCCGCCGCGAGGGTCGCGAGCACGGCGGTGAGCATGTAGGCGACGGGGTCGTTGGAGCCCGATTCGACCTCGAGCAGCGAGTCGGTGCCGCCCCTCAGCGAAAGGCTGTGCTCGCGCAGAACGCTAAAGACGCTGGCCGCGTCGGTGGACGCCACGACCGATCCCAGCAGCAGGCCGCCGATCCAGTCGAAGCCCAGCACAAAGTGGGCGAACACGCCGGTGATGCCTGCGGTGATGACGACGCCGAGCGTGCTCAGCAGCACCGCCGGCGCGGCGACGGGCTTGGCGCGGTCTATGTTGGTGTTAAAGCCGCCGTAGAACATGATGAACAATAGCGCCGTGCTGCAGACGGTTTCGGTGAGTGCGTAGTCGCTAAAGTCGATATGCGCCGGGCCGTTGACGCCCAGCAGCATGCCGAGCGCGATAAAGATAAGCAGGGTGGGGAAGGGGAGCTTTTTGCCGACGGGTTTGATGGTCAGGCACAAAATGATGACGAGGCCGATAAAAAGAAGGATCTGGTTCATGGATGGTGTCCGCTCCTGGGTGGTTGGCGTGGCACGGTTAGTTGTCTGCGGTTATTTGTACCCAAAGATGGTGGGTTTATGGGGTTGGATTGCGGGCGTGCGCGATATCGTCATAGACGGCTGCCGTCTTTGCCTCTGCTCGGAAACCCTTTCCAGCTTTATTGCAACGGAGTACAATGGGTAACGTTTAAGTTCAACTTGAAGTTTTAGTTGCGGCGCCGGGCTTTGGCCGCAATGCAAGGAGAGGCGTACCATGGCGATCTATGTGACATCTGATGCTCACGGGCACGTGCGTGCGCTTGACGAGGCCCTGTCCAAGATTTCGTTGACGTCCGACGACACGCTGTACGTGTTGGGCGACATGATCGATCGCGGGCCCGATCCGGTCGGCGTTATTAAGCTCGTGCGCTCGCTGCCCAACGCCCACGTGCTCAAGGGCAATCACGAGCAGATCATGCTCGATGCCATCATTGGCCAGGATCCGCTCGATGCCGAGACCTGGGATATCAACGGTGGCTGGACGACGCGCGAGCAGCTCAACGACATGGAATTTGAGGCATACGAGGAGCTCGTGCGATGGATGGCCGCGCTGCCGCTCTACGCGGTGGCCGAGACCGAGGAGCGCCCGTATCTGCTGGTACATGCTGGAATCGAGATGAAGGCGGCGCGCGCGTTTTTACTTGAGCATGGCGTCGATTGTGCCGATGGCGTCGGAGCGGTGGGTGCCGATCGCGAGCTGCTGCAGCAGATGCTCGCGGTGCAGTCGTCCGATGACCTGCTGTGGATTCGTCACGGCTATTGGGATGCGCCGACGGGACTGCTTTCTGCCGAGGGCGAGGGTCCGGTCGTGGTGAGCGGCCACACGCCCACGGTGTCGCTTGGGCGCTATTGCGAGGTTGGCGGCCTGGCGGGGCTTGATGAGGAGTCGGGCCGCGGGCAGATTGTGCGCCTGGGTGGCGAGGATACCGCCGGCGTGCCCGATCGTATCGATATCGACTGCGCCGCCGCCACCGGCTCCGAGTTCGGCCGCGTCGGGATCCTGCGCCTGGATGATGGCGCGGAGTTCTACGCGAATATCAACCCAGGCGAATAATCGGTGCAAAGGGTAGCTAATTTGGGACGGAGCTTTTTTGACTACTTTCGGAGAATAGCGCCTTCTTGCTCGGTAAGCGCGAGAAATGAGGAACGTCTGCGTCCTCGGCAGTGCGAAAATGCTCGAAAAACCGTCGCAACGGAGTCAAACGACGTTGCGACGGTTCTTTTTTGGCTGCCCGCTGGCTAAGTGAGTAGACTTTTTTGGAAATGCCGAGCAGCCGGCAAATTTGCCTCAACAAAACCGCAGGTCACTGACTTGTGTTTTGCCGGTGTGGTCAGGGATTCGGCAAAAGTCTACTCACTTAGTTTTGCGTGTCGCAAATCGTCCGCAACGAGACCCCCCATTGCGCCAATTAGGCGCCGTACGGGTTGCGGTCGCGCTCGATGCGTTGGCGGATGTGGGCGTATTCGATAATCAGCAGCACCAGGAGTAGGGCCATGATGGCTAGGTAGCTCACCACGGCGCCCATCAGACCCAGCAGGTTGATCAGGATCACCGGCAGCACTACGCTTACGGCGAAGCAGATCAGGTAGATTTTGGTGACGTCGCCGGCATGGCGCAGCACCGTGATGATGGCGTAGAGAAAGTCGATGGCCGCGGTGACGCCGCCGGCGACAACCATCAGCAGTGCCAGCGTGCGGTAGCGCTCAAAATTGAGGCCGTACATGAAGCTCATGAGGGGAATACCGGGACCTGCCATAAATGCGGCGCACACGCTGGTGATGACCACGATCAGTGCCATAACGGCAACAATAATCAGGTCAAAGCGACGACGCTTGCGAGGATTAGCCCAAATGCTCGACAAACGCAGAAGCTGCGGTTTATAGATAAATCCAATGCTCAACAAAATAGCCTGCGCCGGAAAGAACAGGGCATTAAAGTACAGCTGATACTTGTAGGCCAGCGTGCCTTCCATCACGAACTTGGGCATGCTCTCGATAAGGTTGAACAGGAACAGCGCGCCAAAAAGCGGGGCGCACTGGATAAACAGGTGACCGACCTCGCGCAGGCTCACGCGGCGCGATTTTTCGGTTTCGAGCAGGGCGAGCGGCGCGGTGACCAGCACGAGCGAGGCGATGGCGGTGACACCCATGGCCATGGCGGCGATGGGCATGCTGCGCGTGAGGAACAGTGCCACGCTAAAGACCGCGATGACGCCGACGGATCGTAGCGTTTGGCTCATGCCGGCCAGGTAGAGTTTGTCGGCCTGCTGCAGGCGGCCCTCGTACACGTCGGCAATGCCGTCGATCGCCTTATACAGGTAGACGCCCAGGCCGATTGTGGCCATCTGCGCATCGTAGCCGCGGGCGCTGCTGTATACCAGGCCGCATGCCAGCGCGAGCGCTCCGCAGATCCAGCGGTTGAGCTGGTAAGAGGCAAAGGACGTCTTTTCGTCGATGTCCGAGACCTGGAAATTGCGCACGCCGTAGTTGCACGCGATCATTATGAGCGTGCCGGTGACAAAGGCGATGGAGAATTTGCCAGCCTCTTCGGCGCCCACGAGCTGCGTAGACACGATGGTGAGCAACGGAAACACCATGCCCCACACGGCGGTGCCCAGGGTATTCCAAAGGTAGTCGCGACGGGTGGCGTGATCTTCGTACTCGGCTTCTTGCGTGGAGAAGCCGCCGCCGTAGACGGCTCCGAGCAGGCGGTTCCACCAGGCATTGACCATGCGGTGGATGGGGCCGGGCTGGCGATCGCGCTCGCGGCGACGGCGTGTGGCCTGGCTGCTGTCGGGACCGCCGGCGTTACGCTGGCTTAGCTCTTGGATTCGTGCGAGCTCCTCGGCGGTGTGCGATGCGGGGAACAGGCCGTTCTCGATGCGTCCGCCCTGCCCGTGCGCCCCGTCCGATACGGTGGGGTCGGCGACGCCATTGCGGCGGGCGATGGCGCGGCGAATGCTATCGATGGGCGTGATGCTCAAAGCGGAGTCCTTTCTATTGCTGCGCTCTAGTATAGACGCGACGGTGTTCGTTCGTGTTTTTGAACAGATTGTTCGATAATTTCGGCGGCGCCATTCAGTAGCCGGCACTCGGGGACGTTCCTTATGTGCCGGCACTTTAGGAACGTCCCCGAGTGCCGGCATCCGGGGACGCTCCTTGGTTGTTGCCTGTTCAAGAGTGTCCCCAACGATTAGTCGTTTAAAAACGTCCCCAATGACTAGGCCGCTTGCCTGCGATTTTTGACCGTTGGGCGGGCTTGCCGCCCTTGCCGCAAAAACGTTTTTGCATATCGGGTACAACGGGCTTTACGTGAGTAAAGTGCGCGTCGTGTCCTCGTGTCGCGTTTTTAAAGGAGGCCCCATGCCTGGTGTTACCCCTGCAGATGTTTTGTCCAACTTTGGTATTACGCTGGTCGAAGATCCCGCCGAGAATCAGCCCCGTCTGCTGGTCGATCTACCCGCCGCGGAGCTCGTCGAGCACGCTATCCGCCGCGAAGAAGGCCGCATGGCATCCAACGGCGCGCTGGTGATCGAGACGGGGGAGCGCACTGGTCGTTCCCCCAATGACCGCTTTATCGTCGACACGCCCGACGTGCACGACAAGATCGCCTGGGGCGCCGTCAACCGACCGCTTTCGATCGAGAGCTACGAGACCATCAAGGCCGGTATCGTCAACTACCTCAACGAGCGCGATGTTTTCGTCACGCGCGGTATGGCCGGTGCCGATCGCAACCATACACGTCGCCTGCTTGTCGCCTGCGAACGTGCCAGCCAGGCGCTCTTTATTAAGCAGATGCTCGCTCGCCCGCTCGCTCGCGAAATTGCGCGCACCGGTGAGCCGGACTTTTGCGTGCTCGCCGCTCCCGGCTACCAGTGCGATCCCGCCATTAAGGGCCTCAACTCCAGCGCCGCCGTGGTCATCAACTTCCAGGAGCGCGTGATTCTGGTTGCCGGCACCGGTTACTCCGGTGAGATCAAAAAGTCCATCTTCAGCGTCATGAACTACCTGCTGCCCGTAGAGGACGACGTGCTGCCCATGCACTGCTCGGCCAGCATGGATCCTGTCACGCACGAGACCGCCGTGTTCTTTGGCCTGTCTGGCACCGGCAAGACCACGCTTTCGGCTAACCCCACGCGCCTACTGATCGGCGACGACGAGCACGGTTGGTCCGACATGGGCATCTTCAACATCGAGGGTGGCTGCTACGCCAAATGCGAGGGCCTGGACGCGTTCCACGAGCCTGAGATCTTCAACGCCGTCCGCTTTGGCGCGATCTGCGAAAACGTGGTGCTCGACGAGAGCCGCAAGCCCAACTACGATGACGTCTCGGTCACGCACAACACGCGCGTGGCCTACCCTGTGGAGCACATTCCCAACGCGTGGACCAAGGGTATGGGCACCACTCCGAGCGTCGTGCTGTTTTTGACCTGCGATGCCTTTGGCGTGCTGCCGCCCATCTCGCGCCTGACGGCCGACGCCGCCATGTATCACTTTGTGACGGGCTTTACGGCCAAGATCCCCGGCACCGAGGTCGGCGTCACCGAGCCCACGCCCACGTTCTCTTCGCTGTTTGGCGAGCCGTTTATGCCGCTCGACCCCATGGTCTATGCCAAGATGCTCGGTGAGCGCATCGCCGACGGCCGCACGCGTGTGTACCTGGTCAACACCGGCTGGATCGGCGGCGGCTACGGCGTGGGTCATCGCATCGAGCTTGCCTACACGCGCGCCCTGGTGGCCCGCGCCCTCGACGGTACCATCGAGGACAGCGAGTTCGTGCACGACGACATCTTTAACGTCGACATTCCCACCACGTGCCACGGCGTACCCGACGGCATCCTGGTGCCGCGCCAGTATTGGCAGAGCACCGCTCGCTACGACGAGGCCGCGCACAACTTGGCCGTGATGTTCGAGGAGAACTTCGAGAAGAAGTACTCGCACCTGCCCGAATCCGTCAAGGCCGCCGGTCCGCATGCTCAGGTGCACGCCGACGCCCGTCATCGCGGCCACGGCCTGCTGGGACTTCGCCACTAGCGTCGCCGCGAGTCCATATCCGCCACAAAGGGGACAGGCACCTTTGTGGCGGTTTTGCTTGGGCGAATGACTCGGGTTACAATACGCCTGACATATCGCCCCCTTCTCCGGATGGGGGCAGCGTAAGCGCTCTTGTGGCGGCACCGTAGGACTTTGAAGGTGGCCGTCGTAAGGGCGCTTTTTGTTTAGGCACCCGGGCTCGGGCGCATGCTATGAAGGGAGAGCACATGAAGAGTTTCGTTGCCGAGGATTCGTTTTGGGAGCTATTTCCGCAGGCGGCTGTCGGTGTTGTGGTCGTAAAGGGCATGAAGCCCGCGGCTCAGATTCCTCAAGAGGACGTTGATGCGATTGCCGCGTTGCTCGACCGCGCCAATATCGATGCGGAGCGTCACCTGACGAGTGATACCATCAGCGAGAATGCGCCGGTTAAGGCATGGCGCGAGGCATATCGCCTATTCAAGACCAAGAAGGGCGCGCGTTGCTCAATTGAGAACCTGCTCAAGCGCGTGCTCAAAGGAAAGCCGGTGGGCCACATTACGCCCGCGGTGGACATCTACAACACGGTGTCGCTGTCCTACGCGCTGCCCGTAGGCGGCGAGGATTTGCACGCGATTGAGGGAGACCTTTGCCTGAAGGTGACCGACGGTGGCGATTCATTTCTGCCGCTTGGCGAGGAGACAGATGACCCGACGCTGCCCGGCGAGCTCGCCTACATCGATGATGCGGGCGCCGTATGCCGCTGCTGGAACTGGCGCGACGGCGTTCGAACGGCCCTGTCCGACGATTCGGTCGATGCTTTCCTGGCGATTGAGTGCGTGGAGCCCGAGCGGATGGGGGATTGCCAGGCCGCGATCGATCGCTTAGCCGAGCTGCTCGAGCGCTATCTGGGAGCGACGGTTGTCGTGAAAACGCTTGTGACCCGCGACAATCCCTGCGTGGAGCTGTAGCGGCGCCTAGAACCTATTGATGTCCCAAACCACCACAAAGGTGCCTGTCCCCTTTGTGGTGGTTTTTATGTTGATGGGTTAACAAATGGGATATTTGGGTACGGGTGTTGCCTTGTGCGGCTAAGATGTTTACCCGTTAGCATCATGTAAGCGAAAGGCGGTCGTCACCATGCAGCAGAACGACGAGACACGTTTTGAGGACTTTGTCGGACTGATCAGCGGCCTCTACAAGGAGATTCAGCGTATCAAGACGTCCGAAGGCGCAAGGCTGGGCCTCAAGGGCTCCGACGTTATGTGCCTGTACTATCTTGAGCGCAGCAAGGACGGCCTGACTGGCGCCGACCTCGCCCGCATGGCCGGCGTTACCCGTGCCGCCGTTTCGCGCACACTGGCACATCTGGAGGAGGGCGGCTACGTCGAGGTCGACGACTCGGGTGATGCGGCCGTCAAGTATCGTGCTCCGGTGCGCCTGACTGCCCTGGGCGGCGAGAGCATGAGCGAGGCCGATCGCATCATTCGCGAGGTGCTCGATACCACCGGCAAGGCCATGGGCGTGGAGCAGCGCGAGCAGATGTATGCATCGCTGCGCACGATCCTCAACACCCTGCGCGAGATCTAGAGCCGCGCTGGCGCTAGCTTTCAGCCAAGAACTGCATCGTCCCGTATGAGCGCGTACGCCGTGCCGGGACATTGCTGTCAAAATTCCCTGCGCGAGACCTGCGCAAGAAAGGATTCGTTATGTCCGTCCGCATTATTACCGATTCCGCAAGCGATATGTCGCCGGCGGAGCACCCCGCTCTGCGTGTTCTGCCGCTGTCCGTCACCTTTGGCACCGATGTGTATATGGATGGCGTCGACATCGATCACCAGCGCTTTTACGAGATGCTTGTGGAGCGCGATGAACTGCCCAAGACCGGTCAGGTCAACCCGTACGCCTTTTCGCAGGCGATTGCCGAAGCGCGTGAGGCCGGCGATGAGGCCGTGATTATTACCGTGGGTGCCAAGCTCTCGGGCACCAACCAGAGTGCTCGTACGGCACTTGCCGAGGCGCCGGGCGGCGACATGTTCGTCGTGGACAGCAATAACGTGACCTTGGGCGAGCGCGTGCTGGTCGAGTATGCGCTGCGCTTGGTGGACGAGGGCCGTAGTGCGGCCCAGATCGCGGCGGCCGTCGAGGCCGTGCGCGACCGCGTGGTGGTTATCGGCCTGCTCGAGACGCTGGAGTATCTGGTGCGCGGCGGTCGCCTGTCTGCTGCGGCCGGCGCCGTGGGCACGCTGCTCAACGTGAAGCCCGTTGTAGCCGCCGAAGACGGTCTGATCGTGCAGCTGGGCAAGGCGCGCGGTTCCAAGAACGGCCGTAACCTGCTCAACCAAAAGGTCGAAAAGGCAGGCGGCATCGACTTTTCCATGCCGCTGGCGCTGGGCTATACGGGCCTTTCGGACGCTGTGCTCAAGAAGTACATCGAGGACAGCGCCGCGCTGTGGGCCGGCCATGCCGAGAGCGAGCTGCCCATCCACACCATTGGCGCCACCATCGGCACCCACGTGGGCCCCGGTGCCGTAGCCGTAGCCTTCTTCCGCCCCGCCAACTAGCTTTCCGGTCAAAACCACCATAAAGGGGACAGGCACCTTTGTGGTGGTTTATGCTGGTTTCGGTTGAAAGGAGCATGCGATGGCGTCTGAGAGCTTTTTCGAGCGGGTGTACGAGGTAGTCGAGCAGATTCCCGAGGGGATGGTCGCCACCTACGGTCAGGTGGCGCTGCTCGCCGGTCGCCCGCGAAGCGCGCGCTATGTGGGCTATGCGCTGCACAGCAATCCACGCCCTGGTCAGATTCCCTGTCATCGCGTGGTGTTTGCCGACGGCCATATCTGTGAGGGTTTTGCCTTTGGCGGCCCCGATGCTCAGCGTGAGCTCTTAATGGGGGAGGGCGTGACGTTTACCGATCCCATGCACGTCGACTTGGCCGCCTGTCGCTGGCCAGCAGGGCTCTAGCGGCTTTGCCGTGGCTAAAACCACCACGAAGGTGCCTGTCCCCTTTGTGTTGGTTTTCCGTTGCAGGTTTACCGGGGCTAACTTATGGAGAACGTATGACGGCGCGGTTTGACGCTACAGAGTAAACCACGGTGAACTATATTGTTTTCAGCAACGGAGCAGGCAATAGGCGATGAAAAAGCCTGCCCTGTTGAGTTTGATTCGCATTCCTCCCCTCTGTGCGATTCAACGGTGTACTTCGGGAACAGGCCCGCTGGCAACTAACTGCCAGCGGGCCTGTTCCTGTTTGTCGGGGGAGTGCAATGGGCAGAGCCGAACCGGTCGGGCACCAAAAAGGCGGACGCCGTAGCGCCCGCCCTATAGCAATCGAAAGTTCTAGCCAGCAGATCGATCTAGTACACCATGCCCATGGCGTCCTGAACCTCGGCCAGGGTCTGCTCGGCAATCTCGTTGGCGCGACGGTTGCCCTCGTGCAGCACGTCCTTCACATAGTCCAGATCGTTCTCATAGCGCTGACGACGCTCGCGGATCGGCGCGAAGTACTCGTTGACGGCCTCGGTCACGTACTTCTTGAGCTGGCCGGAGCCGCCCATGCCAATCTCCTCGGCAATCTCGACCTCGGAACGGCCAGTGCAGATGGCGGCGGTTGAAAGCAGGCCGGACACGCCGGGGCGGTTCTCGGGATCGAACGTGATCATGCGCTCGGAGTCGGTCTGGCTCTTCTTGATGCGCTTGGCCGTCTCCTCGGCGGTCATCGAGATGTTGATGGCGTTGCCGTAGCTCTTGCTCATCTTACGACCGTCCAGGCCGGGCAGCAGCGGGGTCTCGGACAGCAGCGCGTCGACCTCGGGGAACACCTTGCCGTAGCGGTTGTTAAAGCGGCGGGCGATGGTGCGGGTGAGCTCGATGTGCGGCAGCTGGTCGCGACCAACCGGCACCACGTTGCCCTTGCAGAACAGGATGTCGCAGGCCTGGTGCACCGGGTAGGTGAGCAGAAGGCCGGTGAGCTCGTGGCCCGATGCCTCCATCTCGGCCTTAACCGTGGGGTTGCGCGCTAGCTCGGCCTCGGACACCAGCGACAGGAACGGCAGCATGAGCTGGTTGGCGGCGGGCACGGCGGAGTGCGCGTAGATCATGGTCTTGTCGGGATCGATACCGCAGGCAAGGTAGTCCATGACCATGTTGTACACGTTGTCCTGGATGTGCTCGGTGGTGTCGCGGTCGGTGATGACCTGGTAGTCGGCGATGAGCACGTTGGTCTTGGCGCCCATGTTCTGCAGCTCCACGCGGCCCTTGAGGGTGCCAAAGTAGTGGCCCAGGTGCAGGCGGCCGGTGGGGCGGTCGCCGGTAAGCATGGTGAACTTTTCGGGCGTCTTGGCCAGGCCCTCGCGAATGGCGTTGCTTTTTTGCAGCGCGACTTCGTAGCTGTTCTCGTTTGGCATGATTGCTCCTAACGTATGTTCATGGGTCAAGATGATAACGCGTTTATTGGAGGGGCGGGGCGTAAGCAGGAGAGGGGCGGAAGAGGGGCAGCTCGTGCGATGGGTGCGGCGCGGCTGCGCTTGGCCAGCGGTGCCTGGGTATATCCTCGGCAGCTTACCCTAGAGCTTGTGGTGGCGCTCTTCCTTACGTTCCTCGGCCGCCTGCTCCTCCTGCTTAAAGGCGGGGTCGTCGGGCGTAATGAGCTCATCCTCGTGCGTGCGCTTGTTGTAATGGTGGCGCAGCACGGGCTCAAACAGGTGAAGGTGCTTGGCGAAGGCCGCCGAGCCAATGGCGAGCACGGTAAAGATGAGCACGCGCATGGGCACCTCGACCTGGTTGATCGCGGCGGCGCCGGCCGAAAGCATAATGCACCAGGCGTAGATGAGCAGCACAGCCTGCTTTTGGTTGTAGCCCTCTTGGATCAGGCGGTGGTGGATGTGGCCCTTGTCGGCCTGCCCGATGCTAATGTGGGCGCGCTTGCGGCGCACGATGGCGCTAAACGTGTCGATGATGGGCACGCCGGCAACGATGAGCGGGATGATAAGCGAGGTGAGCGCGGCGGTGCGGCTCACGTTGAGTAGCGAGATGGAGCCTAGCGCAAAGCCCAGAAGCAGCGACCCCGAGTCGCCCAAGAAGATGCTTGCGGGGTTGAAGTTGTAGCGCAAAAAGGCCAGACAGGCGCCAAAGAGCGCAATGGAGAGCGCGGCGGCGTCGATGCGGCCCGAGAGAACGGCCATCGAAAACATGGTGAACGACGCGATGCCGCAGATGCCCGTGGCTAAGCCGTCGAGGCCGTCGATGAGGTTAATGATGTTGGTGAATGCCACCAGATAGATCACGGTGATGGGGTAGGCGAGCCATCCGAGCATGATTTCGCCGGGGGCAAACGGGTTGACAATGACGCCGATGCGCAGGCCACCCACGCAGGCGATGAGCGCAGCGAGGACCTGTCCGGCCAGCTTTTGCTTGGGCTTGAGCTGGATGACGTCGTCGATAGCGCCGGTCGCAAAGATGACGGTAAAGGAGAGCGCCAGCATGGGATAGCTAATGTGAAGGCGCGGGTGCGGCACCAGGACGGGCGGCCAGCCTAGGTGCCAGGTGCCTAGGATTTGCACAATGCAGGCAACGACCAGGCCCAAAAACACCGCCGTTCCGCCCAAACGCGGGATGGGCTTGGTGTTGATGCGGCGCTTGGAAGGATAGTCGACGGCGTCGAGCTTAATTGCCAAGCGCTTGACCAGGGGCACCATGAGGAAGGTCGTGATAAAGGCCGCCGCTGCCACGCATAGGTACGGTATGTAGCTCGGGGATGAAGCCATGAATCTAAAAACCGCCAAGCGTCGAAGGAAAAGGTCAGAAGAACGCCATGCGCAAAGGGCATAGCCGAACCATGATACTCGACCACGGGGGGTGCATGGAATTGCATGCAGCGATAATCACGCGCTTACCAGATATTGGGATGTTGTCGATGGCTTGTCGGGATACCGGCGGGGATCCATATGGGCTGTAATGGTGGTTTTCGGCAAATGAAAACCACCCCCCACGTTACGAAAATGAACCCACCTAAAACAGGTGGGTGCCCTCATCGACTGTTCCAGCGTCCTTAACAACGAAGGATACCTGTACTAGGTACGACTGTGTGGGCTCCCTAAATAAACGCGACGGTTCACCCAGTTGCTCCGCGGGGGGCGGAATACCTACATCATAAAGCGGCACTTTGTCGATTCCAGTCTTGACATTATAAAAATCGTGTCGGACGATTACGGCGCCTTGGGCTCGAGCCGTCTGTGCGGTTGGTCCCTTTACGTTTGAGCTGCTGAATCATTGTTTTGGAGCATGTTTTTATGCCGACGTCGTTGACCGAACTTTTTTCGCCCGCCTGCCATTTGTGTCCGCGCCGTTGCGGTGCGGCGCGCGACGAGGGCACGCGTGGCGTGTGCGGCGCCGACAACACGCTTAAGGTGGCCCGCGCAGCGCTTCATATGTGGGAGGAGCCGCCTATCTCGGGCGAGGCCGGCTCGGGTACGATTTTCTTTAGCGGCTGTTCGCTCAAATGTATCTACTGCCAAAACCACGAGATCTCGACGGGCAATTTCGGTCTTGAGATTTTGCCCGAGCGTTTGGTCGAGATTATGCTGGAGCTGCAGGACCAGGGCGCCAATAACATCAACCTGGTAACGGCGACGCACTATGCGCACCTGTTGCCTGCCGCGATTGCCGCGGCACGGACGCGCGGGTTGGTCATCCCAATTGTCTACAACACGAGTGGTTACGAGCGCGCGAGTGCCGTGGCGGCGCTGGGCGACCTGGTCGACGTGTGGCTTACGGACTTTAAATATGCCGATGCCGGGCTTGCTCAGTCGCTTTCTCATATTAAGGACTACCCGCGCGTGGCCGTGTCGGGTCTGGCCCAGATGGCGCGCGAGATTGAGCGCCGCGGGGGAGAGCTGGTAGACGAGGACGGGCTCATGAGGCGCGGCATAATCGTGCGTCATCTGGTGCTGCCGGGGCATGCGGACGATTCGTGCCGCGTGTTGGACCTGGTGTGGCAGACGGTGGGCGACGTGCCGATCTCGGTCATGAACCAGTACACGCCCAATGCCCTCATGCGCGAACAAGGCGGCGACCTGGCGCGCGCCGTGACGCGCGAGGAGTACGAGCAGGTGCTCGACCATGCCGACGACCTGGGCTTTACGACGATGTTTTGGCAAGAAGGCGGCGCGGTAGACGAGAGCTTTACCCCGGCGTTCGATACCACCGGTGTTCTTACTAGTGCTCAAACCAGCTAATCTGGGACGAGGCTCTTTGAGTAGTCTTTTTGGGACGGGGCTGTTTTAGCTACCCCTGCCGCTGTTCGACCAAACCGTTCGCGTTGTCTGTCGGGGTAGCTAAAACAGCCGCGTCCCAAAAAGACTGGGTATTGGGCGTTGACAGTTGGCGAGCCGTAGGTAAAATATCAACTTGTCCTGGGGACGTAGCTCAGTTGGGAGAGCGCTGCCGTCGCATGGCAGAGGCCGAGGGTTCGACTCCCTTCGTCTCCACCCTTGGATTTGATAAGCCGCTGACATTGTGTCGGCGGCTTTTTTTAAAAGAAAGGGCTGTACCATGGCCAAGCTTGAGTCCCAACCACTGTCTGCCGAGGAACGCGCCGAGTTGGAAGAGCTCCGCGCCGAGAAAGCTCGTCGCGAGGCCCAGGAAGAGGCACGCCGCGAGCGTGAGGAGCTGGCCGCCCTGCGTGCCGAGCGCGAGAAGGCCGAGGAGGCCGCCGCGAACGTCGCCCCCGCGCCCAAGCCCGCCGCCGCGAAGCCCGCGCCCACCGCACCTAAACCTCAGCCTAAAAAGGTCGCTCGTTCCAAGTCCGTCGAGCCCAAGCCGAGCCGTGACGAGATGACCTTTGCCCAGCGCATGGTTACCTCCAAGGAGCCTACGGGCGAGAACGAGATCCCTGGCATGGCGCCGGCTCAAAAAATCATCATTGTCCTTGCCCTCATCGCGTTTGTCATCTTTATGGGCTACACGATCCTGACCAGCATGGGCCTGCTCTAGCCCATTCGCGCTGGGTGCCATGCCCGATCACTCTGCCCTTTTCCAACCCTCAACCTCTGCACAACGCATCCGAAAGGTCGCCCCATGGCTTTGACCGACATCTCGCATCCCACCGACATTGCAATGCTCACCGATCTGTACGAGCTCACTATGGCCCAGGGCCTGTGGGAGAGCGGCAAGGCCAATGAGCAGGGTTGTTTTACCGCGTTTTACCGCGACCATCCTTTTGGCAGCGCCTATGCCGTCATGTGCGGCACCGCCGAACTGCCCGAGCTGGTCGAGAATCTGCGCTTTACGCCCGAGGACATCGACTACCTCGCCTCGCTCCAGGCCCCGGCCGGCGGCGCGATGTTCAAGCCTGGATTCCTCGACTACCTGCGCGATTTTCGTGCGCATGTAAACATCGACGCCGTGCCCGAGGGCGAGCTCGTCTTTCCGCGCGAGCCCATGGTTCGCGTCACCGGCCCCGCGCTGGAGTGCCAGCTGCTTGAGACGGCGCTGCTCAACATCGTTGGGTTCCAGACGCTTGTCGCCACCAAGACGGCGCGCGTGGTGCTGGCGGCGGACGGCCGTCCCGTTGCCGAGTTTGGCCTGCGCCGCGCTCAGGGTCCCGATGGCGGCTTGGCCGTCGCGCGCGCGAGCTACGTTGCCGGCTGCTCCTCTACGTCCAATGTGCTCGCCGGCCGCCGCTACGGTATTCCCGTCTTTGGCACGCATGCGCACAGCTGGGTGATGAGCTTCGATTCCGAGCTCGAGGCCTTCCGCGCCTTTGCCAAGTCGAGCCCCAAGAACTGTACGCTGCTCATCGACACCTATGACGTGCGCGAGGGCTGTGAACATGCCATTACGGTTGCCAAGGAGATGGAAGCGGTGGGCGAGCGCCTGTCGGCCATTCGCATCGACTCCGGCGACCTCGCCAAGCTCTCTAAGTATGTGCGCGGCCGTTTTGATGCCGAGGGCCTGCCCTATGTGGGGATCTCGGTTTCTAACGATTTGGATGAGTACACGATTCAGTCGCTGCTCGACCAGGGCGCGCCCATCGACAGCTTTGGCGTGGGTACCAAGCTTGCGACCTGCTATGACCAGCCGGCGCTGGGCGGCGTGTACAAGCTTTCCGCCCGCCGTGCGAGCGAGGCAGATCCATGGACGCCGGTGGTCAAGCTCTCTGAGCAGCCATACAAGCGCACGATCCCGGGTGTGCAACGCGTGCGCCGTTATTACGACGGCTTTGGCGGCCCGGTCTGCGACATGATCTACGACGAGGACCATCTGGCGGGGGAGGGCGCCGCGCGCGGCAATACCCTTGTGGCCGTGAACGATGCCGCCCTGGTGACCGACGTGTCCGAACTCGAGTATCGCGAGCTGCTGGTGCCGATCGTGCGCGATGGCAGTGCGGTGGCTCCGCGTGAGAGCATCCAGGACGCGCGCGAGCGCTGTGCTTGGGCGCTCGACCATCTGGACGCAGCTTTCAAGCGCTTCCTGTACCCGCAGACCTATGTGGTGGGTATGGAGCAGGGCCTGGCTCAGGTGCGCGACGAGCTCGTGCGTAAGAACATGGCCGCGGCCTCTGCCTTTCCCTGGGCTCACTAATTCCTTGGGCGGTAGGGGCGAGTCACGCTTCCCTGGCCGCCGGCTCGGCCGTTCGCTGAACAGTTGATTGGTTTGACGTATGACGACTTCTTATAAAACGATGGTGGTAAAGATCGGTTCGTCCACGGTGGTGGGCGCCGACGGCAAGGTCAACCGCGCCTTTATCGGCGGGCTTGCCGACCAGGCCGCAGCGCTGCGCGAGCTTGGCTGGCGCCTGATCGTGGTGAGCTCGGGCGCCATTGCCTGCGGCTATCCCGTGCTGGGCTTCGACCGTAAGCCGGTCGGCGACCTGCCGAGCCTGCAGGCCTGCGCCTCGGCCGGTCAGTGCATCATCTCGTCGGCCTACGACGAGGAGTTCCATGCGCGCGACCTGCTCACCTCGCTCGTGCTGCTCACGCGTCACGACACGGCGCGCCGCACGTCCTACCTGCACGCGCGCGACGCCCTGCTGCGCCTGGTGGAGCTGGGCGTGGTGCCGGTCGTCAACGAGAACGACACCGTTACCGTCGATGAGATCAAGTTCGGCGACAACGACACGCTGGCGGCGCTTGTGAGCTGCCTGGTTTCTGCCGATCTGTGCGTGACGCTCTCGGACATCGATGGCCTCTACACCGCCAATCCGCATGAGGATCCGACGGCCGAGTTTATCCCGGTCGTGCATAAGATCGATGCCAAGATTATCGCCTCGGCGGGCGATTCTTCCACATCGGTGGGTACGGGCGGCATGATCACCAAGATTCGCGCGAGCCGCATTCTCATGACGGCGGGCATTCAAAGCGTGATTTGCTCGGGCGAGGAGCCCGATGCGCTCGTGCGTCTGGCCCGCGGCGAGAGCGTGGGTACGCTGTTCGATCCGCCGGCGGAGCGCCTGGACATTGCGCCGCGCAAGTTGTGGATCGCACTGGGTGACAAGGCGCATGGCTCGGTGACGGTCGATGATGGCGCCGCGAAGGCGCTGGTCAGCCGCGGATCGTCGCTGCTCGCGGTGGGTATTCGCGAGGTCGATGGCCAGTTTGCCGAGGGCGATGTGCTCGACGTGTGCGACCCGAGCGGCATGGTTGTCGCCCGTGGTATCGCCGAGGCCGATTCGGACGTGCTGGAGCTTGCAGCCGGCCGCCGCCAGGACCAGATTGCCAGCAACCGCCTGCTCGCAGACCTGGCCGAGAAGCCCGCGATCCATAGGGACAACTTGATAGTGTTCGCCTAACCAATTGACGCTGCAAACGCCCCTAAGCGGCAATCTGACGTTCAATCGTCGGGCATGACCAAAAGGTCAATGCCCTCCTCTTTCACGTCACCTTGCTCGCTTAGGGGCGTTTTCGCTTTCTGTCCTCTACCAGCGGCATTGTCGTTGCCGGCACTTGGGGACGTTCCTATTGTGCCGGCAGACGGGGACACTCCTTTGCTAGAAGATCTGGCGCAGGTCTCCGCGGTTGAGGGCTTCGTCGAAGAGGTGCTTGAACACCACGCTGCCGTGCAAGCCGTCGTGCTCGAACTCGTTGGTCACCCAGGCATGCGAGTTGCCCACGCGGCTGAGCGTATCGAGCTGCATGCCCGAGTCCACGTACATGTCATCGAAGTACACCGCGGCCTGCAGGGGCACCTCGTTGCACGCCAGGCGCTGCGGGTCGTAGATCTTGTCCCAGCTTGTGTCTTCCATAAGCAGATCCATCGCCGGCTTGAAGGGCTTAAGTTCGGGCATCTGCTCAAACATCCACGGGAACATGGCCTCGCCGGTAAACATGAGCGGTCGCGTGAGCGTGTCGAACTCGGCACGATGGGCCTTCTCTTCTGCCGCGGCCCAGCGAATGGGCATGGTGTCGCCGTCGGCGTAGATGAACTCCTGAAGCGTCCAGTACAGCGGATTCGTGCGCGTGTTGGTGCGCTCGAAGGCGCGCATCAAAAAGCTGTCGGATACCGAGGCGCCGCAGGCCAGCGTGCCGTCGCCGTCAACAAAAGCATGATCGATAATCCAATGCATGCGCTCAAAGCTCGGCTTCATGCCAAAGTCGCTGCCCATGAGCTGCAGGCGTTCGACCGTCATCGGCGAGCCGTCGGGTAGCACGGGCTTTTGCTCCTTGAGGGCATCTGCCAGGGCCGCCACGCGCTCGACGTCGGCGGGGTAGCGGTTGTAATACTGCTGCGTCTTGGCAGCCATGCGCGGGAAGGTGTGCGCGTAGACCTCGCTTGCGCTCGCCGGTACGTGGGGGATGCCGCCGCAGGTAAAGCTTGCCGCCACGCCCTCGGGGAAGAGCGACAGGTAGCTCAGCGTCAAAAAGCCGCCGTAGCTCTGCCCGAGCGTGACCCAGGGCCTGCCGCCAAAGCCCACCAGGCGCAGGTACTCAAAATCGCGCACGATGGAGCTGGCGAGGTGGCGCTTGAGGAAGTCCGCCTGCGAGCGGTCCGCATCGGCGCCGGCTGCCTCGGCGCGATCGCCCAAGGTGGCAATCGTGCGTCCGTCCACGCAGCTACTGCGTCCGGTGCCGCGCTGGTCGGGCAGGACCACGCGGAAGTGCTTGACGGCCTCCTCGATCCAGCCATCGCTTGAGGGTGACAGCGGACGCGGGCTCTCGCCGCCGGGGCCGCCCTGCAAAAACAGAAGCAGCGGCAGATCGTCGTTGATGCGGTCGGGCGCGCAAACCACGCGGTAGAAGAGCTTGATGCTCTCGGGCGCGCCGGCGATTGGTGCCGGCATAGCGCCGCGGCGCATGGTGCTGCCGACGGCTAGGAGCATTGGCTCCAGGCCGCGCCAGTCGAGGGGGACGTCGATGCTGTGGTCCTCGACATACAGGCCGGGGACGTGGTACGAAGTAATGAGGGCCATGTGAGTCTTCCGTTCGTTGCGGTGTTTCGGGTTGACCAATTCTACCGCCGCGGGCGAGGCCATGCGCAAATCGGCTACCATGGTTGCAAACTTCTAGGAGAAAGGGCCGTCCATGTCGGTCGATATAGCCACGTATGTCCACGATCTTGCCGTTGCCGCTAAGGCAGCGTCGGCCTCGCTTGCCACGGCGAGCGACGAGCAGCGCCAGGAGGCCGTGCGCGCCATGGCCGCAGCACTGCGCAACGGTATCGACTCCATCGTCGCCGCCAACGAGCTCGATATGTCCGCTGCGCGTGATGCGGGCACCTCGGTCGGATTGCTCGATCGTCTGCTGCTGACGCCCGAGCGCGTCGAGGGCATGGCCGCCGGCCTGGAGAAGCTCGCCGAGCTGCCCGATCCCGTGGGCCGCGTGCTCGATCACCGTGTGCTCGCAAGCGGCGTGGACCTCACCCGCGTGAGTGTGCCGCTGGGCCTGGTTGCCATGGTCTACGAGGCGCGCCCCAACGTGACGGCCGATGCCGCGGGCATCTGCATCCGCACCGGCAACGCCTGCATCCTGCGCGGCGGTTCGCTGGCCTATCACTCGTGCGCCATGATTGCCGAGCTGCTGGCCGATGCGCTTGAGCCCCAGGGTTTCCCGCGCGAGGCCGTCTCGATGATCGAGTCTACCGACCGCGAGGCCACCGGCGAGCTCATGAAGCTCCGCGGTATTGTCGATGTGCTCATTCCGCGTGGCGGTGCGGGCCTGATCCAGCGCTGCGTGCGCGAGTCGCTTGTGCCGGTGATCGAGACGGGCACAGGCAACTGCCACATCTACGTGCATGAATCCGCCGATTTTGACAAGGCGCTCAACATTATCGTCAACGCTAAGACGCAGCGCGTGGGCGTGTGCAATGCCGCCGAGTCGCTGCTGGTCGACCGTGCCGTGGCGGATTCGTTTTTGCCGGCGGTCGTTGCCGTGCTGCACGACCACGGCGTGCTGATTCACGGCGACGAGGCCACGTGCGCCGCATGCGCCGATGCCGGTCTTGCCGAGGACGACGACTACGTGGCCGCGACCGAGGAGGATTGGGGCCGCGAGTACCTGGCGCTCGAGATGAGCGTGAAGGTCGTGGCGAACGAGGATGAGGCCATCGCGCACATCAATCGCTACGGCACCATGCACTCCGAGGCCATTGTTGCCGAGGACACGGATGCCTGCGAGCGTTTCCTGGACGCGGTCGATGCCTCGGCCGTGTACGCCAACGCCAGCACCCGCTTCACCGACGGCGGCGAGTTTGGTCTGGGTGCCGAGATTGGCATCTCGACCCAAAAGCTCCATGCCCGCGGCCCCTTTGCCGCCGAGGCCCTCACCACCTACAAATACAAGCTCCGTGGCACCGGCCAGGTCCGCCCCTAAACCTGTTGCAAACGAAAAACCACCACAAAGGCGCCTGTCTCCTTTGTGGTGATTTTAGGTGGCGTGGGCGGTTAGGCCTGGAAGGTATCGCGATCGGGCGCGAAGGATTGCATGGCCGCGATGGTACGGTCGAAGAGCTCGGGAAGCTCCCAGCCCAGCATCTCGGCGCCCTGCGAAATCACGTCGCGTGAGCAGCCGGCGGCAAAGCGCTTATCCTTGAACTTTTTCTTGAGCGACTTGGTCGTAAAGTCCATGACGCTTTTGCTCGGACGCATGATCACGGCAGCACCGATTAGACCGGTGAGTTCGTCGCAGGCAAACAGGATCTTCTCCATCTGCAGCTCGGGCTTGGGCAGCGAAGAGTTGAAGTCGGACGTATGCGTCTGAATTGCGCGGATGAGCTCGGGCGATGCGCCCTCGTCCTCGAGGATCTCGGCCGCATAGATGGTGTGGTTCATGGGGTCATCCTCATGCTCCTCCCAATCCAGGTCGTGCAGCAGGCCGACGATGCCCCAAAACTCCTCGTTCTCGGGGTCGAACTCGCGCGCAAAGTAGCGCATGGTGCCCTCGACCGTCTCGCCATGGGTGATGTGGAACGGGTCCTTGTTGTGCTCGTTGAGCAGTTCGAACGCGCGGTCGCGGGTGATTCCGGCGGTAAGCGGCTCTGCCATAAGAGACTCCTTGTGCTCGTGGGTATCGCTAAGAATGAATACTACTGGAACGACTAGAACGAAAAAACCACCACAAAGGTGCCTGTCCCCTTTGTGGTGGTTTTTGGCGCGGATGGGTTAGTTGAGGGCGGCTTGGGCTAGGCGGGCTTCGGCGTCCTCTTCGGTGACGCCCAGGGCCACGGCGAACTCCTCAATGGAGCGGCGCTTGGCCTCCTTGAGTACGCGCATGTAGTAAGAGCTGGGCTTTTTATCAGCTTCCTCGGCCTGGCGAATGCGGTGCATCATGGTCTTTGCCACGCGGACCGTCTCGGGCGCGCCCAGCTTGAGCTGCTGCTTAAAGTGCGTCTCCTCAAGCGAGCTGTTACGCTCGGTAAAGGTGTCGCACTCCAGCTCGTCATAGTGGCTCAGCAGGTGCTCGGCATCTTGCTGGGAGATGGCGGCATGCAAACGATCGGCCTGCGCCACGGGGTACATGAGGATCGTCTGCGCATGTCCCTGCTTGGTCTCGAGCAACAGCATGGGCTGCGGCGTGTCGTCCCTAAAACCGACGACGGTGCAGACTCCCTGACCCGGATGAATGACGTGTTGACCGATTGAGAACATGCTACCTCCAACTTATACGAATTTACGTATGTCTAGAATAACACGCTGACGTGCGCAAACCCTTACTTTATGCAGGAAAAGCACACAATTCTGATAGGTAAGAGTATTCGATAACAGACGCAGCTCATTCACACCTTTATGCATTTTCAACGCCTGCATAATCTGCAGGCAGACCGGCATCTTTGAGTGACTCCATGCAAGCTGTAGTCATTTTTGTGCATATGCAATATCTATTAGCTTTACCCTGCGACAGTGCCCGTCGCTTGTGATAGAGTGCTACAAACTCTGGCTTTTGCCCTACGAGTGACCAAGAGCTCGGGGGCTTTAACACAAGGAGGATCTATGCCCGAGAAGATTGAAGAGCTGGTACGCGCTGCGCTTGCTGCGGCCCAGGAGGCCGGCGACCTTTCCGCATTTGAACTTGACGATTGCGCTATCGAGCGACCGGCTGACACTTCTCATGGCGAGTGGACCTCTACCATGGCCCTGAAGTCCGCCAAGCTGGCCCACTGCGCCCCGCGCAAGATCGCCGAGGTCATCGTTGCCCATATGCCCGAGGACCCCGCGATCGAGAAGGTCGAGATCGCAGGCCCCGGCTTCATCAACTTCTACCTCTCCGTTGCCGTCAAGAATGCCATCTTTGGCGAGGCTCGCGAGAAGGGCATGGACTTCGCTAAGTCCAACGTCGGTGGTGGCCTGAAGACCCAGGTCGAGTTCGTTTCCGCCAACCCCGTCGGCCCCATGCACATCGGCCACGGCCGCTGGGCCGCGCTGGGCGATTCGCTCTGCCGCGTTATGGACCACGCCGGCTATGAGATCCAGCGTGAGTTCTACATCAATGACCACGGCTCTCAGATGAACACCTTCGGCAACTCCATCAGCACGCGCTATATGCAGCTTGCCGACATCATCGCCAAGCAGGGCGTTGATATCGACGAGGCTCACAAGCTGCTGATCGCCGACCGTGACGCCTTTGTTGCCGACGAGAACGACGAGCACCCCGAGACCCATCCGTATCAGGACAACTTTGCCGAGACCTTGGGCAAGGACTCTTACGGCGGCGACTACATCATCGACGAGGCCGCCGAGTTCTGGCGCACCGACGGCGACAAGTGGGTCGACGCCGATCCGCAGGAGCGTATGGAGAGCTTCCGTGAGCGCGGCTACGTGAAGATGGTCGACAACATGCGCGACCTCTGCCACGCCGTCAATTGCGACTTCGATCGTTGGTACTCCGAGCGCTCGCTGTACGTGAAGGACACCGAGGGCGAGACCGCCGGTACCTCTGCCGTCGACCGCGCTTTTGAGAAGCTCGACAAGATGGGCTACCTCTACACCAAGGACGGCGCCCTGTGGTTCCGCTCCACCGACCTGGGCGATGACAAGGACCGCGTCCTGATCAAGTCCGACGGTGAGTACACCTACTTCGCCTCCGACGTTGCCTATCACTGGGATAAGTTCCAGCGCGTCGACCACGTCATCGACATCTGGGGTGCCGACCACCACGGCTACATCGAGCGCGTTCGCTGCGTCTGCGACGCTCTGGGTTACCCCGGCAAGTTTGAGGTTCTGCTGGGCCAGCTCGTCAACCTGCTGCGTAACGGTAAGCCCGTCCGTATGTCCAAGCGCAAGGGCACCATGGTGACCCTGCAGGAGCTCGTCGACGAGGTCGGCTCTGACGCCGCCCGCTACACGCTCATCTCCAAGAGCTCCAACCAGATGGTCGACTTCGATATCGAGGCCGTCAAGAAGCGCGACAACTCCAACCCGGTCTATTACGTGCAGTATGCCCACGCCCGCGTATGCTCCATCCTGCGCCGTGCCGCCGACGTTACGCCCGAGCAGGCCGACGAGATGGGCATGAAGGCCGTTGCCGCCAAGGCCATCGGTGAGAACGTCGATTACTCGCTGCTGACCGACCCGACCGAGCTCGCCCTTTCGCGCAAGCTCAACGAGCTCACCGACCTGATCGCCAGCTGCGCTCGCGATCGCGCTCCGTTCCGTCTGACCCACTTTGCCGAGGAACTCGCCGGTGACTTCCACAGCTTTTACGCTGCCTGCCAGGTGTTGCCGAGCGAGGGTCGTCCCGTCGACCCCGAGCTTTCGCGTGCCCGTCTGGCCGCTTGTGATGCCGTCCGTGTGACGCTCGCCCTGGTGCTCACCCTCGTTGGCGTTTCCGCGCCCGAGCAGATGTAATCTGCGGGTCATTTGACCGTGTAGGTTTGGTTTAACTGAGCCCTATAAGCCCGATCTCCTACGGAGGTCGGGCTTTTTTCGCAAACGCCGACGTATTGATGAATTTGGAACTGCTGGAAATGCGAAACTATGCCGGTTTACTACGATGAATTGAGGAATTCTAACCACGCCGGCTTTTTGCTAAAAAGTGCAAGGCATCTACCTGCGGTTTTAGTTCAACAAGTTTCGGAGTGGTCGCGGTTGAGCGATTCATCGTAGTAAACCGCCATAGTTTTGGCGGAGGCAGTCAGATTTGTGGGTGGCAAACAAAGAGTGTCCCTTTTGACTAGTCGTTTAAGAACGTCCCCCCAATGACTAAGTTGCAGGTGGCGGCGGTTGTGTTACACTAACGCTGCGTAGTTGACGCAATCATCTCGATACATATCAATGATGTCCGTCGTTTTGAACGGAACTAGACTGTTTAGCCGCCCTGAAGGTTTATGCAGGGAGCATGTGATCACAGGGCTTGAAAAGAAAGTTGAGCAAACACTGTGTCTGATCAACAGCAAGAAAACGAAATAACGACGACGCAGGCCGCTCCCGCTGTACCGGTTGCGTCGGACCAGGTCGCGGCGCCCGCGCAAGCCTCGGCTCCTGAGACGCCTAAGGCTGCTTCGACGCCTATGCCTGTAGCGGCTGAGAAGGCCGTGCCTGCAACTGGTGAGGAGGCTGCTCCGGCAAAGCCCAAGCGCCCGCGCCGCACGGCCAAGCCTGCCGCTGACGGCGAGGAGGTCACCAAGCCAAAGCGCCGTACCACGCGCACGACGCGCGCCGGGCTCACCGTTGCAGCTGACTCCTCGGCGCCGATTTCCGATGAGGTCGCGCAGGCACGTGCGTTGGCGCAGATTAGCGAGGCTCAGGTGGTGCGCGCCCGCCGTCGTGCTGCCGAGCGCGAGGCCGCGGCTCTGACCGAGCTTGCAGCTCCGTCTGTGCCCGAGACGCCTGCCGCCACCGAGACTCCTGTCGCCGACCAGCCGACCGAGAAGCCGGTACCGCGCACACGCCGTCGCACGGCTGCTAAGGCCGAGCAGGTTGCTGAACAGGTAACCCCCGAGCTCACTGAGGCTTCGGTCCGTTCCGCGGCAGGGGAGGGCACATCGCCTGTTGAGCCCGCTGCGCCTGTCGAGGCCAGCGAAGTTCCCGTTGTCGATCCGGCTTTGCGCCCGCACCGTCGCGGTCGCAAGCCCAAGGCCTTTGTCGAGGCCGAGAAGGCCGCAGCCGCAGCCGCCGCCGCTCGGGATGCTGCGGCGACTGCCAAGTCCTCAACTGCTGCCGATGCACCCGTCCAGGATGCCACGACTTCCGAGGCCGTTTCTGCCGATGCCGAGCCCGCCGACGTCCGTCCCGGTCGCAGCCGTCGCACTGCTGCTAAGCGCACGTCCAAGGCTAAGGCTGCCAAGAAGGGTGCGTCCGAGGATTCCGCCGAGACGACCGCCGATGCATCGACTAATGCCGTCGAGCCCCAGGACGTCGAACAGCCTGCATCCGAGAAGCCCAAGCGCGGTCGCAAGAAGTCCGTTAAGGTCAAGGCCGCCGAGCAGCATGCTGATGTCGAAGCGCAGGTTGATTCTGGCGCCGAGGCCAATGACGCCGCTGCGGCCAATGTTGACACCACCGCAACCGATGGTGCCGCCCCCGCCGAGGGCGAAGACGGCACTCGTCCCAACCGTCGCCAGCACAAGCGCAACGACGAGCGTAAGGACGACCGCAACAACGACCGTCGCAACCGCCAGCGCGATCGCAAACAGCGCAACAAGGAGCGTAATGCCGCTCCCACCGAGCCCACGCTTTCGCGCGAGGAGCTCGCTGCCATGAAGGTCGCCGAACTTCGCGAGAAGGCCAAGGAGTTCGAGATCGAGACGACCGGCAAGAAGAAAGCCGAGCTCGTCGAGGAAATCTACGTCACCGCTGCGAAGGCCGAGGGCTTCCGCGACATCAAGGGCATTCTGCAGATTCGCCCGGACAGCTCCGGCATCATCCACGCCCATGGCTACATGAAGTCCAACGACGACGCCTTCGTGCCCGCCTACCTCATCCGCTCCGCGCGCCTGCGCACGGGCGACGTCATCGAGGGCTCGCTGCGTCCTTCGCGCGGCGGCGACAAGCGCGCCGGCCTCGCCAAAATCACGACCGTCAACGGTCTGGACCCCGAGCAGATTCGCAACCGTCCCAAGTTCGGCGACCTCACCCCGGTCTATCCCAACGAGCCGCTGCGCATGGAGCACGGCAAGGACTCTATTACCGGCCGCGCCATCGACATCGTGTCACCGATCGGCAAGGGCCAGCGCGGCCTGATCGTGTCCCCGCCCAAGGCCGGCAAGACCACGATCCTCAAGAAGATCTGCCAGTCTATCTCGATTAACAACCCCGAGGTGCACCTCATCTGCCTGCTCGTCGACGAGCGCCCCGAAGAGGTCACCGATATGCAGCGTTCCATCAAGGGTGAGGTTGTGGCGTCGACCTTCGATATGCCTGCCGACAACCACACCCGCGTGGCAGAGCTCGTCATCGAGCGCGCCAAGCGCATCGTGGAGCTGGGTGGCGATGTTGTGGTGGTGCTCGACTCCATCACGCGTCTTGCCCGTGCCTACAACTTGGCGGCGCCCGCCTCAGGCCGCATCCTTTCGGGCGGCGTCGATTCGGCGGCCCTGTATCCGCCCAAGCGCTTCCTAGGCGCAGCCCGCAATATCGAGAACGGTGGCTCGCTCACCATCCTGGCCTCTGCCCTCATCGACACCGGTTCCAAGATGGACGAGGTCATCTTTGAGGAGTTCAAGGGCACCGGCAACATGGAGCTTAAGCTCGACCGCGACCTGGCCGACCGCCGCATCTTCCCGGCTATCGACCCCGTTGCCTCCGGTACGCGTAACGAGGATCTGTTGGTCGACGAGCAGATGCGTCCGTTTGTCTTTGGTCTGCGTCGCATTCTTGCCGGCATGAACAACACCGAGCGCGCGGCCGCATCGTTTATTAAGGGTCTTAAGGGCACCAACACGAACCAGGAGTTCCTGGTGCGTTCGGCCAAAAAACACAGCGACTACGAGCAGACGTTCTAGGTTGTCATCCACGCGCTGCGATAGTCATCAATGCGATAGAGGGTCGGGGCTTTGAGCCTCGGCCCTTTTCCATAGCGCCGCTCCGCGCTTATTTTTGACCGTAAGACCGACGAGCAGCAGGTTTCCCGTTTCAATCCGACATCGTCGCTTGCAATCGGAGGGTCGGTTTCGCATAATAACTTTTAAGCTTCGCGACGGAAAACGCAGATGAAACGAACCATATACCGTTGCTTTGGGGCATAGCCCCGCTTCATCTTCTCTCGCGCAGCCAACTGAATGATGCGATTTGGGTGCTGGAAGATGGGGAGAGCTCATGGCTTCTTCTGATGCAACACAACGAGCAGTCCTTGCCGGACTTTCGTGTGGGATCGGCCTTGCCGCTCCCGTGGTTATGTATGCCGCGACGCTGCCGTTTTCGTCGGTGAACGAGACGGTTGTCGCGGGCGCTGTTCCCTTTGCCGTCGGTGCGGTGGCGGGCGTGGGCATCTATGCCGCCTCGCTGGGTATCTCCGAGTACCGTGCGCAGCGTGAAGAGCGTCTGTTCCAGCCCGATGCCATGGGCGGTGCCGCCAATCTCAATCAGCATCAAAGCGAGTTCAAGACCGCCTCGATTCCAGCTCAGCAGCAGGATGCGACTCCATATGCTGCCGCTTCTGCTTCTCAGGCTCAGTCGGAGCAGTCTACCTCGGCATTCCTTTCCGGCCTGACTGGTGCGTTCCAGCGCCGTCATGCCGATGATGGTGTCCCTACCATCGCTCGAGCCGCAGATGCTATGGACGAGGCCGAGGCTTGGTCCATGATCGACAGCATGCTCGACGACGATTCGCCGGTTAGCTGCGACCCTGCGCGCTCGCGAGACGTCTATCAAGTCGCCATCGACGAGCTCACCAACGGCGGGCAGACTGGCTCCTTCAATCGCGATGACATCGCCGCCGCGGCACGCGCCGTGTCGGGCTCCCAGGCCGCCCCTGCGGGCAGCACGGCGGCTTTCGTGGCACTCGTTGCCAACGCGGCAGCCAATAACGCCTACAGCGCTACCTCGGCGGACGCGAACGCTTCTGCCGATAATTCGTACGTTGATGAAGACATGACCGCGGACGAGGAGGCCGTTGCCGCCCGCCGTGCCGCCGAAAGCTCGCTTTGGGGCGCTCCTGCCCAGCAGCAGGCGGCTGAGGCTGCGCCGTACAACGCAAACCTCGCCAGCATGCCTATCATCTCCGGTGTCGCGGACATCGATCTCGATGACCTCGATGAGCCTGCGGCCATCACCGCATCGATTGATGCCCAAGATCGCATCGACACCGGCGACCTTCCGGATGCCTCGCTCGAGGTTGATGTCCCCATGGCTGATTACTCGGGCCACGAGGACATGTGGGCCGCCGCCACCGCGATTCTGGATGAGATTGACGAGCCTGCTCCTGTTGCAGCCCCCGCTCCCGTCGCTGCCCCTCAGCCTGCTGCCCCCGCCTATGTCGGCCGTCACAGTGCTGTGTTCCCCGAGGATACCGCCCGTATCTCGCGCGAGGGCATCGAGCGGGCCGAGGCTATTGCCGCCGGCATTATGGAAAATCGTCGTCACGAGCGCGTCAATCAGATCCTCGAGGAAGAGATCGAGCGCCTGCAGTCCTCTACCGCCAAGCGTACGGGCCGTGCCTATCTGAGCGTTATCGAGGGCGGTACCGCCAGCTTCGCGCCGCTCCGCGCGGAGGCATAACTTCTGCATGGTTAGGATCAATCGAAAATGGGCGGTCGTGACCTGCCTGATGGCGCTCTTGATCTGGGGCAATTCGCTGGTTCCCGGCTCGGGGTCGGGCTCGCTGAGCCTAACGGTCATGGAAGCTATCCGCGGTTTCCTGCACGGCGTGGGACTTCCATATGCATGGGTGACCAACTTTGTTGTTCGCAAGTGCGCGCATTTTACCGAGTATACGGTGCTCGGCATCCTGGCAACGCATGCCTTTGATTATGAGGGGCGGCGCACCTTTGACGTGCTGCTGCCCACGGCGGTGTTCCTGCTGCTGATTCCCTCGATCGACGAGACGATTCAGCTCTTTGTGCCGGGACGTGCCGGCATGATCACCGATGTGATGATCGACTGCTGTGGAGCGGCAACGGGTGTTGTGCTCCGATATCTCTTACGGCCGCTGATGTGCGCCAAAAAAGCCGCCTAGGACGTATTGTTTGGTCCTAGGCGGCTTTTTTATTTGAGGGCTTATATGAGGCGTGATGGCGTTGTTCCGTAGGTCGGATTTGCCGGGCGCGCCACGCCCTGCGGGTGCGTCTGTTACTGAAGCGCCTGTGCGCCCAGGGCCAGACAGCCCATAATGCCCTGCTTGCCCTCGAGGCTGTTGTTGACGATATAGCTATCAATGTCGGCCATCTCGGGCGTGACGATGTAGCCGTTGAGCATCTCGGCGCACTTCTTGCGCGCGAGCGGCACGATGGGGGTGTGGTCGGCCACGCCGCCACCGATGACGATCTTCTGCGGTGCGTAGCACAGGATGTAGGTCATGAGCGCCTGCGCAAGGTATCCGGCAAGCAGATCCATGGCCTCTGGGTCGTCGGCCATCTCTCCGGCGCTCTTGCCACCCCAGCGCTTTTTGACGCCGGGGCCGGCGATGAGGCCCTCGAGGCAGTTGTCGTGGAAGGGGCAGCCGCTGTGCTTGCCGATGGTGTCGCGCGGGTCGCGAGTGACCAGGATGTGGCCGGCCTCGGGATGCATCATGCCGTGCACGAGCTTACCGCCCGAGAGCACGCCGGCGCCCACGCCGGTACCGATGGTCAGATACACCACGTCAGTGAGGTCCTGGGCGCAACCAAAGGTGACCTCGCCCAGGCAGGCGACGTTGACGTCGGTGTCGTAACCACAGGGGATATTGAGCTCGTTTTGGATGGTGCCCAGCAGGTCAAAGTAGCGCCATGCCGTTTTGGGCGTCTCCAGGATCTTGCCGTATTGGGGCGAGGCAGGGTTGACTGCGGTAGGGCCAAAGGCGCCGATGCCCAGCGCGGCGATGCCCTTGTTCGCAAACCATGCGTTGACGGCCTCAACGGTCTCCTGCGGGGTCGTGGTCGCGATCTGCTCGCACTCCAGGACCGTACCGTCTGCATAGCCCGTGGCGCAGACCATCTTGGTGCCGCCGGCCTCGAGCGCTCCGATAAGCGGCTGCTCTGCCATAGTATTCCTCTCTGGGACGAGTTGCTCCTTCTCTAAAGTATAGCGCTCTAAAAAATAAATGAGGTCGCTATAAAAAGAAACCTCGTAGCCCAACGGGTTCACGAGGTTTCTTTAGTGCCTTTAGTTACTGGCCGTCCTTACCCGCGCGGCTCGATTTTATCACGCAGAGACTTGAGGTTCTCCAGCGCCGCGTTAAGCGTTTCGTCGCGCTTGGCAAAGTGGAAGCGGATGAGGTGGTTGACGGGCTCGCGGAAGAAGCTGGAGCCCGGAACGGCGCCCACGCCCACCTTGTACGCGAGGTCCTCGCAGAAGTCGAGGTCGCTGTTATAGCCAAACTCCGAGATATCCATCATCACGTAGTAGGCGCCCTGCGGCACGTTGTGCGTGAGTCCGATGCTGTCGAGTCCCTGACAGAATAGGTCGCGCTTGGCGGTGTAGAGGTCGAGGACCTCCTGGTAATAGCTGTCGTCGAAGTTGAGGGCGGTGACGACGGCCTCTTGCAGGGGAGCGGCGGCGCCCACGGTGAGGAAGTCGTGAACCTTTTTGATGCGCTCGGTGATTTCGGCAGGAGCGATGGTGTAGCCCAGGCGCCAGCCGGTGATGGAGTAGGTCTTGGATAGCGAGCTGCAGCTGATGGTGCGCTCAAACATTCCGGGCAACGTGGCCATGTACACGTGCTCGTGGGGCGCGTAGACGATGTGCTCGTATACCTCGTCGGTGATGCAGTAGGCGTCGTACTTTTTGCACAGGTCTGCGATAAAGGTGAGCTCCTCGCGGGTAAAGACCTTGCCACAGGGGTTGGACGGGTTGCATAGAACGATTGCCTTGGGATCGTTGTCTCGGAAGGCCGCCTCGAGGACCTCACGGTCGAAGTCAAAGGTGGGCGGGTTGAGCGGCACATAGATGGGCTCAGCGCCCGAGAGGATCGTGTCGGCGCCGTAGTTCTCGTAGAACGGCGAGAAAATGACGACCTTGTCGGCGGGGTTTGTGACCGTCATCATGGCGGCCATCATGGCCTCGGTGGAGCCGCAGGTGACCACGATGTTCTCGTTGGGGTTGATCGGCATGCCCATAAAGTGCTCCTGCTTGGTGGCAAGCGCCTCGCGCATGGCCTGGGAGCCCCAGGTGATGGAGTACTGGTGGTAAAGCGGCTTGGGGTCGGTGGCAATGGTGCTGAGGCTATCGAGCAGCTGCGCCGGGGGATCGAAATCGGGGAAGCCCTGCGACAGGTTGACGGCACCATACTTGTTGGAGATGCGCGTCATGCGGCGGATGACCGAATCGGTAAACGCCGCCGTGCGGTTGGAGAGTTCTTTCATGCCTATCCTTTCGAGCATTGGGTGGAGCAAGTTTACTCCTATGGAACCGGTGGGATTTGCTCGAAACGGGCTCGAAAAACTCTTTTCAAAATTCTTGAAAATTGGGGCTTGCATCGCGTGGCGTTCCTTGCAATAATAGTCGAGCGCGAAGCGCACAGGACACGGTGGGTGTAGCTCAGTTGGCTAGAGCGACGGGTTGTGGTCCCGTAGGTCGAGGGTTCGAGTCCCTTTACCCACCCCAGTTCTTGCTTCGTGGTGATATCGGGTCGTTAGCTCAGTTGGTAGAGCAGGGGACTCTTAATCCCAAGGTCCAGGGTTCGACCCCCTGACGGCCCACCACACGATATCTCCTCTAAAGTCCGCCACCACGGACTTTAGCTTTGGGTCGTTAGCTCAGTTGGTAGAGCAGGGGACTCTTAATCCCAAGGTCCAGGGTTCGACCCCCTGACGGCCCACCAAAGATTGTTAAGACGGTCAACTTCGGTTGGCCGTCTTTTTTGTTGACCTCGCATGGGGTCGAACCCGAAAGGGCGCGGAGCTGAGGAAATGCGTAAGCATTTACCAGCGCAGCGCGCAAGGCGCAAAGCGCCGAAGCGGCCGCCTGCAAAGCAGGCTGACCCCCTGACGGCCCACCCAAAGTATGTTAAAGCGACTGGCTTAGGCTGGTCGCTTTTTTGTTAACCTCGCATGCGGTCGAACCCGAAAGGGCACGGAGCTGAGCTATCTGCACAGTGATTCCCTTAGGGAAAACACGGCTAAAGCCCCGTAAGCGTGTTCTCCTTGGGGGAATCATGCTTACAGGGCTCGATACATGTTGAGAAATTGTGATTAAACTCTAAGTGAGAATCGAATTAGTCCGCTCGATAGTGCGATCCGAGGCTTTCGGTTCGTTTGCGCATGGCTTTGACCATTTTCTGTGCTAGTTGAATCTGCGATTGCAGGCGGGCGAGGGCTGCGACTTCGCTGTCGTTGGCATGCGGCTTATTTAGAGCCGTTGCCTCGTCTTTCAGGCTTTCAAGCTGTTGCAGGGCCTTGGATAGACCTGCTTCGGTCCTGTTGATCATGCAATAGGTGCTCATCGTGTGCTTAAGGCTGTGTGTCAGGCGTTCGGCATCTGTTGTGGCAATGCCGTACTGGGGGAGGGCGATATCCGCCTTCAGGGCTGCCTCAGGTGCATTCTGTGCTGCCTGGGCTGCCGATGCGCCCGCGATGCGCCCAAATACGATGCCGTTGGCGCTCGACAGGCCTCCGATGCGATCGGCGCCGTGCATGCCGCCTGTCGCCTCGCCGCAGGCATACAGGCCTTCAACGCCTGTGTACGCAGTCTTGTCGATTTTGATGCCGCCATTGGCAGCGTGGGCATACATCGCCACGCGCATCTCGTCGGTCGGTGCGATGCCGTGCTCGTCTTGCAGCCAGGTGGCAAAGGTCTGCACAAACTCGGGGACGTCCTCGCGGGGGAAGTCGTAGTGGAGCGCCAGGCCTTCGGCGCCTGCTTGATCGATGGCAAGATCGATGGCGCTGGAAGCCAGGCGCGAAGTGAAGGGACCGTATCCGGAGCGCTGTTCAAGCAGATCGTCCAACTTTTCGTCGGCAATATCGACCGGCTGGTCTACATGTACGTAACGCCAGGTCTTTTCGTTAAAGACAAGGTTTCGCTTAGGCTCGATGAAGCCGGGCATCATCTGCATGAACTCTATATTAGTAAGGGACGCACCGTGTGCCAGGGTGATGGCCTGCGAGGAGCTGAGCACATCGGCCGAAGTGAGGCTGCGCTCGAACAGTCCGCCCGTGCCTCCGGCGGCGATGATGGTGGCTTTAGCTGCCAGAGGCACGAGATGCTCGTTTGCGCGGTCGTAGAGCGTGGCGCCGATAACCTTTCCGTCCTTATCTTCAACAAGGTCAATAAGCTCATGGCGGGGGAGCAGGTGAATGCCGAGCGACCCGATCTGGGTCGTCAGAGCGTCCTCAAGGGGCTTGCGGGTGAGGCCGCGCCACATGCGCGTCTTGTGGTCAAAGCAAGGGATAAATTGCTTTTGCTGGGCGCTCTCGGCGCTTTGCGGACGCTGGAGCTCAACGCCCAGATCCTGCTCGAGCCACTGGATGGCCTTAGGAATACCGTGGACAAACGTCTGGACGAGCTCGGGGTCGGCAACGCCGCAGCCCACGGCCTGGATAGTGTCGATGAGGTCCCGTTCGTCGTCTTCGTCGACGGGGCCAATAAGGCCGAGACCCCAGGTTCCCGGGAAAAAGCTTGATCCGCTCATAGTTTTGCCGGCACTTGCCACAGTGACGGTTGCACCCGTGCGTGCCGCTTCGATGGCGGCGCAAAGGCCCGCAATGCCAGATCCAATTACCAGTACATCAGTCGATTCCATCGGATTCCTTTCTCGTCCGGCGCATTGTCGCATGGGTGATCGGCAAAGGTATCGCAAAGACTCGGCAAATCGGTAAAGGGCAAATATGGCTGGTGGACGTTAGGGCTGCTTGGTGGCTCCATCTCATTACATCTCGTATTTCACCCCAACTGATATATCGGCATTAGCCACCCTGCGACAACGCAAACAAAAAGAGCCGCTACCTCGAAAGGTAGCGGCTCCAAAGCTCAACTATATGAGCATCGCGCGGGCGCGATTAGGCCTTGAGGGCCTCCTCGACGGCGACAGCACAGGCGACGGTGGCACCGACCATGGGGTTGTTGCCCATGCCGATGAGACCCATCATGTCGACGTGCGCAGGCACGGAGGAAGAACCGGCGAACTGGGCGTCGGAGTGCATACGGCCCATGGTGTCGGTCATGCCGTAAGAGGCAGGGCCGGCGCCCATGTTGTCCGGGTGCAGGGTACGGCCAGTGCCGCCACCAGAAGCGACGGAGAAGTACTTCTTGCCAGCCTCGAGGCGCTCCTTCTTGTAGGTGCCAGCGACGGGGTGCTGGAAGCGCGTGGGGTTGGTGGAGTTACCGGTGATCGAGATGTCGACGTTCTCGTGCCACATGATGGCAACGCCCTCGCGGACGTCGTCGGAGCCGTAGCAGTTAACGGCAGCGCGGGGACCATCGGAGTAGGGGATGGTCTCGACGACCTTGAGCTCGCCCGTGTAGTAGTCGAACTGGGTCTTCACGTAGGTGAAGCCGTTGATGCGGGCGATGATCTGAGCAGCATCCTTGCCCAGACCGTTGAGGATAACGCGCAGCGGCTTCTTGCGAGCCTTGTTGGCGTTCAGAGCCAGGCCGATAGCGCCCTCAGCGGCAGCGAAGGACTCGTGGCCGGCCAGGAAGGCGAAGCACTCGGTGTCGTCGGAGAGCAGCATAGCGCCCAGGTTGCCGTGGCCCAGACCGACCTTGCGGTCCTCGGCGACGGAGCCGGGAACGGTGAAGGCCTGGATGCCCTCGCCGATGATGGCGGCAGCCTCAGAAGCGGACTTGGCGCCACGCTTGACAGCGAGAGCGCAGCCGAGGGTGTAGGCCCACTCGGCGTTCTGGAAGGCGATGGACTGGGTGTTGTTGACGATCTCACGCGGGTTGAAGCCCTTGTCGGTGCAGATCTGCAGAGCTTCCTCGAGGGAGGCGATGCCGTTGTCGGCGAGGCACTTGTTGATCTTGTCAGCGCGGCGCTCGTAACCTTCGAACGTAACAGTCATAGTTATTTCCCTCCCTTTCTACTCGTGAACCGGGAACACGCTGGCGACGGAGTGAGTCTCCTCGTCGGTGCGCGGGTCGATGTACTTGGCAGCGTTCTCCCACTGACCATAGTGGCCCATAGCGCCAGCGATGGCCTCCTCGGGGGTCTTGCCGGCCTTGACGGCGTCGGTGAACTTACCGAGGTTCAGGAACTCGAACGCGATGATCTCGTTCTTGTCGTTGAGAGCCATGCGGGTGACGTAGCCCTGAGCGAGCTCGAGGTAACGAGCGCCCTTGGCCTTGGTGCCGAACATGGTGCCGACCTGAGAGCGAAGGCCCTTGCCGAGGTCGTCGAGGGAGGCGCCCACGGGCAGGCCGCCCTCGGAGAACGCGGTCTGGCTGCGGCCGTAAACGATCTGCAGGAAGATCTCGCGCATAGCAACGTTGATGGCGTCGCAGACGAGGTCGGTGTTGAGGGCCTCGAGGATGGTCTTACCGGGAAGGATCTCGGAAGCCATGGCGGCAGAGTGGGTCATGCCCGAGCAGCCGATGGTCTCAACGAGGGCCTCCTCGATGATGCCGTCCTTGACGTTCAGCGTGAGCTTGCAGGCGCCCTGCTGAGGTGCGCACCAACCCACACCGTGCGTAAGACCGGAGATGTCGGAAATCTCCTTAGCCTGGACCCACTTGCCCTCCTCGGGGATGGGTGCGGGGCCGTGGTATGCACCCTTGGCAACGGGGCACATGTTCTCCACTTCCTGTGAGTACTGCATGCCTCTCCTCTCTATCGTGTTGGCGTCCCGTCTGGGGGTCGTGGCTGGCGATTGCCGGGCGACCCTTCGAAAGGGACATGACATGCAGCCCCTATAATACCGCGAAATGCACGGAATATTCGGCGAACGGCTCAGTTTTCGTAGCGAGAAGTCCGGAAGTTTTAATTGAAACGGTTTAACTCTATATTCTGTGGTCGTGAACTTTTGTAGAGGGGGTTCGTCTTGGGCAAGCTTTTGGTCAGCTCTTGTAAGCGTTGCAGGGGCTGACCTGTTGCAACGGTGCCGTTCGCCGCCTGTTTATTGCCTTTGGCCGCGCGAATGTATTGTTTTGCGTGAATGTTTTGGTGGCACGCTTCAATCGTGTTGTATTGGATGGCAAGCAGATCCAGGCGAAGGGAGCGCCATGCAGCGCGTTTGGAGAACGGTTACCGGCTTTTACCATGTTTGTGCCCGCGGTACGGGCAAGCAGCTCATCTTTGAGGGCGATGAAGACCGGTGGGAGTTTTTGGAGCTGATGCGCGAGTGCTGCCGCGAGGCGGGCGTGACGGTTATCGCCTGGTGCCTTATGGGCAATCACGTGGATCTGGTACTCTCGGATTATGAGGACACGATGAGCGCGGCGATGCAACGACTGCTTTTGACGTACGCTCGTCGGTTCAATAAACGCACGGGGCGCACGGGCCATCTGTTCCAGAACCGTTTTGACCGGCGCTCGCTCGATACCGACCGTTATCTAATGGCCGCCATTCGCTATGTTCATGCTAATCCGCAGGAGGCGGGTATCGCCCTGATCGAGCGCTATCCGTGGAGCAGCTTTGCCGAGTATCTGCGAGCGTATGACAACGATATGACGAGGGGATTTTCGGACCCTTCTTGTGTGCTCGAGCTCTTTGAGTCTGTCAGGGGGTTTCTGGATTATTCTCTGTTAATGCCCGATGGTTCCGATCCGGTGATTCACGATATGGATGAGACAGAGTGGGAGCGGCGTGCGTTTGCCGACAAGATGGCGAAGCGCCTGGGTGTGCCGCTCAACAAACTCAAGACCGTAGCACCCTCGCGGCGAGACGGAATCATTTTCGCCCTGCACGATGGCGGCTACACGGTGCGCGAGATCGAACGGTATACGGGAATCAGCAAGAGTACCGTCTCTCGTATCGTGCGCGCTTATGCGCGGGTGAATGCTCAGGCTGAGGGCTCGGAATAGAAAATGGCCGAACCACTCTTGTCAAGCGATTCGGCCAACAAAATTCTTAAGATTTGGGACAAATACTACTGATTATTTTGTCCCGTGAGCATGCCGTCGAGGGTGCGCCAGGCGAGCTCGGCACATTTGACGCGGGCGGGCATGTGCGAGATGTCCTGGAGCTGGGCGGCCTCGTCCAGGTCTTCCAGGTCCTCCTCGGAGAGCTCTTCGCCGCGGATCATGGCGAGGAAGAGCCCTGCCAGACGACGCGCCTCCTCGACCGTCTCGCCGGTGATGAGGTCGGCCATGATGTCGGCGCTGGCCTGGCTGATGGCGCAGCCGTGGCCGGTAAAGGACGCCTCCTCGATCACGTCGTTCTCAACGCGCAGCTGCAAGGTGAGCTCGTCGCCGCAGCTGGGGTTGATGCCGTCGTGCTCGTGCGTGGGGGCATCCATCTCGTACTTATAGTCGGGGTGTGAGTTGTGCTCCATGAACGTGGTGGAGGTGTAAAGGTTACCCATTGAACGTACTCCAAACGTGATGCAGACCGGCGATGAACTTGTCGATGTCGGCCTTGTCGTTGTAGAAGGCTACGCTGGCGCGGCAGCAGGCGAGATTCTCGACGCTCAGCCAGGTGAGCAGTGGCTGTGCACAGTGGTGACCGGCGCGGATGCAGACGCCGTCCATGTCCATGATGCTCGCGACATCGTGCGGGTGGATGCCCTTGACATTAAAGCTCACGACGCCGTGATGGTTGTCCCAGTAGATGGAGCCGATGATCTGGACAAAGTCGAGCTGCATGAGCTCACCCATCAGGTAGTGGACGAGTGCCTGCTCGCGTGCCTGGATGTTTTCATAGCCCACCGTGTTGACGAGGTAGTCGAGGGCGGCGCCTGTGGCGAAGATGCCGGCGGCGTCCTGCGTGCCGGCCTCGAACTTCTCGGGGACGGGCGCCCAGACGGCGTCCTGCTCGGTGACCGAATCGATCATTTCGCCACCGGTAAGCATGGGCGGCATGGCGTTGAGCAGGTCCATCTTGCCCCACAGCACGCCGATGCCCATGGGGCCCATGGCCTTGTGCGCGCTAAAGGCAAAGAAGTCGGCGCCCAGATCGGCCATATCGACCGGCATGTGCGGCAGCGACTGCGCGCCGTCGACGACCAGGTAGCCGCCGTACTTGTGTACGAGCTTGCCGAGGTTCTTGACCGGGTTCTCGACGCCTAGCACGTTGGAGACCTGACCCACGGCCAGAATCTTGGTCTTGGGACCCACCTTGGCCAGGACCTCCTCGGTGGTGAGCTGGCCGGTCTTGGTGGGATAGAGGTAGACGAGCTTGGCACCGGTCTCGCGGCAGACCTGCTGCCACGGGATCAGGTTGGAGTGGTGCTCCATGATGGTGATGACGATCTCGTCGCCGGGCTCCAGCACCGTGGGCGCAAAGCTCTTGGCGACCAGGTTGAGCGACTCGCTGGTGTTGCGGGTGAAGACGACTTCGTTGGCCTGGGCGGCGCCGATGAGGTCGGCGATCTGCTGGCGGACCTTCGCGATAGCCTCGGTGGCCTCGACGGACAGCGAGTACAAGCCGCGCAGCGGGTTGGCGTTCATACGCTGGTAGAAGTCACGCTCGGCATCGAGCACGCAGGCGGGGCGCTGCGTGGTGGCGGCGCTATCGAGAAAGGCGATCTCGGGGTGCTGCTGGAACAGCGGGAACTGCGCCTTGTAGGGGCTATTCTCGATGTCCACGGTGGGCCAGCCGCGCGAAGCCTCGTCGCTGGCGTCGAGCTCCATGGGCTCGGGGGCGGTGCAGGTATCGCATTTAACGTGCTCGGTATCGATCATGCGAGCTCCTCTTCAAAGTTGTCGATCAGGTTGTTGCCCAGGCGGACGACGGCGGCGCGGGCGCGCTCGTCGGTCGCGGAAAGCGCAGCGTCCTCCAGCTTGGCGCGGATGAACAGGTCCTCGGCGGCGTTTTGGTCGAGGCCGCGGCAGGCGAGGTAGAACAGCTGCTCGTCGCGGACGTGGCCGATGGTGGCGCCGTGGTTGCCGGCGACGTCGTCCTCGTCGCACAGGATGACGGGGACGGTCTTGTTGTCGACGCCCTTGTTGGCCAGCAGCACCGTCTCGCGCTCGGTGCCGGTTGCGCCCTTGCAGCCGTGCACGAGGTCGATGGTGCCGCGGTAGACCTTCTTGGACGTGCCGGTCAGCACGCCGTTGGCGTCGATCTCGCACTCGGTCTTGCGACCGCGGTGGCGCAGCTCGTAGTTAAAGTCGCGCACCTGCTCGCGGGCGCCCAGGTAATCGGTATCGATGGTCACCTTGGCGGTGTCGCCCAGCAGGTCGCCGGCAAGGCCGGTGGCGCTGGCACCGGCACCCAGGACGGTGTGCTGCACGTTGACGCGCGCGCCCTCGTCCAGGAACAGGCCGGTGTCATCGAGTGCGATCCAGCTGTCGTCGAGCGTCTGCGTGCAGGTCACGTTGACGGTGGCATACTCGTGGGCGCACACGCGCAGCGCGGAACCCACGACGCCTTCGCCGGCAACGGGGGAGTCCAGGGCGATCTGCAGGTCGAGCGTTGCCTGCGGGCGGGCGACGACGTCGATGGCGGCAATCGCAGCCGCTGCGTCGACGCCACTCACGCGCACGGTAACCGTGGCGTGCTGGTATGCGGGCACATCGATGACGATGCGCTTGGTGGTGTGGTCGGCCAGGTAGGTGTAGGCGGCTTCGCCCATGCCGGTCTCGAAGGCCTCGGCAGGGGAGAGCTCTTCCTCGAGTTTGATGGCGCCGGCCTGGTAGACAGAGGTGGCGGGCACGTCGAGCTCGGTCTCGGGCGTGATGCGGGCGCGGTCGGCGGCGTCGCCGGGGGCAGCGGCGCGGCGCTCGGGGAAGCGCTCGGCCATGGCTTCCATGGCGGCGTCAAAGGCGTCGGCGGCACCGGAGAACTGCTCGTCCAAGCCCTCGACCTCAACGGCCTCGGCGGGAGCGGTGACAAGCTCGTCGGAAAGCTCGAGCTTGGTCTGGTTCATCTTAAGCCAGCCCCAGGTTGCTGCGGGCATCGCGTTGACCTGCTCGAGCGTGGTAGCAGCGGTGTTGGTTTCCTGTTTCATTATCCGATCGCTCCTTCCATCTCGAGCTTGATCAGGTTGTTCATCTCGACGGCGTACTCCAGCGGCAGCTCCTTGGAGACCGGGTTGGCAAAGCCGTTGACGATCATGGTGCGGGCCTCTTCCTCCGAGATACCGCGGCTCATCAGGTAGAACACCTTGTCGTCGCCGATGCGGCCGATGGTGGCCTCGTGGCCGATATCGACGTTCTTGGCGCGGATGTCCATGGCGGGGATGGTATCGGAGCGGCTCTGGTCGTCGAGCATCAGTGACTGGCAGCTCACGGTTGCCTTGGAACCCTCGGCCTTGGGCGTGGCCACGATGGAGCTGCGGAAGGTCTGGATGCCGCCGCTCTTGGAGATGCCCTTGGTTTCGACGGTCGCCGAGGTCTCGGGGGCGTTGAGCACGACCTTGCAGCCGGTGTCGAGGTTCTGCCCGGCGCCGGCAAAGGTGATGCCGGTAAAGCTCGAGCGAGCGCGGCGGCCGTTGAGCACGCTCATAGGGTAGAGGTAGCCCACGTGGCTGCCGAAGGAGCCGCTGATCCACTCGATGTCGCCGTCCTCGTCCACGCGCGCACGCTTGGTGTTGAGGTTGTACATGTTCTTGGACCAGTTCTCGATGGTCGAGTAGCGCAGGTGCGCACGCTTGCCCACAAAGAGCTCTACAGCGCCGGCGTGGAGGTTGGCCACGTTGTACTTGGGCGCGGAGCAACCCTCAATGAAGTGCAGGTCGGCATCGTCCTCGACGATGATGAGCGTGTGCTCAAACTGGCCGGCGCCCTTGGCGTTGAGGCGGAAGTAGCTCTGCAGCGGAAAGTCGAGCTTAGTGCCCTTGGGCACGTAGACAAACGAGCCGCCCGACCATACGGCGCCGTGCAGGGCCGCAAACTTGTGGTCGGTGGGCGGGATGAGCGTCATGAACTTCTCGTGGATGAGCGGCTCCCACTGCGGATCGTGCAGGGCCTCCTCGATGCCGGAGTAGACGATGCCCATCTTGGACGCCGTGTCCTGCATGTTGTGGTAGACCAGCTCGGAGTCGTACTGCGCGCCGACGCCCGCCAGGTAACTGCGCTCGGCCTCGGGGATGCCCAGGCGCTCAAAGGTGTTCTTGATGTCGTCGGGCACCGACTCCCAGTCGTGCTTTTGGTCGGTGTTGGGCTTGACGTAGGTGACGATGTTGTCAATGTCCAGGCCCTCGATGGAGGGGCCCCACGTCGGATCGGGGAAGCGGTTGAAGATTTCGAGGGACTTTAAGCGCAGATCGAGCATCCACTGCGGCTCGTCCTTCTTGGCGCTGATCTCGCGCACGATGTCGGGCGTGATGCCGGCGTCGAGGCGCTCGAATCCCTCCTCGCCATAGGTGAAGTCGTAGAGGCTGCGGTCGATGTCCGCGACCTCGGTGCGGTTCTTGGTCATTGCGTCGCCCCTTTACGCCTGCTGCTCGGCAGCGGCGACCTCGGCCTGGGCACGCTGCTCGGCGGCCTCACGCTCGAAGGCCTCAAAACCGTTCTTGTCGATCCAGGGGATCAGCGAAGCGTCGTCCTCGCGCACGATGTGGCCCTTGACCATAACGTGGACGCGGTCGACATCCAGGTGCTCCAGGATGCGCGTGTTGTGCGTGATGATGAGCATGGAGCCGTCGCAGCTCTTGCGGTAGGCGTCCATGCCGTGGCTGACGGTGGAAAGCGCGTCGACGTCCAAACCCGAGTCGGTCTCATCCAGGATGGCGAGCTTGGGCTGCAGCAGCAGGAGCTGGAGCATCTCGACCTTCTTCTTCTCGCCGCCCGAGAAGCCCACGCCCAGCTCACGGTTGAGGTAGGCGGTGTCCATGTTGAGCTCGGTCGCGAGCTCCTTCACGCGGCGGCGGAACTCCTTGCCCTTCATCTCCAGGCCGGGGCGGCCGGCGATGCTGGCGCGCAAAAAGCTCGACAGCGGCACGCCCGGGATCTCGACCGGGGCCTGGAAGCTCAGGAACAGGCCGGCGCGCGAACGCTTGTCGGTGGTGAGCTCGGTGATGTCCTGGCCGTCAAAGACGATGCGGCCGTCCTGCACGGTGTAGACGGGGTCGCCCATGACCAGGTGGCCGAGGGTGGACTTGCCGGCGCCGTTGGGGCCCATCAGCACATGGGTCTCGCCGGCGGCGACGTTGAGGTTGACGTTGTGGAGGATGGTCTTCTCGTCCACGGAGGCGGTCAGACCTTCGATGGAAAGCAGCGGATTTGCACTCATGCTGTCCCTCTCTGTATATGGTGTACTCATAGGTGTACTAAACCCTAGGAATCTTCTCGGAATAAAGTTACTATGGGTTCGGCGTTAGTCAAGGGAAAACCCGACTAATCCACTCGACTTTTCTAGATGTGGGACATAATAATCAGGTTTGTTTGCTCCGCTTGCATAGGATTTGGGACAAACAAGCCTGGTTTTGTCCCAGTAACGATGGGAGGGTAGGTATGCTCATTTCTTCTAAGGGCCGCTATGCCCTCCGACTGATGATCTATATCGCGGCGCTCGGTGACGCCGAGGGCAAGATTGCTCTGCGCGAGGTTGCCGACCGCGAGCGCATTTCGCAGAAGTATCTGGAACAGCTGGTTCGTCCGCTTATGAAGGCTGGCCTGCTTAAGAGCGTGCGCGGCAAGGGCGGCGGCTACATGATGGCTAAGGATCCCTCCGAGGTGCGTGCTGGCGACATCCTGCGCGCTGTCGAGGGCAGTACGGCTCCGGTGGCGTGCGATGGCATCGACAACAGCTGCGCCCGCAGCGATCTGTGCTCAACCGTCAAATTCTGGCGCGGTCTGGACGACGTGATCGAAAAGTACGTCGACGGCGTGACGTTGGCCGACCTTGCTGCCGTCCCCGAGATCAACTTCGACATTAAGCTGTAGGGCTGCAAATGACATCTCTCGACAAGGTGTATAAGCAAATTGAAGTTTTTGCTCGGGAATGTGACGCCGAGAAGGTTGTGCTGTTTGGTTCCCGCGCTCGAGGTGACAACTTGCCTAAGAGCGATATTGATATTGCTGTAGCAGGTTGCCGGGATTTCGACCGTTTCTCATATCTGATAGAGGAGCGTCTTGATACTCTTTTAGATATAGACGTCGTCAATCTGGATGAGTCCTTATCGCAGCAATTGCTCGATGAAATTGCCAGGGATGGTGTGATTCTGTATGAAAAAATATGAGAACTTTGCCAGCGCCTTGGCGAATCTTGAGGATGCACCCAATCAGGATCTTAGCAATGATTTTGTTCAGAGTGGATTGATTAATAAGTTCAACCTTCAGTTTGAACTGAGCTGGAAGCTCCTTAAACGTCTGCTCGAGTATGAGGGCGCCACGCTTGCTGCATCGGGGTCTCCTCGTGCCATCTTGAAGGAAGCCTACCGATTCTACGACTTTATTGATGAGGCGGCATGGCTAGATATGCTCAGAGACCGCAATACGAACGTCCATATCTATGACAACAAGCTCGCTCAAGATTTGATTCAGCGTATCTTAAACGTCTATATCCCCGCTTTCTGTCAGTTGAGAGACGGGCTGATGGGACGCTACGGCGATCTTCTTCTGGTGCCCGACGACCAGTTTGTTTAATTCCTTTAGATTTCGCGGATTTCGCGGAGGGTTGTTGCCGTTTACCGAGGGGTTGTTGTGCAACAACGGGCGAGCTGCAATACTTACTCTTATCTTTGCAAACTGCACTTTAACTACACCAATGCAGGGAGGATCTTATGCAGCGCAAGCATTCTGCTATTGTCGCGGGCCTGACGCTGGTGCTTTCGTTTGGCGCCGTTTCCGTGCCGGCACCCGCCGCTGCCGAGGAGCCCACGCCGGGCGTTGCCTCGGATGCCACCGATATCGATAAGGGTCTCTACACCCAGCAGTCCTTCTCGGGCGTGCTGAGGTCGGTCCAGGGCGTTTCGTTTGTTAACGTGACCCCCGAGATGAAGTACTTTACCAAGTACGAGAGCCATGGCAACTATAACCAGGGCTTTTCGTATGGCGACGGCTATAACGCGCTGGGTTATTACCAGTTCGACCGTCGTTGGTCGCTCATTCCGTTTATGAAGCAGGTCTACAACTACAATCCCGAGAAATACAGCATGCTCAAGGATGCGATTGATCGCGGCAGCGAGATTTCCAACACGAGCAATGCCATGTACGAGAACGCCCAGCTCACTGAGCTGGGCCGTATTGCGCAGGAGGCCTTCCAGGGCGCTTATAACACCGACCCTGCTGAGTTTTCGGCTCTGCAAGATGCCTATGCGTACAACTCGTACTATGCGGTGACCGAGGCGTGGCTCAAGAGCGGCCTAGGTATTGATATTTCGGGCCGTGCCGATTGCGTTAAGGGCATGGTGTGGAGCATCACCAACATGTGCGGCACCGGTGGCTGCAGGGACTTCTTCCGTTGGGCGAATCTCTCCAACGATATGTCCGACCGCGAGTTTGTGACGGCGCTCTCCAATAGCGTGGTCGATAACGTTGCCACCAAGTTTTCGAGCCAGCCCCAGTATCATGAGGGCTGGAAGAACCGCTACCGCAACGAGCTGAAGGACTGCTTGGTTTATATCGCCGAGGACGAGGCCGCTGCCGCTGCGACGCCCGTGCAGCCCGAGCCTACGCCGGCGCCTGATTCGAATGACGACTCGCGTGACGATGCTAACGATGACAGGATGGATGCGCCCTCGACCGATGCTGACGGTGATGGCTCTGCTGGTGGCACTACCAACAACGGCTCTACCTCGAACGGCTCCGTTTCGAACGGCTCTGCTGCGGGCGATTCGTCTTCAAGCTCTGCCGGCAATACGGACAGCGACGCTTCTGGTTCGACCGGCGCTGGCACCTCTAACTCATCCACCGGCTCGAGCGATTCGTCCGTTGGCACCGGCTCTAACATCGGCTCCGGCTCTGACGCAACCCCTGGTTCCGATGCTTCCAAGGATGACTCGAATAAGGCGCCGGACGTTCCCGTTGCTTCGCCGGACAAGAAGCCTTCTTTCTCCGAGCAGCTTGGTTCTACGCTGGGCTCTTCGCTGATGGCTGGCGTCAATAACGGCTCGACCCAGAACAAGGGCAACTCTGATCAGGTTTCCACGGAAAAGATCGAAGCCGCAAAGGGCGACTCCAAGGACGAGGCTTCCGAGAAGACCGAATCCGATAAGGGTTCTAGCTCTGAGGAGAAGAGCGACAAGTCCGAACAGAAGAAGGGCGAGGATAAGAAGTCTGAATCTGAGGAGAAGGACAAGAGCAAGGCCGGGGGCGAAAAGAAACAGTCCGAAGACGACGACAAGAGCGGTGCTGACAACCAGGTCCAGGAGCAAAATGACTCCAAAACGGTGACCACCACGACCACGACGACTACAACGACTAAGTCCTCGGGCGGCAACATGCCCAAGACGGGCGACTTGATTGTGATGGCGAGCCTTGCCAGTGCAAGCTTGGCCACACTGGGCGCTACGTCTATCGTAAGTGGTAAGCATAAGCTCGATCAGCAGAAGAAGGCTTCTGGGGAGGACGGCTTGGAGGAGTAATCTTCCAGATCGTTTTCTATAAGAGTTTGGGACGGGGTCCGGTGCGGCGGCATCGGGCCCCTTTTTTGTTGTGCAACGATTTGTTATGCCCCCTCGGGGGTCTGTTGCTACCGCTGCCCGAAACGTTTGCATGTCGATATTGTTGCGCTCTACCCGCTCGCTACAATGGGCATCGTGCTGCGTTAGAAGGAGAGTTTACAGTGTCTGAACAGGTGAATTGTGGTTTTACTCATGCGTTTGGTGCACGGTTGCTCAATCATGCGGATAGCGCAGCTCTACCGGTTGATGTACACGACTTTTCCGATGCAATCAATCGGTGTTTACTCGTCGATAAGACTATGTTTATTGCCGATATATTGGACAGCGAAGCACCTGTTGCGATTTGTTGTCGGCCCAAGGGTTTTGGCAAGAGCATGAATCTATCGATGCTCAAATGCTATTTGGAACGACCTGATCACCGGCGGCCGGATCGAAGCCCGTTCGTCGGCACCCAGATTTGGCAGGCGGACGGTGGTCGCTATCGTGATGAGTACGCGTGTTATCCGGTCATCACGCTCGACTTTTCAACTGCCGCTGCGAGGCGCGACGCTGATGCTGCGGCGGCTATTCGCAGCGCTGTCGCGCACGAGTGCGCCCGATTGCTGCCGCTGCTTGACGCGCCTGATCTGTCAAGACGTGAGATTCGTCTTATCGAGAGGGCGACGCGTGGGGTGGCCAGCGATAAGGAGATCGATGCGGCGCTTGGCGTGCTTATTAAACTGCTTCAGACGGCTTTCGATGAGCGGGTTGTTCTTCTGATAGACGACTACGACGCGGTATGTCCAAAGCGTTTGGACGCTAAGGACGACGGTAGCGTGGATTCCCTAGAGTCGCTCAGCCGAATGTTGTTCGACACCATTGCCGACGCCGGCGACTCGTTGCGATTGACGTGTCTGATGGGCGAGCGCCCCGGTCCTGCCGAGCTTGCGTTGTCCCAGCGTGGGGTTTCCTATCGATCGGCGACGCCACTGTCGAGTTGGTGTGATCGATGGTTCGGTTTTTCGGACGACGAAGTCCAGGTGCTGTTGGATTGCGTCGGTCGCAACGGCTGTCTGGATGACGCGCGTGAGTGGCTCGAGGGCTATCTGTTTGGTGGTTTTTATTGCTCGAGCCCGGAGCGCGTGGTGGACTACGCACATCGCGGTTGCGTCGCGCCTGTTCGGGCAGATCTGTATGGTTACGCTGACCGTCTGAGCGCATGCGTCGGTGACTGGAATCTCATGCGCCTGTCCGCATTGTTCGATTTGCTTGAGCCGCATGGGTTTATTGAGGCGCCAGTGCATGTGCATGCCGAGGTGGCCGATGTCGCCAAGCCCGAAGATATCTGGACAGCGCTGTATCTGTCTGGATTTCTTACGACGGACATGACGGGGCATTCGGAGGACGGCGCGTGCCTTCGTTCCCTGCGTCTGCCTAACAACGAAGTGCGTCAGGCGCTCCGTCTTGTAATTCTGGAATGGTTTGAGTGCGCCGTTGAGGACGTTGGAGTTATCGACTCGTTCCATGACGGGCTGTGTCGAGGAGACGAGGACACTGTAAAGCAAGCTTTGAGCTGTGCTATCGGCGATCTGGGCATCGATGTGGGCCAATCAGATATGCCGACAGCCTATCATCTGGCGCTTCAGGGGCTCTGCTTTGGACTGCCCGGCTATTGCAATCCCAGCTCCAAGCGAAGTGGCGTCTCGGATCGCTGGGATATCCAGGTGATTCCCACCGGTCGGGTGTTTGACGTGGCCGACACGCTCGGCATGCTCGATGAGCGACCGCTCATTACGGTCAACATGTTGTACGACCCTGGCGTCGATGCCCTGGGCCTGGAACTGTTGGCGGTTCAGGCGCTGCTCGACATAGAGCGCGACGGCATCGATGATATCCGCGTGCCGCGCCCCGCCGTCGGGCGCATGCGTTGGGGCTTTGGCTTTGACGGTCAGCGTGTGTCCGTGGTGTGTCAACGACTGTAGCGGCGGGCGAAAGCCCTTTACTACTCGGCGTCCTTCAGGGGCGGCATGGGCTTCCAGTTGGGGTCCTTGACGATCTTGCGGGCGTCCTTCATGCCGCGGCGCAGCGCCGGAATGCCGGTCTTAAAGCACTTGTCGACGGCAGCCAGACGAATGAACTCCTTGCAGAAGGTCGCGGCATTGCCCAGGCGGAACAGCATGGGGTGGTAGTCTCCGTAGATCTGCATATAGCGAGCGAGGAAGCCTCGGTTGCGCATGATGTAGTAGCGGTTGGTGTCGCTCGTGGAGTTGAGCTGGCGCTTGCCGGCGATATCCCAGTTGGAGACGGCGCGGGCGCGCTTGAGCACCACGTCGGCGACCACGGCGGCGGGGAAGTGTTGGCTGGCTACGTAGCCGTAGCAGGCATCGTCGCCGTAGATAAAGAAGCGCGCGTCTGGCAGGCCAATCTTGTCGACCACGCGGCGCGAGAACATGCCGCCCTCAAAGCACAGTTGGTTCATGGTGCGGTAGCCCTCGGGTCCCAGATCCCACTTGGCGATGGGGTTGGGAATGCCGAGCGAAAGGATGAGCTGGTACTGCCAAAAGAAAGCACCGCCGTCAAAGTCCAGGCGCGAACCCTGAATGACGTCGTAACGGTCGGTCCACTTGGCCAAGCGCTCGATGCCTTCGGGGATGACGAGCACGTCGTCGTCCATGACCCAGAACCACTGGGCGCCCAGGTCGTAGGCGCATTTAGTGCCGGCGGAGAAGCCGCCCGCACCGCCGCCGTTTTCGAGCTGCGGGGCGTAGATGACACGGTCGGTGCCGCCCTGCGCGTCGGGCTGCTCGGTGTCGATGCCCCACAGGTTGGCCAGGCGCTCGTTGAATGCGGTACACATGGCCTCGGTCTCGCGCGAATTCTCGTTATCGACAATCACGATGCGCCAGGGCGTTGCCGTGAGCTCGGTCATGGAGTCGAACAAGTTGGCCAGGAGTTCCTGGCGCTTGTACGTGACGACAACGATGGCGAGCTTATCGATGGGGGCGGGAAGGGTTGAAGGCATGGGGCAATATATCCTTTCACGCGCGGCGGGCGAGCGCTGCGCGGAAGCTATCGAATACGTCCTTGGGACTGTCCTATTGTAAAGGCTCGCCGCACCTTGACGGCAAGCTTTGAATAAAACGCAGGAACCTGCCATGGGCCCGCCGCATGACGTGCGGCTACTTTGCCCGCAAGAGGCTCCATAGATTATATAAACGCCCGCTGGCGCGCTGACCCTTTGATACCATGAAACGACAGGTATTTCCTAAGGAGCACATTTGTCTACTAACGCCTCTGGCAGCCCTGTTCTGTCGCTGCTTATTCCCATTTACAATGTTCAGCGCTACCTGCGCGAGTGTCTCGATTCCGCCCTGGCGCAGACGCTCAAGGATATTGAGATCATCTGCATTAACGACGGGTCGACCGATAACTCGCCCGCGATTATTCGCGAGTATATGGAGCGCGATGGGCGCGTCAAGATGATCGACAAGGCCAACAGCGGCTACGGCGACTCGATGAACCACGGTCTGGAGATGGCGCGTGGCAAGTACGTTGGCATCTTGGAGTCCGATGACTTTATGGCGCCCGACGCACTCGAAAAGCTTGTCTCGGCCGCCGATAGCAATAATGCCGACTTTGCGAAGGCGAACTTTGATTTCTACTGGTCTAAGCCCGAGGAGCGCCGTTCGCTGCACGAGATGTTTAAAGCCAAGGACTGTGGCAAGCCGGTGCACCCGAGCGATACGACGCAGTTCTTTAAGCAAAAGCCGTCGATTTGGTCGGCCGTGTACCGTCGCGATTTTCTTGAGCGCAACGGCATTAAGTTCCTGCCGACTCCGGGGGCATCCTTTCAGGACACGTCATTCGCCTTTAAGGTGATCGCGTGCGCCGATAAGGCTGTTTACCTTCATGATGCCGTGTTGTCTTATCGCCAGGACAACGAGAATTCCTCGGTCAATTCTTCGGCTAAGGTCTTTTGCGTCAATACCGAGTATGCCGAGATTGAGCGTTGGATTCGAGAGGATTATGCCCGTGACCACGCAAGTGATGACGTCGCGCGCATGCTCAAGTTCAATCAGCTCATTAAGTACGATTCGTACATGTGGAACTACGTGCGTCTAGCGCCTAAGTTCTATAAGGAGTTCCTGGTTCAGATGGCCAAGGAGTTCCAAGCGGCCTTGGACGCGGGGGAGTTTTCGCTTGACGATCTCAAGCCGTGGAAGCGCGCAAATCTCGCTGCCATCCTCAAAGATCCTGAGGGCTGGGTTGACGAGCATCCGAGTTTTGCGACGGATGGTGCCTTGGGGCGTGCTAAGTATTACGCCTCGGTTGGAGGCCCAGGCGTGGTCGCCGCCTTCCTCATCGAATCGCTGAGGGGGTAGGTCGGCATGGGAGAGGCCTCGTGTCCTAAAGCTACCATTGTCGTCCCCGTTTACAACTCTGCGCGCTCCATTCAGCGATGCGTCGATTCGCTGTTGGCCCAGTCCGAGCGCTCGATTCAGGTTGTCTGCGTCAACGACGGTTCGACCGATGATTCGTTGAACGTGTTGCGCCAGATCGAGCTGGCCGACGATCGCGTACTGGTTATTGACCAGGAAAACGCGGGCGTCTCGTGCGCTCGAAATGCCGGTATCGATGCCGCCGAGGGCGAGACCGTCTTTTTTGTGGACGCCGACGATTACATCGATGTCCAGACGGTCGAGCGCGTGCTGCATGCCATGGAGCCTGCAGATGCCGAGGTCTCCGTTTTTGGCGGCGTCTGTGAACCAGCCGATGCTGCCCCCAAACGCGTCCAACAACTCATGAGCCCCAAAGCCGGTACCTTCGGCGCCCGTGATCCCCAGTTGCTGTTCCATGCGAATGCGCAGCCCTACGCCTGCCGTGCGGCTTTTTCGCGCGAGCTGCTCAATCGCGAAGGCATTCGCTTCGCCCCCGGTTTGGCTTTGGGCGAGGACGTTGTCTTCCAATTTGCGGCTTATGCGCTTGCCCGCAAGGCCGTTGTCATGCCGGACAAGTTCTACCACTACGTGATGGAGAGCGAATCGGCGACGCATGAGTTCAACAGTGCCGAGGCTCGCGTCAAAAAGCTTGACGCCCACATGAGGATGCTCGAGGAGGTCTTGGAGGGCTGGGCGGCCTACGGTCTTTTGGACCTGTGCCCCGGCGAGCTGATAACTTGGTTTTTGGACCTCATTGTGTTCGACCTGGTGCGCTTGGATGCTGATGGCTTCCATCGCGTGGCGGCTCGCGTCAACATGGACCTCACGACGTTTTTGGGAACGGAGTGGGCGGATATGCCTGCTAAGGGTGCCGTTCGTCGTGTTGCCCACAAGCTCGTTGCGGCGACCTCGGGCGTTTCGATGGCAGACGCCACGCAGTTCTATCTTTCGACTCGCGGTCTCAAAGCCTGCCTGGAGCGCTTTATCTAATTCCAAGCGCTGCCGCCCGCCGCAACTCGGCTGCTAAAATAACCCTGTTACACGCTATTCAACAGGAGGTTCTCTTGCAGAACTCTGATACCCCTAAAGTTTCGCTGCTTGTCCCCATTTGCAATGTCGAGCGCTATCTGCGCGAGTGCCTCGATTCCGCCGTGGCGCAGACGCTCAAGGACATCGAGATCCTCTGTATCAACGACGGCTCCACCGATAGCTCGCCGGATATCATCCGCGAGTACATGGAGCGCGACCCCCGTGTAAAGATGATCGATAAAGCCAACAGCGGCTACGGCGACTCGATGAACCGCGGCCTGGAGATGGCTCGCGGCGAGTACGTGGGCATCCTTGAGTCCGACGACTTTATGTTTGAGGACTCGCTCCAAAAGCTGGTCGCCAAGGCCGATGCTGAACATGCCGATGTGGTAAAGGGCGACTTTTACCTGTATTGGTCCACGCCCAGCGAACGCCGTGAGCTGTTTGGGATCATCGACGAGCATATGACGGGCGCCGCGTATCGCCCCGTCGATCGCCCGGGCATTTTCTACCGCAAACCTTCCATTTGGTCGGCTATCTATCGGCGCGAGTTCCTCAACGACAATCAGATTCGGTTCCTTCCCACGCCGGGTGCTTCGTATCAGGATGCGGGTTTTAACTTTAAGGTCTGGGCATGCGCCGAGCGTGCCGCGTTTATTGCGGACCCCATTTTGTGCTATCGCCAAGACAACGAGAAGAGCTCAGTTAATTCGCCCAACAAGGTGTTTTGCGTGTGCGACGAATATGCTGAGATGCAACGTTTTTTGGACGAGCGTCCCGAGCTCAAGGCTCAGCTTCAGGGCATTTTAATGCGCATGAAGGTCGATACGTACCGTTGGAATGATGAGCGCCTGGTCGATGAGTTGCGCGAGCAGTTTTGGGAGAAGGCCTCTCCCGAGCTCAAGTCCGATTGGGATGCCGGTCGCTTTGACCTGTCGCTGTTCGATCCGCGTGGCGAGACCGACTTGCGCCTGATGGTCAAGTCGCCCCGCGCCTATATCGATTCGCGCTTTGGCTTTAAAAAGCCGGGCAAGATCAATACGTTTAAGCACTACTTTAAGATTGGCGGGCTGCCGCTGGTCTGGCGCGTGCTGACGTATCAGCGCACCTACGGTGATAATCCGCACCCCGATGACGTTCCGGCCGCACAGTAGGAGCGAGTGACTATGGCTACCCCCAAGATTTCCGTTGTCGTTCCTATCTATAACGTGGAGGAGTGCCTGGCCTGGTGCCTGGACTCCCTGCTTGCGCAGGACATGCCCGATTGGGAAGGCGTGCTGGTCAACGATGGCTCGCCGGACGGTTCGCGCGATATTGCGGCTGCCTATTGCGAAAAGGACGCGCGCTTTACGCTGGTCGATAAGCCCAACGGCGGCCTGTCGAGCGCCCGCAATGCGGGTATCGCTGCGTCCACGGCGCCTATTGTTGCTTTTTTGGATTCCGACGACCGCTTTACGCCCGATGCATGCCGCGTGATCGTCGATGCCTTTGAACGCGAGGATTGCGACGTGTTGACCTTTGGCGCGAATCCGTATCCGCTGGAGGCGGGGTATCCGTGGCTTAACTATGTGCTGAGCCCGCGCGATGTGTCGTTTGAAGGCTATAGCTCTGACCTGCTGTTTAAGGAAGCGTCTCGCCCCTTTGCATGGCGCACCGCCTGCAAGCGTGAGTTTTTGCTGGGCAACGGGATCGTGTTTGACGAAACCGTTAAGTATGGCGAGGACCAGGTCTTCGATTTTGCCGTGTACGGTCGTTCGCGTAAGACCGCGCTTATCTCGAACAAGCTGTATGACTACCGCGTGGCGCGCAAGGGCTCGCTTATGGACACCATGCGCTATGACGACGAGACGCGTCTGCTGGAGCACGTGAAGATTTACTCCGCGGTGCTGGCTGACTGGCAACGCGACGGTCTCGATGTCCAGTATGCCGATGACCTGGCGTACTTCCTATGCGATCTGGTGCTGTACGATGCGCTCAGGTTGCTGGGTTCGGACTGCGGCAAGGTGTTTGCCGCCGTTGCCGCGGCGCTTGCCGGTTCTGCCGTGGGCAGCGATGCTGCGCTCGCACAATGCGCTCCTTCTGTTGCCGCTATGGTGCGTGCGGCGCTTACCAGCAAGGTCCCCAATGCCCGTGAGTGCAAAAAGCTCATGTTCGATTACGACGTCTTGAGGTTTGGACGCCTGGGTGCCTGCAAACGTATGGCAGCGAACGCCCTGGGAAAGCGAGAAGTGTAGATGAGTATCAAGCGTTTGGCACTTTGCCGCAGTCAGGGCCGTCTGTTTGTGCTGCTTCGTTTTGCCGGTCAGGATGTCGCCGCGCTTATTGAACGGGAGGGTTCTCAAGCGTTTGCCCATGCGACGACGAGCGGTTCTTGTGTGCCGTCGCTGGTGCTCCCGGTCGATCATGGCCGTGTGCTGGCGCTTTGCCCTTCCGTTTCCGATTACGAGCGCGAGCTCGCCGTCTTGGTGCTTCCCTTTTTGGACGGCTCTACGATTGACGTCGCATTTGCGTCCGATGGCCAAAAGCTTGGCTCCATTCGCCCCGATAGCCGCGTGGCCAAGCTGGAATCCAAGGTTAACTACAAAGCAAAGCCTGCGCTGTGCGCGCTTATCCGCGATGCGCAGCGTGGCGAATGCTGCGGTCGCTACGAGATCGATGCCATTCGCTATTTGCCGGCAGACGCCGGCGCGGTGTGGCGCTATGAGGTTACCTGGGCGGGAGACCCCCAGTGCACCCCTGAGTTCCAGATCTTCGATACACATATGAACGCCATCGATGTTACCGTGCATGTTTTTGAATCGCAGGTTGACGTGCCGCAGCAGAACGGATGCCGCGTCAATAAAACGTATCTGAGCGTAGAGATGCCTCAGGATATACGGGATTTTGTCGCGATTGCGGCTGATCCCACGGGCCTAATCCAGAGCGGGTTTTGCGCCATGGATGGTCGCCTGTACAACGGCATGGTCGACGACAGCTGGAACCGCATGAAGGACGCGCGTGCAGACGATGCAGCTTATCGACGTTGGTTTGAACAGCATCGCGCAAAGCCGGGCGATTTGGTGTGCCAGCGTGTCGCTTCGGCGGCCTTTGCCTATAGGCCGCTCGTGAGCATTGTGGTGCCGTGCTACAAGACTGATCGGGTCTACCTGCGCGAGCTGCTGGACTCGGTGCTAGCCCAGAGCTATGACAACTGGGAATTGCTGCTCATGGATGCCTCGCCCGAATGGGACGCGGTGGCCACTCTTGCGGCAGACGCCAACGACGAGCGCGTTCGCCGCATCGAGCTTTCCGGCAACGGCGGCATTGTGCTCAACACCAACGCAGGTATCGAGCAAGCGACAGGCGACTACATCGCGTTCTTGGACCACGATGACATCCTGGAACCGGACGCATTATTCCACTATGTTTCTGCGCTGAACAAGGCTGCCGAGGGAGAGCGTCCCCAGGTCCTGTTCTGCGACGAGGACATGTTCCAGAAAACGGGGGAGTGGGGCCAGCCGGTCTTTAAGACGCGACTCAACGTCGACCTGCTCTATAGCCATAACTGCGTGACGCATTTCCTGATGGTGGAGAAGGCGCTCATTGATTGCATCGGCATGTCGCCGGAAGACGTCGCGGGCGCCCAGGATTACGACCTGACGCTCCGCTGCCTTGCGGCGGGCGCGCGCTTTGAGCATATTGCGCACGTGTTGTATCACTGGCGCGTGCATCCGGGGTCGACCGCCGACGGATCCGCCGACAGCAAACCGTATGCCATCGAGGCCGGACGCCTGGCCCTGCAGCGTCACTTTGGCTCGCTGGGCGTTCATGGAGCGGTCGAGGAGTCCGAAACTCCGTTTGTCTACCGTATGCGCTATGCGCTGCCAGAGCCTGCACCGCTGGTGAGCATTGTGATTCCCACCAAGGATCACGTCGAGACGCTCGACGCCTGCGTGATGTCGATCGCTCAGAAGGCCACGTATGCCAACTACGAGATCGTTTTGGTGGAGAACAACAGCGAAGTCCCAGAGACGTTTGCGTATTACGAAACCCTGCCGGAGCGCGTAACCGCTGCATCTGGTGGCAAGGGCAGCGCGCGCGTTGTGTACTGGCCGGGCGAGTTCAATTACTCCCAGATCATCAACTTTGGCGTTGAGCATGCTAAGGGCGACTATCTACTGCTGCTCAACAACGATACCGAGGTCATAAGCCCGGACTTTATCGAAGAGATGATGGGTTATCTGCAGCGTCCCGATGCGGGCGTGGTGGGTGCCAAACTCTATTTTGCCGATCATCTGGTGCAGCATGCCGGCATTTTGGTTGGCGTGCGTGGTGCGCTTGCCCATGCTAACCAGGACTTCTCGGCAAAGCGTGAGGGCTATCTTGCCCGCGCTGTGCGTCCGGGCAACTTTAGTGCCGTAACGGGCGCCTGCCAGATGGTCCGACGCGAGGTGTTTGAGCAGGTTGAAGGTTACGACGAGGAGTTCGCCGTTGGCTTTAACGATGCAGATTTTTGCCTGCGCGCATGGGAGGCGGGCTACCGCACCATCTTTACGCCTTATGCCGAGCTGTACCACTACGAGTTCACTTCGCGCGGCAGGGAAGAGGCCAGCGAGGAGAAGCTGCGCCGTTGGAAGCGCGAGCAGGCACTGTTTATGCAGCGCTGGCCGGAGTTTTTCTTGACGGGTAATCCGTGGTTGGGGCCTAACTTATCTGCCGAGAGTGAGTATTTCTCGCTTTAGACAATGGTTTAACTGCTGTCGAGAACCGCTAAGACCACTAAGGGCTATGCCTATCTGGTGCAAATGGTCGGTTACTCCATTTGGCAGCGCGCCAACTTGCATCGTGCCAAAAGTGCCATTGTGAGCGAACACGATGTCACCGAAGGCATTGCGCTGGCAGAGGCTCGTTTTCACGATGTTGTTCACGAGCCCGCGATTTCTGGACTGGGACTTAACGATATCAAATACCTTTTGGCGATGTGCGAGGATAAACAACAGTCCAAATCAGCCGAGATTGCTAAGCGCATGGGTAAAAAGACCAATGAGATCAGCTCTATTAGGGCCAAATTGGTACAAAGAGAGGTTATTCAGGCACCACAGAGGGGCTACGTGCAGTTTGCCGTGCCGGACCTAGATATCTATCTGCGAGAGAATGCTGCGGAGATTCTCGAGCGGTTCTAAATCGAGGCATGAATAGCTGCCGGTTAACTGCCTTTGTCGACTTGGCTCGCGTCCCCCCAATCTAGTAGACTTTAAACCGTTGCTAGATTAGGGGGATTTTCAATGAAACGCTCCATGAAACTGGTTTCTGCGAGGACCTCGTGCTGGTGGGGGACGTCAGCACCGGCAAGACGCACATGGCCTCGGCGCTGTGCATGCTGGCGTGCGAGCGGAGGATGGAGCCCCGCTTCTTCACCGCGTCATCGCTCGTCATGCGGCTGCGGCGCGCCCGCGACGAGGGGCGCCTTGACCGTGAGGCCGCGCTCATCGGCTGCGCTAGGCTGCTCGTCATCGACGAGCTCGGCTTCCTGCCGCTGGATCCCGACGGCGCGCGCTCTCTTCTAGGTGTTCGCCGACGCCTACGAGCGGCAGTCGGTGGTCATCACCACGAACCTGGAGTTCAGCCGGTGGGGCGCGGTGTTCGGCGACGACCAGATGGCGGCGGCCGTGCGCATCGCCAGGGCCACGGCCATGTGGGTCTTGCCCCTGCCGGTCTTGCCGAAGAACACGAGGTCCTCGCGGGCGCCGACGAAGCCCAGCGAAAGCATGTCGTCGCGGCCCCAGCCCTCGGAGAACCGCACGTGCGACCAGTCGAACCCCTCGGCCGACTTGTGCACGGGGAGCCTAAACCCGCAATCACGACGTTAACAAACACAAATAGGCCGGCGCCAACGACAGGCTCGCCCCGTCGAGGCGGGCTGGGATATAATTTCCTAGAAGGAGGCCAAGGGAGGTTCGATGAAGAAGGGCATGAGCATCAATTCCCTCATGAAGCACATGAGGACGAATCACGGTATGGAGGATTTGCGGGGGAGCGACAGAAAGATACTGCTGAGAAACATGGGCTATTTCCATGGCTATAAAGGCTTCCGGTTTGTCCGAAAGCCCAAAAATGCGCTCCCCCTCCCTTCGTTCGATGCACTCATGGACATATACGGGTTCGATTCCGCCATCAAGGCTGCAATCTACCCGGAGATAATGTTCATCGAAACGGCGGTTAAAAACATAGTCTTGGCCAGAATACTTGAGAACATAGAGGACCCCGGGCTGGCGACCTTCTTAAAGCGCGGCCTCCGGACATGCAGGGATGTCAACGGAAGGGTCGTGAACGGGCAGATGGGGGAAAAGCTCAAGCTCAAGAGCCAGCTTCAGAACATCGTGAGACGGAGTTACAAAAACGATCTCGTGAAGCATTATGTCGATCGCGACGATGACGCGCCCGTTTGGAGCATTTTCGAGGTGATGACCCTCGGCGATCTCACAAGCGTATGCAGAAGCCTTCCCGATGAAATCCTCGCCGATATCGCAAGCGACCTAGGTCTCTTACATGCGAACCCCGGCATCGTCATCAACATCGTCGAGACGATTCGTCCCTTAAGGAACGCGGTCGCCCATAACGGGGCGGTATTTGATTCGAGGTTCAGCCAATCGGTTAAGTATCCCAAGACCGACAGAAACCTGGCCGCGGTTGGCGAGCTTCTCGATGAGGATCTTTCTATCGGGTACAGGTTGAATTTCAATTCCATAATCGACTACATCGTTCTCCTGGCCTACCTATTGACCTTGCTAACGCATCAGAAGAAGCGTTCCAGAGATTTTCTTCGGAAATGCCTGCGGGAGCTCGAGAAGCTCGAGAGCGCTGTCGGGGTTGATACGTACATGATGATCGTCGGAAGCGGTGACCGGCAGAAATACGGATTTATTGAGGGGTTCATCGATGGCTACGGGCGCAAGCGGTGACGTTCCTTCCGTGTGCTAATATGTGCAGAGAGAAACGGCGAAACGCCGTGGGAGGGGCCGATCAGTCGACTCCTCCCTTTTAATATGAGTTGAACATTGCCAAGAGGCAAAACCGGCCCGGCCGCCCGCGGAGCTACCGCGCACGGCCGGGCCTACCTATCTTCACCCTGCGACCGCGCCGCTGGAGGGCGTGTCTGCTCGACGCACGTTCGGCATTCTAATATCCGCGCGTGGCCTTCTCGGCTGCGCATTTCGTTGCTACGGCTGGGGGCCTCGCGGCGAAATCGGAGTCTTTATGCGGGCATGGCGGTCTCCCGCCGCCCAGAAAAGGGACTCGGATGGCCTCCCAACGGCCTCGAGCGCGGCGCGCGCCGGGGTCGGAACCCGTGTCCGGGGGCGGCGGCGCGCTACGCCGCCGCCATCCCGGCTATGGCCCACACCCAGCACGCCATCTCGCGCGCCGTGGCGCAGTTGGCCATGCACGGCCTCTTGCCGGCGGCGGCCATGGCCTCCCTGCGGTCGATCAGCCTGCGGTTGCACTTCGTCGCGTGGCGCCGCGTCGCGGGGCGACCTCTGACCTGTATCGTTTTGTCGGACACGCGGGCTGGAGGGATCGTGTGGCCGCGATGCCCTAGACTGCATTCAAGCCGATGGACGGAAGGATTGCCTCATGGTCGCCAATCAGAAGAAGTACACCGACGAGTTCAGGCGGGAGACAGCCGACTACGTCATCTCCACGGGGCGCCCCATAACCCAGGTCTGCGGGGAGCTCGGGCTCAACCCCAAGACGGTGAACGACTGGGTGCTCAAGCGCAAGCGCGAGTTGGGGGGCGAGCCCGACCCGAGGGCCGAGGAGCGCGAGCTTCGCGAGGCGAGGAAGCGCATACGCGAGCTCGAGGCGGAGAACGCGTTCCTAAAAAAAGCCGCGGCCTTCTTCGCCAAAGAGCAGGCACTCTAGCCAGGTACAGGCTCATGGAGGCGGAGAAGGGCAACTTCACGGTGGCGATGATGGCCAAGGTGCTGGGGGTGAGCCGGTCGGGCCACTGCAGCTGGGTTTCCAACGGCTGCCCCGTCGACGACTGGTCCGAGGCGCGCGACGCCGTGCGGCGCGTGTGGCTCGAGTCCGACAGGCGCTTCGGCGCGCGGTTCGTGAAGCGCTTCCTGCCCGACGGCCTGCGCGGCATCACGCTGTACCGTGTGCGCAAGTGCATGCGCGAGCTGGGGATCCGCGGCTGCACGCCGTACAAGTCGAAGAGGACGACGGTCCCCGACAGGGACGCCAAGCCAAGGCCCGACCTGATCAGGCGGGACTTCACGAGCCCGGTGCCCACCTACAAGCTCGTCGGCGACATCACCTACCTGCGCACCGGCCAGGGCTGGCTCTGCCTGTCGACGGTGATCGACCTGAACACCCGCATGTTCGTGGGCTGGTCGCTGTCCGAGCGCATGACCGCCGATATCGTCGTCAGCGCCCTCGAGAGCGCGCGTGCGCGCGGGTACGTGGCAGAGAACGCCATATTCCGCTCGGACAAGGGGGCGCAGTACACCAGCCGCAAGCTCGCTGAGTGGGCCAGGGGCAACCATGTGCGCCTCTCTTGCAGCCGTACCGGCAACTGCCACGACAACGCCGTCGCAGAGTCGTTCTTTGCGACGCTGAAAAATGAAATGTACCACCGCAGGAGCTTCGCCACCAGAACACAAAGGACGCCCGGCTGGTCAGGTCGGCGTTCGCGACGCTCTCCTTCCCGATCTCGGACATCGAGGTCTTCCACACGGACCGCGGCAGCGAGTTCGACAACGCCGAGATCGACCTGATGCTCGAGGCCTTCGGCATAGAGAGGTCGCTGTCGGCCATGGGCTGCCCCTACGACAACGCCGTCGACGAGTCGACCAACAGGATACTGAAGGCCGAGCTCGTCCACCGCGAGACGTTCGGCACGACGCGCGAGCTCCGGGTCAAACTCTCGGACTACGTGCACTGGTGCAACAATTTCAGGATCCACTCGACGCTGGGCTACATGTCGCCGGTCGAGTTCAGGGAGGCGGGGCTGTCCCTCCCGGAATCGTCCAAATAGGTGTTGCCAATCCAACCGCCTCTTTGATTATCAGCCGGGGCTATCTCGGTTTTTTGATTGGGGCGGTTGTTATGTTGCTGAATCTTTAAGGGACGAAGATTGTATTTCAAAGGCCCGCGATGTGCATCTGGTCACTCATATCTTTTCGAAACAGAACGATAAGAAGCTATATGATTCTCTCTTGTTTAAAGATGGTGAGTTCGATGATTCCCAGCTTCCAAGAACTATCAAGTCTCTCATAGATCCCTGTCTTCTTGCTCATTAGAAGATTCAATGACACGTGCGAGCGCCGTTTACTAGTGTTTGATTCATGAAGGCCGAACTCTGCTTTTCTTAAATGCGGCGACCCGGTTACTCTGTCAATGAAGCCCCAGACGCCTCTGATACAAGCGAAACACTGGGGCATTTTTTGGCGATTTTTCGGTAAATATGTTTGATATTGTCACGATAAGTTTGTGAAACTGATTTACCGATTTTCTCCACTATGAGTTCACCTCGCGCGGCAGGGAAGAGGCCAACGAGGATAAACTGCGCCGCTGGAAACGCGAACAGGCGCTGTTCATGCAGCGCTGCCCGGAGTTCTTCTTGGATGGTGATTCCTGGCTCGGACCGAACTTATCCTCCGACAGTGAGCACTTCTCGCTTTAGCGCGAAGTAATTTCAAGATCCGGCAAAGTGCCCTCAAGAGCTGCAAGAGCGGTGGGGTTCAAGTACTCCTCGTTTAAGCGCCTCTTGTCATATCGAAAACGTGCCTCAGGATTTTTACAAGTGGTTGTATTAAATTGGTTCGCTTATGTGCTCGGTTTGACTCAGAAGCTATTTGGCGTAACGGTTGAGGTGTGGCGACTCATATTTAAATTGCAGTCACAAAGACACCTTTTATCGATTTCCCGTTGAAATACTGAATTGATAGTTTAAAAATAACTTAAGAGAGCCTTAAATCTCGGAGAAAGGATGTCGTATGAAAAACCTTCGAGAAAGATGGCGCGGACTAACAGTGCTGGGAGTTGTTGCATTTGCCGCTGCCTGCATGACGGTTGCCCCGGCGCCCTCATTTGCTGATATTGCTGGCGGTGGCGGAGGCGGTGGACCGATTACGGAATGGTGTTCCGACGGTCGTCCGAAGACTGGACTCGTTCGGTGCGAGGACGGCAACCTTCGCTATTTCGATCCCGAAACTGGCGCCATGGTCACGAACCAGTGGCATAACGAATACGAAGCTGTCTGGTACTATTTTGGCGCTGACGGGATCGCGGTGTCGGGCTGGCAGTCTATCGGTGGGGACAAGTACTACTTCTACCCCGAAAGCCATGATATGGCATACGGCCGAGTTCAAATTGACGGCAAGAACTACTTCCTGAACACCCCTGGCGCCAACGCCGATGGCCGCATGCAGCATGGCGGCTGGATCTATGACTCCATTTATGGAAAGTGGCTCTATGCGACTTCCAACGGCGAGTTGTTGACCGGTTGGCAAAATATCGTTGGAACTTGGTACTATTTCAACGAGTACGGTGTTATGTTGACTGGCTGGATCAACGATTCGGGTACCTGGTACTATGCCAACGCCTCCGGCGCGATGGCCACTGGCTGGCTCAACATCGGCGGTACGTGGTACTACCTCGACGGCTCGGGCGCCATGGCCGCTAACAGCTGGCGCAGCCTCGGCGGCTCCTGGTACTGGTTCGGCGACTCCGGTGCAATGGCAACTGGTTGGTTCTTGGCAGGCGGCTCTTGGTACTATGCGAGTGGTTCGGGCACCATGGCAACCGGTTGGCTCGGCAATGGCGGCACGTGGTATTGGCTCGGAAGTTCGGGCGCTATGGCCTCTAACTCTTGGGCCAACATTGGCGGAGTCTGGTACTGGTTCGACAGCGCCGGTGCCATGGCCACCGGCTGGCGTCAGATTGACGGCGCCTGGTACTACTTTAACGGTTCCGGCGCTATGGCCCACGACGCCTGGGTCGGCGACTACTATCTCCAGTCTTCCGGCGCTATGGCTACGAACGCCTGGGTCGGCTCCTATTATGTCGGCGAGGACGGCAAGTGGATTCCGGGTTACGGCCTAGTTTGGTATAAGAACGGTAGCGATGTTTACCATACGCATAAGTGCCGTACCGTTGGTAAGGACGCAAAGGGCTATTCGCAGATCTCTATTCAGGAGGCCCAGAGGCGTGGTGCTTCACGAGAGTGCAAAAACTGCCAGCAAATTGGCTAGCACATTACTGAGTTAGTTTTGATTGAGACCCCGTTGCCCTGAGGTGACGGGGTCGCTGCGTGATTGGATACCGTGCTGCTATGAAGAAATGCTCATTCGGGGTGCTGGTCTTTTCCGGCCTTGTTTCTTTGGGGCTCCTTTTGAGTTCGCCCTCGATGTTATACGCCCTTGATTTGAATAACACTGACGAAGGTTCCGCATCTAACGTTGCTATTGCTTCTGTTGAGTCAGTCATTGATGCTCAGTGCGAATCGACCTTCGCTGTCGAGCAGAACTCTCAGGTGGATAATGAGACCCCTTCTGAGGTTTCGAATTAAATTATTTGGCATCAGGGGTGGATATCACCCGAAGAAGGGGCTGGTTCTTGGCGTTGGGGCTTGTCCGACGGAACAATCGCTGTTTCTTCTTGGAGACATATAAACGGTAGCTGGTACTGGTTCGACGACAAAGGTCGAATGGCTCAGGATGGATTGGTCCAAGTCGGGGGTGCGACTTATGGGTTCTCCTCTTCGGGTGCAATGCGTGTCGGCTGGTACCTAGATTCTACTGGCTCCACTTCTGCCTGGCATTATTTCTCCGGCTCTGGCGCTCTGGTAAAGGGCTGGCTCTCGGATGGGGGCCGTTGGTACTGGCTTGATCTTGCAGACGGTTCTATGGCTACCGGGACGAAAGAATGCAATGGCACCTCTTATATCTTTAACAGTTCAGGGGCCATGCTATCCTCCCAGTGGGCACTTATTGACAACAACTGGTATTACGCTGACTCCAACGGCTTACTGCATGGAGGCTGGTTACTTCTGGGGAATTCTTGGTGTTACCTTGATCCGGGAAGCCATATTATGCTCACGGGCTTTGTGCAAGTGGGCTCGTCCACCTATTTCCTTACGAGTTCAGGTGCCATGGCAACGGGCTGGGCACTTGCTGATGGCACTTGGTATTACGCCGCATCAAGCGGAGCTATTCAACGAGGACGATGGATAAAGTCCGGAAGCGCCTGGTATTACCTTGATGATGTATCCGGCGCAATGCGTACTGGTGAATTCGCGGTAGGAAGCACGCGCTATTTTTCTTATGATTCCGGTGCGATGGCATCTTCGTGCTGGATTAATTTGAGCAACGGTATGGCATGGGCGAATTCGTCTGGAGCACTGAGCGAGCCGTTGCCTACTTCATCTGATGGATCTCCCGTAGTCGCTGATCGTACCGACTCGTCTTCATTGCCAGGTGTGATTCATATTGGAGACGCGGTTTTCTATGCGGATGCAAACGGCGCCGTCAATGTAGCATCTGGTTGGTTTATGTCGAAAGACGCTTCTGACGAAAGCGGCAATACTTGGTATTACGCATCTTCCAATGGTGTCCTTAAGTCTGGTTGGCAATATGTTAACGGTGCGTGGTATTGGATGGATCCTTCCACGTACAAGATGAAGACCGGATGGCTCAATGACCGCGGCACGTGGTACTGGCTTCAGCCTTCGGGCGCTATGTTTGCTAACGGGTGGCTGAAAATCGATGGCGTCGACTACTACTTCAATGCAAGCGGTGCATGGTTGAATACGTCTGGTTCTGTTTTGGGGGTCAATAGGTCCAGCCTGGTCAATTGGCTTATGAGCCACGAAAACGACGGCTATTACCGTGGAACACGCTACGACACACATCTCAGCCAGGAAACGTGCATGTATCCAAAGGGAGATCCTCGCTGGGATGGGTATACCGGTATGAACTGCGGTGGATTTGTATCGCACGCATATATGAAGGCGGGCGGCAATTTAGCTCCCATTGCCGCCGAGCAGAGCCATTCCCCTTGGAGTGGAGGTCCCGGAAGGGGCGGCTGCGTAAACGCTTATCGTTGGTACGGCTACGCTATCGATACGTGCGCGAACGTGACTTATTTCAACTCTATTGATGAGTTACTGCGTAGCGGTTTGGCCCGTAAGGGGGACATTGTGTTCTTCAATCCTTACAACCCATATGCGGACGATAGCCACATTGGCTTTTTCTGGGGCAATTCGCCGAGCGAAAACTTGTTCTGGCATAGCGATGGTTATGGAAATCGCATTTCCGGTTTGACTGCTTTGGCCCATCGAAAGTAATACTGATTCGTTAGAATTCCGAGCTGTAGGGGACTTTCTGGGTCCCCTACCTTTTTGACATCTGGTTTGAAAGCTAACTGATGTCGGCATTCTTTGGGGCTAAGAGTAGGGACTAGGAGTCCTTGGTTTCACCCTGCTGGGAAGTTCTTGTTTACATTGTGGTATTGCGTGCAGTTATTTGTCGTCCTAGATGGCGTCTTGTCCAGTTGGATGTTCGGAAATCTTTCACAGCCATGCTGTAAGCTAGACGTAAACAAGAACGAATGACGAGGTTTACATGAGCAAACATCTTAAGTTATTTTCGGCATTGTTGGTGCTGATGGTCCTTGCGCCCATTTCTGTGTTTGTTTTCCCGTCGAACGCGGAAGCTGCGCGGTCCCTAGTTGAGAATTCCTGGCGTTATGAGGGTGGGCAATTGGTCGCAGAGGATGCTTCTTCCGAAGAAGATGGAATAGCCTTATTGTCCATGGGCATTCTTCCCGATGGGGCTACGGCGCAGGGCATCGATGTCAGTGAGCATCAAGGACGTATTGACTGGAATGCTGTTAAGGCTTCTGGTATCGATTTCGCTATTCTGCGTGTTGGATTTGGCGCTCCATCTTGGGGCGGTCGAGTTGACTATCAATTTAATCGAAATATTTCTGAGTGCGAGCGACTCGGAATTCCCTACGGCGTCTATATCTATTCATATGCTTTTGATAATCAGCAGGCAGCCGATGAGGCATCAATGGTGATCAATTGCCTTTCTGGGCATAATCCAAGATTGCCGGTGTATTACGATCTTGAGGATAACTCGATAATTGCAAATGGACGTCAAACCGGAATTGCATCGAGGGCGCAGGTTTTTTGTAATAGGATTTCTGCCGCAGGATATGAGCCTGGTATTTATGCAAATTTAAATTGGTTTAACAACATTTTGACGGACTCTGTTTTTAAGAGTAGCTCTTGGGATCATTGGATTGCTCAATATAACTCGCAATGTGACTATACCGGCAATTACAGTTTTTGGCAGTATAAGAGCAACGGAAAAGTCCCTGGAATCAACGGCAACGTTGATATGAACTACGCGTATGTTGATGTCTCTCTTTATCATTGGCAACTAATTGACAGCACCTGGTATTATGCAGCCTCCAACGGCAAGGCGTATACCGGATGGTTGTTTCAGAGTGGCACGTGGTACTGGCTCGAGCCCGACGCGGGCGGCGCCATGGCTACCGGGCTCCACGAGTGCAACGGCTCCCTGTACTGGTTTAATTCGTCCGGCGCCATGGCGACCGGGTGGGCCCTCGACGGCGGCACCTGGTACTACGCGACGGGATCCGGCGCGCTGGCTCGCGGCCCCGTATCCGTCGGCGGCGTGCCCTACTGCTTCGACGCCCGGACGGGGGCCATGCTGACGGGCTACCAGACGGACGCGCATGGCGTCCGCCGCTACTTCGGCAGCTGCGGCCCCCTTAACGGCTGGGGCCTCGTCGACGGCTCCTGGTACCGGTTCGCTGACGGTATCGCCTCGACCGGCTGGCTTTACACCGGAGGTTCCTGGTACTGGCTCGACCCCGACGCGGGCGGCGCCATGGTGACGGGCCTTCACGCATGCAACGGCTCAGCGTACTGGTTCAACGCTTCCGGGGCGATGGC
>NZ_QSFE01000020.1:0-24944 GCF_003467145.1 Collinsella sp. AM44-11
TTCGCTGACGGTATCGCCTCGACCGGCTGGCTTTACACCGGCGGTTCCTGGTACTGGCTCGACCCCGAGGCGGGCGGCGCCATGGTGACGGGCCTTCACGCATGTAACGGCTCAGCGTACTGGTTCAACGCTTCCGGGGCGATGGCGACCGGATGGGTGCGCGACGGCGGGACCTGGTACTACGCGACGGGCTCCGGCGCCCTCGCCTCCGGCTGGCTCAACCTAAACGGTACGTGGTACTGGCTCGATCCCTCGACGCACGCCATGGCAACGGGCGTTCAAACTATCGGATCATGTGAATACATATTTAATAGTTCCGGCAAGATGATGGCTAATTGCTGGTCAAACGGTGATGGGTCTTGGATGTATCATTCGTCATCCAGCGGTACAATTGACCTTAAAGGCATCATGACTGATTCGGGAATCCAGCTGATTGACGATGACGGGAATGTTAGAACGGGCTGGATTGAGAGTCAGGGTTCTCGATATTATTGTTCTACAAATGGGGTAATTCTGACTGGGTGGCAGCAAATTGCTGGGTCTTGGTATTACTTTAACTCGGATGGTCGAATGGCGACCGGTTGGCTTAACGATGGCAGCAACTGGTACTGGCTGGATTCAGCTTCCGGCACAATGAAAACGGGATGGCTTTCCCTTGGGGGCACATGGTATTACCTTGATGCCGCGCGTGGGGGAGTAATGTTGAGCAACGGTTGGTATTGGATCGGCTCTACTGACTACAAGTTCAGTTCATCCGGCGCAATGGTTGGCGCTTGGGTCGATGTCCCGTGCTATTCGCAGTACCCGGAACTTCCTACTGGCTGTGAGTCGGTTGCCCTTACAAACTTGCTTAACTACTATGGTTTCGGTTTAGGTAAGACGATTATTGCGGATTATTACTTGCCCAAGGGAAGCAACGGCAACTTTGTTACCGCCTTTGATGGCAACCCAAGGCGTAGCAGCGGGGGTCTCATGGGATGCGTCGCACCTGCGATTACTATTGCTGGTAATAACTTTCTGCGTGCTGCTGGAAGTGGCAAGCAGGCAAAAGACGTCTCTTTTTCGTCAATTTCTTCCATTAAGAACAGACTGACCTGTGGTCAACCTGTTGAGATGTGGAATACCGAGTGGGGAAGTTGGCCAGGAGGCCGTTATGCAGCGCGTTGGTATAACGGGCATTCCTATGGCCTGTGGGGCGGTAATCATGCCGTAGTCCTTAAAGGCTATGATGACGAGCAGGGAATTGTCTATCTTTCGGATTCGATTAACGGCAATGTTACGCGAAATGCCCAGGTGTTCTTCGGTACGTGGCAACAGATGGATAGCCAGGCTGTGGTAATTGAATAGCCATGATGCTAAAAGGGGAGAGCTCGACGAGCTCTCCCCTTTTGCTACATTGTTAATCTGGCTACGCCGTCTTCTTACGTCCAAATAGTTCGTCCCAGTTACTGGCTGCCAAAACTGTTCCGCATACAATTACAATGCAGCAGATTACAGATGCCATGTCGGGAATTGTTCCAAGCAAGATCAGGCCAAAGACCACCGACCATGCCGAATAGGATATATTCAGAGCCATCGCACGCGCTGCTCCGATTGCCGCAATGCCCTTGTAATAGAACAGATAGGATGCAGTTCCTGCGAGCCCGGCGAGTGCAATAATCAATGTGGGCATGCTCGGGATAGCACCCAGCGTGAAATGCCATGCTCCGAAGAGGGGGAGTACGAGCACTCCATAAACAAGCGCACTCGTAGTTTCACGGATTTGCAAAGCCGTTTCGTCATCAACGGCATCATCTTTCATTCCCCATGCGCACAGCACCGCTTCGGATCCCCATCCAATAACGGCAAGCACTGCGCCGAGTAAGCCGAGGGGGGCATTTGCAATCTCGCTCGATCCGGCCGATAGATAGCCCATCGTCATTACGCCGCAAAGAGCAACGAGAAGGGAAAGTATCTGACCTTTGCCCATTTTCTCCTTCAGCAGCACGAACGAAAGGAATGCTCCGACTGCGGGATAGAAGGCGGAGATAATTGCTGTGTAGGCTGCTCCGATATTATTAATCGCCAATACGTATCCGGTCATTCCGATAGGTCCACCGAGCAGTGCGCCGGCGATGACGACCTTGCCCGAACGAGTTTTAAGTGCAGCGAGCGTGTCTTTTAATCTGCCTCGAACTCCCATGTACCCAAAGAGCCAGATCGCACAGAAGGCATCATGGAGAAAAGATCCCGCAATGGAGGCGCATGCAAGCGCTTCCGCCGATCCAATATAGGGAGCGAGCGCCAAACCGATTCCAAGTATTACTGTATCAAGGCCCCAAAGAAGACCGCTAAAAAAGCCGAATTGCATCGTTACTCACCTTTTCGATAGATCTCCAGTGCCTTTTCAAGGTATTTGGCACCGTAATTGAAGTAGATATAGAGCCATTCGCCCACGAAATCGCCTTCGGCTTCTTTCAGAAGAGACCAGAGGTACCAGCACCATCCAGCAAGGGCAATGTGTGCATAGTTATGCGCAACTTCGTTGCTTGTTGCCTTGCGCCCAAAATATGCGTCAAGCGCGCGGTCGACTTCGTCTTCGGAAAGCTCACAGCAGACACTGCACGTTCCAAAATCGTTCGCGTAATCGCTCATGCCAGCATATTCCCAGTCAATGAGATAGTACTTGTCGTTTTCATCGATAAGAAAATTGAGGTAGAAGAAGTCATTGTGACAAAGGCATTTTGGCGCATTGTCGGCCTGAACAAAGTGCTCCAATTCATCGATTTCGGCGGCCATTTCCCTGTAGCCTGGAATGTCGATGGGACCTTTTTCCAGAAGAAGTGACTCGTAGCGCTTCGCTTCGAGGTAGAAGTCAAATTCGGTTTCGACATTTGCACCGCTCTCGTGAAGCGAACGACACATCTGCATCATTCGATTCATTTGGGCAGCATCATGCGGATCAGGCTGCTTTGCGTTGGGTACGAACTTCGAAATTTTCCAACCGCGCTTTGGGTCCTCATGAATGAACGTGTCGTCAAGGCCAAGTTCCTTAGCTTTTTTAAGTGCGGCTACTTCTCCATTTCTGTTAATAAGCAGTTCGGTCCCGACTCCCGGATGGCGGTAAACGTACTCTCCATCATTAGTTCTAAAGTGGCACGATAGGTTCGTAAGACCTTGTTTAAGGGGATAAACGTCGTGAATCTCTGATTTGGAGCAGCCGAGCACTTGCTCGATGTTATCGAAAATATCGGAGTCAACGTTTTCGATAAAATGCGGATCAAAGGCACGCAGCTCATCAAGAGAATCGAATTCGTTAATTTCGCCCTCAGGATACTTCTTGATCACCATATCGAGCTCCTTGATGTGCTCGATATATAGATCTTCCCAAAGCTTGTCCGTTGTTTCGGGCTTGTTATATTCCGTTTCGAGAATCTGCTTAAATGCAAGCGAGAAGGCTTTATCAAAGTAGACATGTCCGAGCATATACCATGCATCGGAGCCACCGATCGTAACATCGGTGATTCTATCCATTGCTCCGGTTTGAATGCACCATTCTTTGGTGGCGCCTTCAGCATATTGAGCAGAATAAAATGCTTTCCAAACGTATGCTTCAAACGGATTGTTTAGAAGGTAATCATCGCTTGAGCAAATATAGGTGTTGCCAAGCCGCTCTTTTACGCACATAAGCGATGCGTGGTTATTTTTGGATGCATATTCGTTGTTGACGACAATCGAGACGCCGAACTTGCTTTCGAGATAGAAGAAATATTCTTTTTTATAGCCGACAACGACGGTGATATTGCTGATACCTGCGTCTTGCAGCTGCCTAATCTGACGTTCGATGAGAATCTCACCACGTACCTTTAAAAGGCCTTTGGGCTTTTCATACGAAATGGGAGCAAAGCGGCTCGAAAGCCCCGCAGCCAATATCACTGCGTTTTCAACCTTATAGGGGTGAAGTGCTTCGTAACCGCTGTCGGTTAGGCTGTCCGATTCGAGAAGGCCCTCATTCGTAAGCTCTTTATTTGCTGCGTTTACCGATCCAAGTGAGAGGCCAGTGCGCTCGGCAACTTCTCGCTGGCTGGCATATGGGTTCTTTAGGTATTCGTACAGAACAGTAAAGTTACGCTTGGTCAGTTCCACTGCAGGCCTCCAATTAAGATGTTCATTGCTAAGGGAAAGAATAGATTGATTGAACGTTATGTTCAATTTAATTTATTTATCTACATAGACTGAACAGACAGTAACGAAAATCAATCCTGGAATGTGGATTAAAATAAATAAATGAGATATCTGGGAGGGTCGCTTATGTATCGATTCGAAAAGAAGGCCACGCTTGTTTGTGCTGCTGCGTCATTAATCACTGCTTGCTGCTTGCCCCTGAGTGCGAATGTCGCGTTTGCACAGGATTCCGTTGAGGCTCAGAGTATTGAGTCAAAAGCGGATTTTTCTTCTGTGGTTTCCGATGATTTGCAACCTGATAATTCTTCCGTCATAAAAGATGGCTGGCAACGAGACGAGTCGTCTGGAGTTTGGTATTACGGAAATAACGGTAAACATCAAACTGGCTGGCTGCAAAGCGGGGGATATTGGTATTGGCTTGATCCAGCCAATGATGGTGCAATGCAGACAGGTTATTTCAATGTGACCGATGCTGGCGGATCAACTACTTCGTTTTATGCGAATGACGGTAATGCCGCAATGCCTTTTGGCGCGCTATATCAAAACTGCTGGCTACGCAACTCAGATGGAAAATGGTTTTTTGCCAATGCTGGAGGCGATTTAGCTGCTGGTTGGTTTTACCAAAATGGCACATGGTGTTATCTGGATCCTGCCACCCATGTAATGCAGGTTGGTTTTGTCGACCTCGGGAGCGGGAGATACTATTTAGATGCCTCTGGTGCTATGAAAACCGGCTGGATTCTCGTTGACGGGAATTGGTACTGGGCTTATTCATCGGGTGCCCTTGCTTCGTCATGGCAGACGATAAGTGGGGCTCGCTATTATTTTGACTCACAGACGCTCATCATGTTCAAGGGTCGTCAAAAGATTGATGGATGTACCTACATTTTTGGTGACTATGGCCTTGCAAATGGATGGTACAAGGATGGATCGGATTGGTATTACTGCTCCAACGGTATTGCGGCTACTGGCTGGAAACTCGTTAACGGCACTTGGTATTATCTCGACCCAGCTTCCGACGGCAAAATGTTCGTTGGGTATTTAGATCTTGGCAATGCAACTTATTATTTAAAGTCTAATGGGGCTATGGCTGTTGGTTGGACCCAGGTCGAGGACGGCTGGTATTTCGCCTCCCAATCTGGCGCACTTATTTCTGGCTGGTATAAAGAAGGCACGAGCTGGTATTACCTGGACCCTGCTAGCCATCTCATGAAAACGGGCTTATTTGAGGTGGGCGGCAACGATTGTTTTGCAAACCAGAGCGGTAGGCTTGTGGTTTCAAGCTGGGTTACCGTTAATGACGGCGATCAAAGATACGCCGATGATAATGGATATCTTTGCAAGAATGTGATTCGCGAAAACGGCACTATCCTAAAAATCGCTGGAGCTGATGGTTGGCAGGTTGCTTCCGGCTGGGTTGATGTCGCAAATCTAAGGTTTTACGCTGAGCCCGGAACGGGTGCCATTCATCGTGGATGGCTGCAGATTGACGGCGATTGGTATTGGCTTGATGCCGAATCTGGCGTGATGAAGACCGGATGGGTTTTTACTGGCGGTGCATGGTATTACCTAAACGCTGACGGAAAAATGGCAACTGGTTGGAAATGCCTGAATGGAACATGGTATTACCTTGAGTCCAATGGAAGCATGCATGTTGGCTGGCTTAAAGATTCGGGTAAGTGGTATTGGTTAGACGGCAGCGGCGCTATGGCAACTGGCGCAAGGACCATCGATGGCGTTCGTCGAGTTTTCTGGAGCGATGGACAGTGCGACAAAGTTGGCTGGCAAAATCCATCCCAGTATCCTCAGGTCAGTTCTTGGACTGTTCGGCTGCCTAGCTATTGCACCGGATACTTTACCTATGTGACCCCTTCTCGCATTTCTGTCGAAGCAACGCGGGAAGATTGCGTGAGCGCCTTTATCCAGCGCGCCTATGAGTATATCGGTACGCAATATATTGAGCCTTGGTCTACCGCTCCCGGTGGAGCTGTTGATTGCTCTGGTTTTGTCTTGCAGTGCCTTTATGCTACTGGCATGGATATGGGTGTTTACAACCCTTATAACCATCGCTGGGATCCAAGCCAAACCTATAATTCCATGAATTGGTATCGAAGCAATATCTTTATGCCCGTGAGCACGAGCTCGATTCAACGCGGCGATGTGATTTATTACCGCGGTCATATTGCAATTGCACTTGGCGGCGGCTTGATGATTGATTCCTGGCCTCATCAAGGTGTCGGAATTCATCCTATTAGCGCAAGGGGAAATGTAATCGGCGCAGCTCGTCCGTTTATTTAATAGATTCCCTGCAAGACAGTCTGTACCGGTTGGGGGCCTGAAATGAATGCTCGGATTGATCATCGAATTTGCTGGCGAGTAATTGGCTTGATGCTATTTTCCGCCTTACTCTCAGTTACAGCCCCCGCATTTTCTTGCACTGCTTATGCCGTGGAAGAGGGAGCGGATAACGGTGTCGTAGAGCGCGACTCGACAGGAGGGCCGGGAGCATTGGTCGGTGGCGGTTGCTCTCAAGACTCCAGCGATTGTGCCGGCAAAACAACGGAAGATTCGAGCCTACAGGTTGTCGAAAGCCATGACCCGTCGACTGCAGAACAACTATCTGGATGGCAATTGAACGGTTTGTCCTGGTATTACTATCTAGATGGCTGTCGTTTGACCGGAATGCAGAATATTGACGACTCGCTGTACTACTTGGACCCCGCTCGTGACGGCGCAATGAGCTGCGGCTGGATTTTTACTGAAAATAAGTGGTATTACGCGGGTCCGTCAGGCGCTTTGGCAAGTGGCTGGCAGTTTATTGGAGACCAATGGTACTGGTTTGACTCCCTTAACAGTTGTTCTATGGCTACTGGTCGACGTGTTATTGATGGGCACCCTTATCTTCTTGGAACCTATGGACTGATTAATGGATGGTGCCTTGATAACGGTTTATGGTATTGGGGTAGCAATGGTGAAGTCTTAACCGGCTGGCTTCAAACTGGCAATAACTGGTATTGGCTTGATCCCGCCAATGATGGTGTTATGTCTAGAGGAATCGTTTCTGTCGGTTCGTCTCGTTACTATTTATCGGATTCCGGCGCAATGGCTGTTGGTTGGGCGTTTGATGGGACGGACTGGTATTACGCTGACGGTTCCGGCGCACTTGCATCGGGCTGGCGTTTGGTGAATGGCGTTTGGTATTGGCTCGATGTCGCAAATGACAATAGAATGGCTACCGGCTTTTTTGTCATCGGATCCAATCAATATCATTTTTCTTCAACGGGAGCGCTGTCACTCGGCTGGTTTATGAGCAATGGAGACTGGTATTACGCTGAGCCTTCTCATACGTCGGGCATTGTAAAGACGGGATGGCTGAAGGACAATAGCCAATACTATTATCTCGATCCTGCCGCCGACGGTAAAATGCTGCTAGGTCATTTTTCTGTAAATGGGAAAAGCTATTATGCAAAAGCTTCAGGCGCTGTTGCTTGTCGTGAATGGGTAGATGTCCAGGACTCGGTCCAGGATGAGCCGTCTAAGGCTTTTGCTGGTTCTGATTGCTCATTGTGTGGAGCGTTGCGTAGTGGAAAGCTATTTACAACAAACGGTGATGGCGAATTAGCCGAAGCTCACGGGTTTGTGACGCTTGGAGGGTGCAAGTTCTATGCTGATCCAACCGATGGCTCCCCCTGCGCTGGATGGAAGAACGTTAACGGAAAATGGTACTTCTTTGATGAGACCGCTGGCTATGCACGATCTGGCTGGCTGTACAAGGATGGCTCCTGGTTCTATTTGGACCCATCTGCCTACGTTATGAAAACCGGCTGGGTTGCCGTTAACGGATCTTGGTATTACTTGAATTCGTCTGGTTATATGCAAACAGGGTGGCTTAACCTGGGGGGTACCTGGTATTGGCTTGACGCTAGTGGCGCCATGGCTACTGGCTGGCGCGTTGTGGACGGATCCTGGAATTACTTCATGGCCAACGGCGCGTGGGTGTCAGACTATATGGATGCTAAGGCTCAAAGTTATTCAAGCAATACAAATTGGCTGATACTTGTCGATACATCACGTTGCGTTACGAGTATTTACACTGGATCCTGGAATAACTGGTCCTTAAACCGTCGATATGTATGCTCGACGGGAAAAGCTAGCACGCCTACGGTGATAGGGGAGTACCAAGTCTACGGAAAGGGATACTCCTTTGGGCATGGATATACTTGCTATTACTACACGCAGTTTTATGGTGATTATCTATTCCATTCTTCGCCCTACTATGTCAACAGCAATCGCGTGATGGACCCCACGATGGGGGTCCCATCTTCTGCCGGATGTGTGCGTCTTGAGATCCAGAACGCAAAATGGATTTACGATAATATTCCTTATGGAACGAAGGTTGTTACGTATTAAGAGATTTTTGCATCAATATATTCAATGGAAGAATAAGTCGCATGTCTTTTGTAAGAGGATCAAGTTTCGTACTGGTTTTATGAATGGACGACTCATCAAAGATATCTACTTAGTGGATTAATTAGTTTGGGCATTGGAGTAATTCAAGAGATGAAAAAAACCTGTTTTGTTCTTAGTGGTAATGCGTATCTATGTCCTTATTTGTTCAACTTTTATGTCGATAATACTCCCGGGGAAAAATACCTTGTTTACTGGAATAGGGATGGCGTGGAAGAGACGCTAGGGTCGATTAAGGGTATTGAATATGCTAAGCCCTGCCCAGATACTGGTTTATTACGCAGGCTTTACAGTTATTTTGCCTATATGTTGTTTGTAAATAAACAGCTATTAAATAGTGATTTTGATCACATAGTTCTACTTAATACTATTGCTGGTTATTTTGCGTTTCCTGCACTGCTTGTTAAGTATCGCAAACGCTATGTAATGGATGTGCGAGATTACGGAGGAGAGTTTAATCCGATTCTGGGCCTCATGTCTCGCGCTATAGTGTCCTTTGCTGGGATCGTGGTGCTTTCATCACGTTTTTATGCCGCTTTTCTCACCCCTTCTGAATACAGTTATGTTCACAATCTGCAGCGACCGTCATCCTCTGATCTTGATGCTAGTTCATGCGTGAATAGTCTAAATGGCAATCCATCTTTACCGATCGTGATTGCATTCATTGGTAGTGTTGGCCAGTATATTGAGCAACATGTTAAGTTGATTAATATATTTAAAAATGATTCACGTTTCCGTTTGATTTTTGCAGGAGCTGGATCTGAAAAGCTAAAAGATTATTGTAGAAATAATCACGTAGAAAACGTCCAACTGTTAGGGAGGTTTGCACCTGAAGAAATGTACTCTTTATATACAGGAGTCAACATAATCCACAATCTGTACGGCAATGGGGACCCATTTCTCGATTACGCTATTTCTAACAAAATGTATATAGCTGCCCAGCTTCATATGCCAATTCTTGTTTGCCCGAATACCGCAATGGAAACAATGGCAAGTGATTACGGTATTGGTTTTACACTTGATTTAGATAATACAAATGTTAATTGGCCCGATTTATTGTTCGAATACTATACCGGTCTAGATTCGAATAGTTTTATTAAGGGTTGCGAGAAATTGTTAACCGATGCATATGATGACAATCAGAACTATTCGGATAGATATACTTCGTTCATTTCTTAAGGCTTGGTTTTTTAATGACGAATGAAATTCTTTCTTTTGATGCGGTGAAACACGAAGAACTGAAAATCTTGGTGGAATTTCACGATTTTTGTGAGAAATATAATTTGTGCTATTCACTGTCGTATGGAACTCTAATCGGTGCCGTACGTCATAAGGGTTTTATTCCCTGGGATGATGATATAGATGTTGTCATGCCCCGGAAGGATTACGATAGGTTTCTAAGCCTCGTTCAAAGCGGTAGGTTTTCTCCGTGGCTTCGCGTTCAGGCTACGGAGATTGATGGGTATTTACCTTCATTCGCAAAAGTAATTAATCCTAAGATCTCCGTTCAGACAGAGAGGGATCGCCCCTCAGTTCCAGAATGGCTTTGGATAGATGTGTTCCCAATTGACGGTATATCCGATTCAAATCTGAAGGCCACTATTATGTTTTATGAAGTGAAATTGCTTGATTTGATTTGTATTGTATCAAGGCTCAACTTCCATTATCCTCATCCGACTAGCATGAAAATTCTCATGGCTATCTTTTATCCCATTTCTCTAATACTGCCTATAGAGAAATGGGCTTCCGAACGTTTACATAAACTTTCAAGAAAATATGATATTGGCGAAACAAAGAGAGCGGGACAAATCGGATGGGGGTTTGGTCTCAGGGAGGCTTTTCCAAATAGTTATTTTACGGATGTAATGGATGCAGAATTTGAGGGTCATCAATTTAAAATCCCAACTCATTATGATGAGATGCTTACTCAACTTTATGGCGACTATATGATCATTCCTCCTGCTGATAAACAGGTGTCTCATCAATTAACTGCATCAGTTAATTCAAGAACGGAGTAATTGTTGGGTTCTGATAAGGTTCTTTCGATAAAGTCTAATATTTTATGGAGTTCTATTGGCTCGATTATTGGTTTATCTTGCCAATGGTTAATAAGCGTGCTGGTGGTTCGCCTATCCTTTGGTTTTTCTGATGCTGGCTTATACTCGCTTGCGATGTCTGTCTATGGCATTTTTTTCCCAATAGCTCAATATAGGATGTATACATATCAAGTTTCAGATGTTAATGGGGAAAACACGGTAGGGGAGTATCTTTCCTTTAGATTACTAACCATACTTTTATCACTTGTTTTGACTTTTGCTTATTCGCTATTTACTTGTCGCCCTGCTTCCGTGTTCTGCATTTTTCTCTATGGCTTATATAAAAGCGCCAACCAATTGATAGATGTCCTTCATGCTGCTGATCAGCAGTTTTCTCGGATGGATTATGTTGGAGTCTCACTTGCGCTTCAGGGGGCCTTGTCTCTAGTTTTTTTCTGTATTGCTTTATCTTGCTTTCGTTCGGTGCCGCTAGCTATATTTGCAATGTTTATTGCGGTCGTATTAGTTGGATGGTTTTACGATTTGCCACGAACTTCCGCCCTAACAAGCATTGTTGTTGGAATTAGCCGAAATAAGGCAAGGCGATTATTGATTACATGCTTGCCGGCTGTAGTTGCCGGCATAGCGGTTTCTGCGTCTTCATCAATTCCACGCCAGTATTTATCTTCTGCATTGGGGGATTCTGCTCTTGGGGTCTACTCATCTATTGCGGCTCCTATTGCTATCATTCAAATGAGTGTCTCATATTTGTATAACCCCCTGCTAGGTTATTTCTCAAAAAGTTATTCAGATAAAGACAGGCGTTCTTTCTTTCGCCTATGCTTTGCCTGCTTACTTGGTGCGTTAATCATTGCCGTTGTGTTCGGTATTGGTTTTGAGGTGTTTGGAAATCGCTTATTTTCATTTGTATTTGGTGAGGAAATACTACCTTTCATGTATTTAGTTCCACCTATGATAGCTTCTGCTGTTTTGACTGGACTGATGTGGCTTGTCAACGATTTGTTGATTTCATTTAGGTATTTTTCGCATACCCTTATTGCCGGCGTGTTGATGTCTATCGTTTCACTAAGTTCAATGAAGTATTCCGTAGAAATATTCAATTTAAATGGTGTTACAGTGTGTAGCTTAATATCTTGTTTTTTTGGACTTGTATATATGGTGGTCGTATTGTCTATCTTATTGAGACGTCATTTTAATGATCTCGTTTAATTGCATCATTTGATTTCAGGGCGAATCGCTCTCCCCTGATTTCTTCCTCTGAATTATTTAAATGATTATTATTTGTTCATAATGACTATGTGCATTTCAATGGTTTTTAAAAGGGGCTGGTTCTTGAAATGAAAAAGGTAATGCTAGTTTTCGGAACTCGTCCGGAAGCAATTAAGATGTGCCCACTTGTGAATGTGCTCAAAACTCATCCGGATGATTTCAGTACCGTTGTTGTCGTGACTGGTCAGCATCGGGAGATGCTTGAGCAGGTTTTGCATGTCTTTAATGTGGAACCCGATATTGACCTAGCAGTCATGAAGCCTGGTCAGACTCTTTTCGATGTTACGTGTAGCATTCTTCTTAAAATTAAGAAGGTTCTTGAGGGGGAAAGACCGGATGTCGTGCTTGTCCATGGAGATACCACGACAAGCTTTGCTGCAGCTTTAGCTTGTTTTTATCTGCAAATTCCGGTCGGTCATGTTGAGGCTGGTTTACGCACACATGATATCAGCAGTCCTTGGCCAGAGGAGTTTAACCGCCAAGCAGTTGACATCGTGAGTCAATATTATTTCGCACCAACCGAGGTGAGCAGACAAAACCTTCTCGATGAGGGAAAAAGACCCGAAAAGATTTGGGTTACAGGTAACACGGGAATTGATGCACTTCATACTACCGTGGATCCGGAGTATTCACATCATGAGCTTGACTGGGCAAAGGGTTCTCGTTTGATTCTTATCACCGCACATCGTCGCGAAAACCTTGGCGAACCTATGCATCGCATGTTCCGTGCTATTCGTCGCGTTATGGAAGATTATCCCGATACCAAAGCTATATACCCTATTCATATGAATCCTCTTGTTCGTAAGGCTGCCCATGAAGAGCTAGATGGATTTGATCGACTTCATATTATTGACCCCCTTGAAGTATTTGATTTTCATAACTTTATGGCTAAAAGCTATCTGATACTCACTGACTCAGGCGGTATTCAAGAAGAAGCGCCAAGCCTTGGCAAGCCTGTTCTTGTCATGCGTGACACTACTGAGCGTCCTGAGGGCGTTAAGGCAGGGACTTTGAAACTTGTTGGTACAGAGGAAGATGTAATTTACAACGAGTTTAGCAGGTTGCTCTCGGATGTCTCAGAGTATGAAGCGATGAGTCACGCTTCCAATCCTTATGGTGATGGTCATGCAAGCGAAAGAATCGCTTCGATTCTTTCTGACGGTCATTTACGATGAACCGTGCTAGTAGAAACTTAGCTATATTTGATTAAACAAATCATCTGTCTAGTTCTTTTCTATAAGATTCGTGGCATTTGCAAGAGGGTGGATGCAGGACACTTTGCGGCAATCGCAGTGGTCACTTCGCCGACCACAGATTGTCGATGGTGTTAACAGCTATAGTGTTTATATGTTCTAGGACTGTTGTGGATACTGTGTTGCCTATCATGCTAGCTCCTTGCATAACATGTAGTTCGTCTTGTTGGTGCTACCTTTACTTTTAGCTAAGGATAACGGGCTATCATTGAAAGGTTGTTCATGAGCAATCCTTATAGGGTGCTAGTTATTGTGCCTGCTTATAATGAAGCTGAATCAATTTGTGCGACAGTTAAAGCCGTGATTGATTCAGGATATGATTATGTCGTGGTCAATGATGGTTCAACTGATAACACGCTTGAGATTTGTCATGCTAACCATCTCAATGTACTTGATCTACCGCAGAATCTTGGCATTGGAGGGGCTGTGCAAGCCGGCCATAAGTACGCAAAAAAATATGGGTACGACATTGACGTCCAGGTCGATGGCGATGGACAGCATGACCCTTCTTATATTTCCCAAATGGTTGAGCAGATTGACGCTGGATATGACTTGGTTATCGGGTCCAGGTTTCTCGAGCGAACTGGGGGGTTTCAGTCTACGTTTTTACGCCGAGTGGGTATTTCATGGCTTACTAGGGTGATTAAAATGTGTACTGGTAAGTACATAGCTGATCCGACATCTGGATTTAGGGTCTGCGGACCGAAGGCTATTGACTATTTCTGTAAGAACTATCCAGTTGATTACCCTGAACCCGATTCTATTGTCTCAGTGCTTGCTCGCGGTCTGTCTGTATCTGAGTTTCCCGTTGTCATGAAAGAGAGGCAAGGGGGCTCATCATCCATTTCGGGCTTTTCGAGTGCCTATTACATGGTCAAAGTTACCCTTGCAATTATTATTTCCGCATGTTCAAAAACGAGGTGTTAAAGTGCCGGTAACCCTTCGCGTTTCTGTCGCAGCGGCCTGTATTTTACTCGCTGCATACGTAGTTAAGCTTATTGTGAATGGCAGGCTCCAACTAAAGTATTCTCTATTGTGGTTGGCGCTGGTCCTGGTCCTAGTCCTGTCTGCTCTATTTCCTCAGCCTCTGTGCTTTTTATCGTCGGCGATGGGGTTTGCCACGCCTTCCAATTTTATATTTGTTCTGGGGTTTGTCTTTGTAATCCTAATCATGCTTTCACTTAGTTTAATTGCCAGCAAACAGGCCGATGCGATTAAGAACTTAACTCAACGAGTTGCATTGCTTGAAAAAGATATCGAGAGCATTTTGAGGGATAAATAGTTCTATGTTTACGTGTAATGATCATACATTCGTAGTTTGCGCCTATGGCGAATCACCGTATTTGAGCGACTGTATATCGTCTTTAATGAACCAGAAACAGGCCAGTAGGATCCTTATCTCTACTTCTACTCCGAATAAATATATTGAGCAGATTGCTTCTAGCTATAATTTGCCTGTATTTATCAACAATGGGATGCCAGGAATTGGACATGACTGGAATTGTGCAATTTCCCATGCGCAATCTCCATTGGTCACCATTGCTCATCAAGATGACCTGTATTCCCCTAATTATTCAATTGAAATGCTTCGTTCTGTGAACGCCTCCAAACATCCCTTGATCTTCTTCTCTAATTATGGGGAGATTCGTAATGGGGAGTATGCCGATGACATCTCGATCCTTAAAGTTAAAAGGACAATTTTAAGAAAGTTCGCTCGTGTGGGCTACTCGTCTTCAATTAAAGATAAGCGCCATGCTCTGCGATTCGGATCTGCTATTTGTTGCCCTTCAGTCACGTATGTCATGCCTAATCTCGAGACTCCTTTGTTCTCGAGCGAGATGAAATGTGACTTAGACTGGGATGCGTGGGAGAGATTTTCTCGACTTGAAGGTTCTTTTGTTTATTCTCCCGAGATTCTCATGCATCATCGAATTCACGAAGAATCTGAGACGACTTCTTTGATCCAAGATAATACACGGAGCTCCGAAGACCTTGCTATGCTTGAAAAATTTTGGCCTAAAAAAGTTGCGAAAGTAATTCATCGACTATATTCAGTCAGCATGAATAGCAACACTCTTTAACGTCTCTGTGTTGAACGTTTCCTCTGAGTCAGTTGGCGAGCGCTTCGTGTATGACTGAATTCGGATATTAGCCTCCGAAGTCGGATGCTACGGCACTGTTCTTGCGTTGATATCATCGACGCAAGCTTTGAGATAATAATTAGCTTGTTGATATACTTGCTACCACTGTATTTAGTTGCGCTTATGTGAGTTTTGAAATTTAAGGATTCCAGCATGACGAGTTTTGTAAGATGTAAACCTGCTTTTCTTGCTTTTGCCGGTTTATTTGCAGTCTATTCCGTATTTTGGTACTTAAATAATCCTAGATTGCTTGTTCTGCTTACAATTGCGATTTCGTTAATTATAATTCTCGCACTCGGCAGCGTATTTGCTAGTGATAGGGATCGCCTTAAAAGTGAGTGGGTATTCTTGGTATTGCTCATATCATTTTTAATCATATTTTGTTTTATATTCCCTCCGTTCACCGCGCCCGATGAGGGCCATCATTATTTTTCGACTTATTGGTTGGTTGATAGCCTTCCATTTAATGCTCATGTGACTAAAGACGGTGCTTTTCTGGTGCGAGATATTGATTACGCGCTGTACAATAGTCGCCAACCGGGCGATGCAATTAATTCAGCTTCATTTGATTCTATTATTAATGGTTTTTCACTATTTGGAAATGGACAGCTGATTCCTTTCGGTGAATTTTCTTTTAGTTTCGGCAGCGAGAATGTTACTGCAAAACTAGGCTCCATTATTGGCTTGCAGATTGGGCTGCTCTTTGGGCTTGGAGCTTACCCCGCGTTCTATATGGGTCGAATTGGTTCGGCTCTCGTTTTTTGCTTCTGTGCTTTCCAGGCATATCGAATTGCACCTAAAGGCAAATCGGTCATTGTATTCGTTTCATTGTTGCCCATGACGCTTCATTTGGCCGCTTCATATTCCTATGATTCTGGAATCATTGCTTATTCACTTTTGTTATTTGCCTGTTTGATGCGCGGGTTTTTTGGTGAAGAGCGGTCGATTGGTAATAAAGAAATTATTATATATTTAATAATTTCGATTCTTTTGGCTCCATGTAAGGTCATCTATTCTGGATTGATCTTACTTGGTTTGTTTATCCCTCTTTCGCAATTCCATGATGAGAAAACCGGGCGTTTTGGCAAGTTCTTATTGATCTTTTGCGTTGTGGTTTCTGTTTTGGCGTTACGCCTGGCATCGATGAGCAGCTTGGTTTCTCAGCCTTCAGATTCCTCTCGTGGTCATGAAGCGGGGCCGTTATATTCGCTCGGCGATATTCTGCTGCATCCAAAGAATAGTTTCCTTGTTTTTTGTAGAACTCTCGACTCTCTAGGTGATTTCTATTGGGAAACGACTTTGGGCTATTCCCTTGGATGGCTTCAAGAGAACTTGCGTTTCCCTGCATTCTATATGATTCCTTATTTGTTTTTCGGGTTTATTTGCTGCCTTGACTCTAGTGATGAGCCTTCGTTTCTTGCTACTCCTGTATCCTTTCTTTTCATTTTTGCTTTCCTTTTGGCTGCACTCGGTTCCATTGCATCGATGTGGTTGGCATGGACTTTCAACTATGAAAATGTAATACAGGGTGTTCAGGGGCGCTATTTTCTTCCGGCTTTACCAGCTTTGTTGTTTGGACTAAGAACACGATTATTTAGGTTCAACTCTTCTTCCATTTCCGTTGTTACTACTGGCGTCTGTGTTATGAACTGCCTATATCTTATTCGTTTTATTAGCGTTGCCTCCTGTCTGTAGATTCATCTCGCGCGCAGTTGCTTTGGTAATGTCTTGTAGTTGGGGACTTCATCTCAGGGTTGACTAGACCTGGTCTATCAAAGGCCAATTAGATTTTATGGGAAAAGTGTAATGTTGAGAAATCGTTATTTGAGTTTTATCGGTGTGGTCTACCTTGCATCAATTTGTTTCACCCCTCTTTTATGCCCCACGGTTGCTTTTTCACTACCCGAAGATTGTGCGGTTCTAGGCGCTGATATTTCTACAGATCAATCGGTACAGGGTCCAGTTGAGCCATCGGATAGTGATCGGTTACTTTCGGATTCAGTTAACTTCACAGCGTCTATCGATTTGTCGACTTATGAATACACTGGCGATGCGATTACTCCTAGGGTGTCGGTTTTTGCTGATAGCGGTTTTATGCTTACATGTGGGACTGATTATGAAGTCTTATATGCGAATAATGTTTCACCTGGCTGTGCTGCTATAGCTGTAAATGGGATAGGGGACTACGCTGGTGCTACGACCCGGTTGTCGTTCCAGATTGTTCGCTCTTCTGATAACAAAATCGCTCTTCCTGGTTCTTGGGTCTACGAAAACGGTAAATGGTGGTGGAGATATGAGGCCGGTGGTTGGCCGTCAAACTGTTTTCTGACTATTGGGGGATCGGAATATTATTTTGATTCCGAAGGCTACGCAGCTACTGGATGGAAATATCTGAATGATGGATGGCACTTATTCTCTGAATCCTGTGCGCATTTGAAGGGATGGGCTGCCACCGGCGGTCACTGGTTCTTCCTTGACGAAACATCAGGTTCAATGAAGACCGGCTGGGTTTTAGACAATCATAACTGGTATTATTTGGACGGTTCGGGCGCTATGCATACTGGCTGGCTGCTCCTTGGCAATTCCTGGTATTGGCTTGAGCCTTCCGGATTAATGGCTACGGGCTTTAAACTCGTAAAAGGCAGTTTGTATCATTTCTCTCAATCTGGATCCATGAACACTGGTTGGTTTGTTAACGATGAGACATGGTATTGCGCCAATGCCTCTGGAGCGATCCGTACAGGATGGTTTTACTTTGATTCTAACTGGTATTTGCTTGATTCTAATAATGGTGCCATGCTCGAAGGATTTCAGTCTGTAGATGGTAATTGCTACTATTTGGATTCGGATAGTGGCGGGGCATTAGAGTGCAACGCCTGGATCATCACGCAAGATGGAAATGCATATTATGCGTGCAGCAGTGGTGCAATTGTGTTGACAGGCGTCAAGGATAGCGTGGATGAAATTAAGCTCAAAGACGCCAAAGGAAAGCCTATAGTAGGCTGGTATTGGTCTTCCGCTGCTCAGACGTGGTTTTACGCAGATCCAGACGGGGTGCTACAGCGCGGTTGGCAATTAATTGGCGAGAGGTGGTATCACCTCGACAACGAATCTGGCGTTATGAATACAGGCTGGTTCCGCGATGATGACGGGCTATGGTATTACCTTATGTCGTCAGGTCAAATGGTAACCGGCTGGAACAGTATCGATAATGGCGAGTTTTTTTTAATGCTGCTGGTGCTTGGGTAGAGCCCGAGCGTTCTGCTTGTACTTCCTTTCAGTCTCAAATTGTTAGCCGCTGCTACAACGTTCCTTCTCCTGGAGTGGGGTTGTGCTCGGAGTGGGTTGGCGAGGTTTTTTATCCCGTACTAGGGTCTTATCCCAACGGTGACGCATGCGACATGTTTTGGAATTGGTGTCACAGTCGAGATATATCGCAGCTTAAGGTTGGGATGATTGTTGCGGTCCCTACTCATACGCATACTAATGCGGGGGCTCGCTGGGGACACATTGCTATTTACGTTGGCAACGGTATGGTTATGGATAACATCGGTTACATTAGGACGACATCACTGGCCTGGTGGCTGAACTACTACCACACTACCGCTACGCCTCAGTGGGGCTGGGTTTTAAATGCACCTTTGGAATAAGATGCTCTCTGACTGTCGAGTGGAGGACAATTTATCACAATAGGGGAATCGAGGGTTAATCCTCGATTCCCCTATCTAGGTTAGGCACACGTAAATTTGTCCTGATTGAATAAGAGAAGAAACGCCAACTTCTTATAAATGATAATAACGATTCGCGGGTTCCCCAACGGTAAAGTTTGGATTCATATAGGGATCGCCTTCGACGTAATGCTTAGCCCAGCGATAATTCATGTATGCGACCTCTTTGTGGAAGCGAATCTGCTTCTCCGTATTGTTTTCAACGCCTCTGGAAATCGACTCGTAGTGATAGAGCTCAACTTCGGGCGTGTATACGATCAGGTCATTGATCTCGCGTAGCTTTAAGCAAAAGTCAACATCATTAAATGCAACTTGAAGCTCTTCGGTGAAACCTCCGACTTTCTCATATTCGCTACGCTTGGTCATTATGCAAGCTGCAGTGACGGCGCTGAAGTCTTGTTGCGCATCGTTGAGCGCAAAGTAGCCCCAGTTATCCTTTGGCATGCTTTGGCAAAGATGTCCTGCCACGCCACCAGTGACGCATAAGCCCGCGTGCTGAATGGTGTCGTCGGGATAGTAGAGTTTTGCACCAACTGCGCCAACATCCTCACGTGAGCAGATGCCAAGCATGGTCTCAATCCAATTGGGGGTAATTACCTCAGTATCGTTATTCAACAGTAAGAGATAGTTTCCTTTGGCGTGAGCCACGCCAAAGTTCATGAGCTTGGAGAAATTGAATTCGTGTTCCCAAGTTTCAAGACGAACGATATCAGGATATTTTGCCTGCAACTTATCGTAGTAATCGAATGTTGCCTTTTCTGTGCTGTTGTTTTCGATTATGACAAGCTCGTAATTGTCGTACGTTGATTTCTCAACAATTGACTTAATGCAGTTGTTCAGAATGTCGGCGTGGTCTTTAGTCGGAATGATAATCGACACGAGTGGATGGGAAACTGGCACAGCGTAGGTTACTTTATATGTAAAGGGACGACGCGCTTGTTCGACCTTCGCATTGAGTCCAAGCCTGTCCAAATGACTCTGGACCGCTTTGATACCTGCGATAGTGGCATACGGCTTGCTATCGGCATTTGCTGCGGTGGAGGTCTCGCTTAGGCGCCAGTGATATAGAACCTTTGCAACATGATGAACTTTCCTTGCCTTTTCCACGGCGCGGAGAGTCAGATTATGATCCTGTGCTCCATCGAACTCTTTCGTGTTCGGTTCTAGAGTGTCAAGCAGAGACTTACGGATAGTAAGCATATGGCAGATATAGTTATTGTTTCTGAGCAGATCGATATTGAAATCCGGCTTAAAGAACGGCTGCGCTAGCTTTCCATCGGGCATGAGTTTATCTTCATCACAATAAAGAAGATCGACGTCATTATTGTTTTCAATTGCCTCGGCATATGAGAACAGCAAGTCCGGTTCAAGAATATCGTCATGGTCAAAGAAGCTAACGAAATCACCCGAAGCGATGGCAACGCCGGCGTTTGTATTTTCGGAAATGCCCTTATTCTCGGTAAGGTTAATTGATTTAATTCTGTTGTCGTGGGCCGTCTCCTGCTCAACGCGAGCCTTTAGTTCCTGATTGTCAGGACTAGCATTAACTAGGATGAGCTCCCAGTTTGCATAAGACTGGTTTTTTACGGATTCGGCCATATCGTTAAAGAACGAAATGGGCGTGTTGTAAAGAGGGACAATGATGCTGAACTTCGGAGCGCAGTCGAAGACGATTTTTCTCTGCTTCTCCAAAGCGCCGATGGTTGCCTTATGCTCCGTGAACCATTCGGGGTATTCGGGGTCAAACTGCGCATGGGTAAAGAGAAAGTTGGTCTCCTCAAGAAGCAAGCCTAATTTATCGGGCGTTAAGCAGTCAAATGCACTGAATGATGGGTGATTTTGATCGTCAATAACAAAGTAGTAACGATCGAACGCCTTTGGCATGCGAATCGAGAGCTGCGTTTCAAGTTGTTTTTTCTCGGACGTAAATCCAACGCTTGTTACATTCGAACCGAAATTGACGATGCTCAAATCGACTTCATTGAGGGTTCGATCGAGGCAACGAAGTTTGATTTTGGAGTCGCTACGATAAGGTGTTCTTACCGTGCACCTAAGGATATAGTCGCTTGAATCTTCGATGCACTGCCAAAAATCAATCGTTGCCATGTCAAACTCTGAAACGTCATCGTAGTCTCGGAGTTTGCTGCACATGTCAGGTTTAATTTTGTAGTTAAGGCGCGACTCCCATTTGATGTTCTTGCAATTTAGCGAAAGGGAGTCGCTGCTCAGGGTGCGACCGTCTTGGCCGATTTCGTTAAACTCAATTTTGATGGTGCGAGCATCGGGATCGGGGGCTACAAGGACGTATGAGTTCGAGTCACAACTATTGTCCCGGAATTTTAGGAGGGATAAAGGTAAGCAGCGGTTATCGTCTGTAGCCGCCTGGGCTGTTACGCTGGAGCCTTTATGGATGCCTTCAATCTTAAGCCGCTGGTAGATTTTCCAGTTTCCTCTGCATACTCCGGTTGTCTCGACTCGCATTGTTTGCCTTTCGTTTGTTGGACACTGCTCATTGTACTTTTTCATTTGTTGCCTCGCTAGAAATGCAGAAAGAGTTGCGTGTTTCTGCTGTCCGATTTAAATAAGAAGACGGGGAGGTTGCTGCCGGTGCGTATAATTTAATTAACTATGCATCTGTAATCAGCGGCTTTTGCTCAACGATTGTCAATCGAGAGGATTTTTATGAAAGGCATCATCCTCGCCGGCGGGTCCGGCACCCGCCTGTACCCGCTCACGCTCGTGACCTCCAAGCAGCTGCTGCCGGTCTACGACAAGCCCATGATCTACTACCCGCTGTCCACCCTCATGCTGGCGGGCATCCGGGACATCCTGGTCATCTCCACGCCGACCGACCTGCCCAACTTCGAGCGCCTGCTCGGGGACGGCTCGCGCTACGGCGTCAACCTGTCCTACGCCGAGCAGCCCTCGCCGGACGGCCTGGCGCAGGCCTTCACCATCGGCGAGGAGTTCATCGCCGGCGAGCCGTGCGCCCTGGTGCTCGGCGACAACATCTTCTACGGCAACGGCCTGTCGCGCCACCTGACGCGCGCCGTCCAGAACGCCGAGTCGGGCCGCGCCACGGTCTTCGGCTACCACGTGGACGACCCCGAGCGCTTCGGCGTCGTGGAATTCGATGCGCAGGGCCGTGCCGTCTCCATCGAGGAGAAGCCCGAGTGCCCCAAGAGCTCCTACGCCGTCACCGGCCTGTACTTCTACCCGGGCGACGTGGCCGCCAAGGCCCACGAGGTCAAGCCGTCCGCGCGCGGCGAGCTCGAGATCACCACGCTCAACCAGATGTACCTGGAGGAGGGGACGCTGTCCGTCGTCACCCTCGGCCGCGGCTACGCGTGGCTGGACACCGGCACCATGGAGAGCCTGCACGAGGCCGCGGAGTTCGTCCGCGCCGTGGAGCACTCCCAGGACCTTCCCGTGTCCGTGCCCGAGGAGATTGCCTGGGAGAACGGCTGGATCACCACCGAGGGGCTCAAGCAGGCTGCCGAGGCCTACGGCAAGTCGGTCTACGGCCAGCACCTGAAGAAGGTCGCCGCCGGCGAGATCGTCAACAGCCCGCGCGAGTACTAGCGCCAGCTTGTTTTCTTTTAGGGGTCACCGTTTATCTGGTGGCCCCTTTCGTTATGATTACGTTGACCATAAAGACAATATGATTGGGAGTGGATGTGTTAAGCGTCTACTTTGGCGATATGCCAGAAGCGATTTACAACACAGCGACATATTTCAAAAACTCTTACCGGTCTTCTTGGATTACGGATCCCTATGCAGTCTCGATAATTAAGGATGTCGATCGATCGGATGTTGTCTCCGAAAACGTCATCGAAAGCCCTGTGCTTGGGTCCATTTCTCCACTCCAGCTTTCTGGTGGCGTGAAAACGCTGCTGCTTATGAGATTTGATCGTAAGCATATTTTTAACGCTTCTACCTGTGGTGATAACTGTGCCAAGTGGATTCTCGACATGGCGAAAGACCGCAAGCTCGTTGTGAATCTCTATCATGTGATGGACTTTGGTCGCGAGGATTTTAAAATAAAAGTCGTGAATAGCGGCCGAATCGTTCACAACATGGCCGAATTGATTCACGAGTCGATTCCGTATCTGTAGGTGCTGCTTATGAACGGTTCGCATCTCGTTAAGATTTCCCGCCGCAGGGGAACCAAGTACACATTTACCATCAAGCGGAACATCACTATTGTGCGTGGCGATAGCGGCGCGGGTAAGACGACACTGTTTGACATGGTCGCAGACTACATGCGAACGGGCGAGCAGTCGGGTGTTTCCTTGCAATGCGATTGTCCCTGTGTCGCCCTGACCGATTATGATTGGCGAAACCAGCTTTCGTCCGTTCATGACTCGATTGTATTTGTCGATGAGGGCTTAAAAGAGATTCATTCTGATGAGTTTGCCCATCATGTGCTGTATTCCTCGAATTATTTTGTGCTGATCTCAAGGGCTGATTTCCCCAATCTTCCGTATAGCGTGGATGAGATTTACAAGATTAAGACGAGCGGAAAATACCATTCTTTCGTCCCTGTTTATCAAGATCGCGGGAATCATCGTTATGCTATTTCCCGGTCGGCGCCAAAACAGGACTTTTCTATCCTTCTATGCGAGGACAGTAAGTCTGGTTTCCAGTTCTTTGAACGACATTTCGCTGACAGTGAACTTACCTGTGCTTCGGCCATGACGAACAGCGCGATTTTGGGCTGGTTGGATCAGCATCTCGACGATCGCGTGTTTGTTATCGCGGACGGAGCGGCATTTGGGTGCTATGCCGACCGCGTCCTTAAGCTGCAAGACATTCACCGCGATACTGTTACGGTTTGTCTTCCCGAGTCGTTCGAGTGGCTTCTGCTGAGCTCCGGCGTAATTTCAGGGATTGATGTTAAGACGGTTTTGAAAACCCCAGAAGCCTTTGTAAACAGTGAGAAGTTTAAAAGCTGGGAGGATTTCTTCTATAAGTACTTACGTGAAATAACTGGGGATTCGGTTTTTCACTACGACAAAGACTGCATTCCGGAGGCGTTTTGTACAGGAGGTAATTCAGCGAAGGTTATGGCTCTTATCGCATGCCGAAATGTCCGATAGTTTTGTTGAATAGCGTCGCGGCGTCACTTCCTGCGGCATACTTAAGAAGCTGTATTTGCTTCAGATTGGATTTTCATGTCTGAGATCTTTGAACCCAAGAACATCATCGTCACGGGCGGCTGCGGCTTCATCGGCAGCAACTTCGTCCACTACGTGGTCGACAACCACCCGGGCGTCCACGTCACCGTCCTGGACAAGCTGACCTACGCCGGCAACCCAGAGAACATCGCCGGGCTGCCGGCGGACCGCGTGGAGCTCGTCGTGGGCGACATCTGCGACGCCGAGCTGCTGGACAGGCTGGTACCGGGCCACGACGCCATCGTGCACTACGCCGCCGAGAGCCACAACGACAACTCCATCGCCGACCCCGAGCCCTTCCTGCGCACCAACGTCGAGGGCACCTTCCGCCTGCTGGAGGCCGTCCGCAAATACGGCGTCCGCTACCACCACGTCTCCACCGACGAGGTCTACGGCGACCTGGCGCTCGACGACCCGGCCAAGTTCACCGAGGAAACGCCGTACCACCCGAGCTCGCCGTACAGCTCGACCAAGGCGTCCTCCGACATGCTCGTGCGCGCCTGGACCCGCACCTACGGGCTTCGCACCACGATCTCCAACTGCTCCAACAACTACGGCCCCTACCAGCACGTGGAGAAGTTCATCCCGCGCCAGATCACGAACATCATCGACGGCGTGCGCCCCAAGCTCTACGGCCGCGGCGAGAACGTCCGCGACTGGATCCACACCGAGGACCACTCCTCGGCCG
>NZ_QSFE01000020.1:24954-35538 GCF_003467145.1 Collinsella sp. AM44-11
CCACACCGAGGACCACTCCTCGGCCGTCTGGGACATCCTCACCAAGGGCCGCACGGGGGAGACCTACCTCATCGGCGCGGACGGGGAGAAGAACAACATCACCGTGCTGCGCATGATTCTGGAGGCCATGGGCCGCGACCCCGAGGACTTCGACTGGGTCGCCGACCGCCCCGGCCACGACCGCCGCTACGCCATCGACTCCACCAAGCTCCAGCGCGAGCTGGGCTGGAGGCCGGCGCACACCGACTTCGCCGAGGGCCTGAAGCAGACCATCGACTGGTACGTCGAGAACGAGTCCTGGTGGCGCCCGGCCAAGGAGGCCACCGAGGCGCGCTACCGCGCCCAGGGGCAGTAGGCCGCATCCCGGCATCCCGCACCGCGGGGCGCCCGCGCGGGGCCGCAGGGCATGGGGATGATCCTGCGTCCCCGCGCGGGCGCCCCCGGTTATCCAACCTCTTCGATAGGAGCTTTTCCCACATGGCTGACATCGCATTCGAGAAGGACCTCTCCGTCACCGAGACCGGCATCGAGGGCCTGAAGGTCGTCGACCTGGCCGTCCACGGCGACTCGCGCGGCTGGTTCAAGGAGAACTGGCAGCGCGCCAAGATGACCGCCCTGGGCGTCCCCGACCTCCGCGTCGTCCAGAACAACATCTCCTACAACGACAGCCGCGGCGTCACCCGCGGCATTCACGCCGAGCCCTGGGACAAGTTCATCTCCGTGGCCCGCGGCAGCGTCTTCGGCGCCTGGGTGGACCTGCGCGAGGGCAGCGCCACCTACGGGAAGGTGTTCACCTGCACGCTCGACCCGTCGAAGGCCATCTACGTCCCGCGCGGCGTGGGCAACTCCTTCCAGGCCCTGGAGGACGGCACCGCCTACACCTACCTGGTGGACGCCCACTGGTCGCTGGAGCTCAAGAAGACCTACACCTTCGTGAATCTCGCCGACCCGGAGCTCGCCATCGAGTGGCCGATCCCGCTGGACCGGGCCACCGTCTCCGAGGCCGACCTCAACCACCCGATGCTGAAGGACGTCGTGCCCATGGCGCCCAGGCGCACCCTCGTCACCGGCTGCAACGGCCAGCTGGGCCGCGCGGTCCGCAAGCTCGCCGAGGAGCGCGGCGTCGTCAAGGACTTCGACTTCTGCGACATCGACACCTTCGACATGTCCGACCCGGAGGCCTACTCCAGATACGACTGGTCGCTCTACGGCACCGTCATCAACTGCGGCGCCTACACCGCGGTCGACAGGGCGGAGACCCCCGAGGGCCGCGTGACCGCCTGGAAGGCCAACGCGACCGGCCCCGCCCTTCTCGCCCGCACCTGCGCCGGGCACGGCATCACGCTCGTCCACGTGTCCTCCGACTACGTCTTCGACGGAACCGCCGAGGTCCACACGGAGGACGAGCCGTTCTCCCCGCTGTCCGTCTACGGCCAGACCAAGGCCGCCGGCGACATCGCCGTGGCGGGGTGCCCGCGCCACTACATCATGCGCTCCAGCTGGGTCATCGGCGAGGGGCACAACTTTGTCAAGACCATGAAGGGCCTCTCCGACCGCGTAGCCGACCCCGAGGACGGGCTCGAGCAGGTCACCGTCGTGGACGACCAGCTGGGCCGCCTGACCTTCACGCGCGACATGGCCGGGGCCATCTTCCACGTGCTGGACGCGAAGGCCCCCTACGGCACCTACGACTGCACCGGCTCCGGTGCCGTGAAGTCCTGGGCGGACATCGCCCGCGCCGTCTTCGAGGCCGCCAACGGCAACGGGGGGAAAGTGGTCCCCGTCAGCACCGCAGACTACTACGCCGGCGCCGAGGGCCCCGTCGCCCCGCGCCCGGTCCACTCCGCGCTCGACCTGTCCAGGCTCGAGTCAGTCGGGTTCCACATGCCCGACTGGGAGGAAGAGCTGGGGGAGTACCTCAAGACGCTCTAGCCGATATCAACTTTTCGAGAGAAAAAGCCGCCGTTCTTTAACGGCGGCTTTTCTTGTTGGTGGCTATTTGCGCAGTGGTGCCAATAGTATTTTGCGGAAGATCTACCTCTCGCTTGGCTTGGAAGTAGGGTGGCAGGGTCGGTCGTCGTAGGCGTATTTGCTGTACACGTTGACCTCCCACTGCTTTTTTTCGACCTTTGCCACGGAATCGAGGATGAATCCGGTCGCAAGGCTCAGACCGCACAGGAACATAAACGACGCGGCGAGCATGGCGGTGGGGAAGCGCGGGACGAGGCCGGTCTGGAAATACTCGACAACGATGGGCATACCCAGGGCGAGGCCGATCAACGCAAACAGAAGCGCGACGAGGCCGAAGAACTTCAGCGGGCGGTAGTCCTTGAACAGCGTGCCAATCATGGCGACGACCTTGATGCCGTCGCTGACGGTATTGAGCTTAGATTCGGATCCTTCGGGGCGATCGCGGTACTCAATAGGCACATCCTTGATTCGCCAGCGGTGGTCGACGGCGTGGATGGAGAGTTCAGTTTCGATCTGAAAGCCCTCGGAGAGCACGGGGAACGTTTTGACAAAGGGACGGCTCATGGCACGATAGCCCGTCATAACGTCGTCGAAACTGTAGCCATAGATCCACTTAATCATGACGCGAACTAGGTTGTTGCCAAAACCATGGAAGGCACGCTTGTTCTCCTCGGTATAGGTTCCATTGGAAAGGCGGTCTCCGACCGTCATGTCGGCCGTTCCATTAAGGATGGGCTCGCAAAGGGCTTTTGCTGCTTCGGCAGGGTAGGTGTCGTCGCCGTCGACCATCAGGTAGCAATCGGCATCGATATCGCGGAACATCTGACGGCAGACGTTGCCTTTTCCCTGACGTGGCTCAAAGCGCACGGTTGCGCCATGTTCTGTTGCGATACGGGAAGTTTCGTCCGACGAGTTGTTATCGTATACATAGACTGTCGCCTGCGGAAGCTCGCGGCGAAAGTCGTCGATGACTTTTCCGATGGTGACCGCCTCGTTGTAGCAGGGAATGATGACTGCTGTGTCTTTATAGTCCAAAATGTTTGCCCCCATTAGTTATTGTAGGTTGCTAGTATACCTGTCGGCTGGCGCCTGTATTTGCTATGGGGTACTTTTCCAGATTTGCATCGCTGGGTTAGTTGCCGTCTTTGAAGGCTATACTTTCCACTGTTATGAATTACGAGACAAGGAGATGGTCCGTGACTGACAGCGTAGATAGTCAGAAAGCGGTGGCTAAGCCGGCCTCTCACGCTAAAAATGATTTCGAAAAAGACAAATACATCCTGAGGCAGCTTGTCACTAAGGATTTTAAGATTAAGTATCGTCGCAGCGTTTTGGGTGTTGCGTGGTCGGTACTCAATCCACTTCTTATGATGGTCGTCATGTCCATTGTGTTCTCGACCATTTTTGGTCAGAGCCGCAATGGTTCCATAACGCCCGAGATGTATCCGCTGTACCTGATTGTCGGCAACATTACGTTCTCGGTTATGTCCGAGTCGACGAACCAGGCACTCATGTCCATCATCGCGGCGTCGTCCTTGCTTAAAAAGGTTAAGGTGCACCGCTGGGTGTTCCCGGTTCAGAAGGTGCTGTTCTCGCTCGTTAACTTTGCTTTCTCTCTGGTTGCCGTCGCGCTGGTTATGCTGTGGTTCCATGTTCTTCCTACCTGGCATTTAATCTTGCTGCCGGTTTGCCTGTTTTTGCTCATGTGCTTTTGCATGGGCTTGGGCATGATGCTCTCGGCGCTTGCCGTATTTTTCCGTGATGTTATGCACCTGTGGACCGTCGTTATCACTGCGTGGATGTACCTGACGCCTATTTTTTGGACCACCGATTACATTAGCCAGATGGCGCATTGGATTCAGGTTCTGGTCGTTGTGAACCCCATGTACAACTACCTGCAGTTTATGCGCGATATTTTCCTGTTCAATACCGTGCCTTCTATGCTTACGCTGGGGCTTTGCGTTATCTGGGCAGTTATCGCTCTGGTCGTTGGCTACGCCGTCTTCCACAAGACCGAGCACAAGTTTATTCTCTACATTTAAGGAGCGCTGTTATGTCTGCGACTACGGTTGATTACAGCAAGCAGCCTCTTGCTGTTGAGGTTAAAGACGTCACCATGATTTTCAACATGGCGTCTGAGTCTTTGACGAACCTTAAGGAATACTTTATTAAGCTTGCCAAGCACGAGTTGTTTTTTGAGGAGTTCCGTGCTCTTAAGCACATCTCCTTTGACGTGCATCGCGGTGAGGTCGTCGGTCTGGTTGGTACCAACGGATCCGGTAAGTCTACGATGCTCAAAATCATCGCTGGTGTTCTGGAGCCGAGTGAGGGCGAGGTTAAGGTTCACGGCAACATTGCCCCGCTTATCGAGCTGGGCGCCGGTTTTGACCCCGAGCTTACGGCGCGCGAGAACATCTACCTTAACGGTGCGCTGCTTGGTTACACCAAGGAATTTATCGATGCGAGCTTTGATGACATTATTGAGTTCGCCGAGCTTAAAGACTTTGTCGATATGCCGCTCAAGAACTTCTCCTCGGGCATGGTGGCGCGTATCGCCTTTGCAATCGCGACGATTACCGAGCCCGATATTCTGATCGTTGACGAGACGCTGTCCGTCGGTGACGTGTTCTTCCAGCAGAAGTGCGAGGCCCGCATCCAGCACTTTATCCAGAGCGGTGACGTGACGGTTCTGTTCGTTTCGCACTCCATGGAGCAGGTTGAGCGCATCTGCCAGCGTGCCGTTTGGATCGAGAAGGGCGACCTTCGCATGGACGGCCCGGTCGATGAGGTCTGCAAGGCGTACCGCGAGCAGTTCAACTAGGTTATAATTATTTGCGCCTGACAGGCTTGCGCCTGCTTGGGCGTGCGGTTATTTGCTCCATTAGCTCAGCTGGATAGAGCAGGGGACTTCTAATCCCAAGGTCGACGGTTCGAATCCGCCATGGAGCACCATCGTTTATTAAGCCCAGACCGCTTGGTGGTCTGGGCTTTTTTCATCTTGTGTACTGCGGTTTTGAAGGGTTTGCCATGGTAAGCAAAAGGCTCGACTGGATAGATATTGCAAAGGGGATTGCAATTATTCTGGTCATTGTGGGGCACACCGTCCCAAATCCCTCTCCCTTGCGACACGCAATCTTCTCGTTTCACATGCCAGTGTTCTTTATTCTTGCCGGGTATACGTTTAGGCCGAAGCCGTGGCGTGAGCTGCTGAGTGGTTCGGTGTCCCGCCTGCTGGTGCCGTATGTGGTTCTTGCACTGGCGTGGCAGGTGCCGACGTTCTTGATGAGCGGTGTTCCTTTTACGAGCGGTACGCTGGTTGCGGGGCTTAAGACGCTTGTGTTTGCTTCGGGTGTCGATGTTCCCGGGTTTGGTATTGCTGCTGTTGGCATGGCGTGGTTTTTGGCCGCGTTGTTTACCTCGCGCTTACTGTTTAATGCTGCAATGCTATTGTTTGACCGATTTGATTTGGGCGTAGTCTGTCAGGGCGTGGCTTGCGCTGCGATGGCCTTCTGCGGTTTGGGTGTATCTCGCTTTTTGAGTATCTTCCTGCCGTTTGATTTTGACTTGAGCTGCTATGTTGGTTTGCTTATGTGGGCCGGCTACACGGCACGTCAGCTGAGCCTGGAACCGTGCGTGCAGAAGCCCCTGCTGTTTATTGGGGCGGGCGTTGTGTGGCTTATCTTTGCAGCCCTAAGCGGACTTGAGCTTTCGAGCCGGCGTGTCGATGGATTCGTTGGTGCCACGGTTGCCGCTTTTGCTGGTAGCTACTGCGTATGCTGGGTTTCGATGGCGTTGGAGAAGCTAAAGAATGCGCCCGTGCTAGGGGTGCTGGAGCGAGGGCTTGTGTTCTGCGGACAGGCAAGCCTTGCCATCTTTGCTATTCACGCGGTTGATTGGTTTATTCCTTGGCAAACGATGCCGTTTCTTATGGCGCTGCCATTGCCATGGTTCTTTGCGTCAATCGTACGTTGTGGGTGTGACATTGGGCTGGCGTACGTAATCAGGAAGTCGTAATGAAGGCGGGGCTCATACCAGTTTCGAATGAGTGGGAATCACCTTCATCCGTCCATTTGCCATCGTATATCAAGGATCGTAAATCATTGTCGTCGCAGATATCCTCGGGCCATTCATCCAAGCTGATATCCCGCGAGCAGCTCTCTTTTTCAAGATCGTTCTCATCAGACTTCCAGTCGGAAACTTGTAGATTAATGGGGATGGGGCTGTATTTCAACTCAGAGTGTTCTGCGTTTTAGAAGTCACGCATGGTACTGTTTGCTTCCACTGGAGCATATGTTGCTGCTTTTTGACGTCAGGCATTCTGTTTAAACTCACATTTATATGCGCTCTCAATCAAATACTTGTTTTGCTACCTTACTGTGGCAAATTAAATACTTTTAACTATCATTATGTTCAGTGACACACATTAATTAGAAAGAGCATGTCGTGCAAATCAAGTCAGGGTCAATTAAAAGCTTGGCATTTATTCCGCTGTTACTTCTTTTCACTTATTTTGCGCCTTTGCCAACTCAATCGTTCGCGATTGACTCTGATGCCGCTGCAGAGTCTCCCGGAGTTCGTGATGGTTTTGTTTGCAGCGAGAATGGCGATCTAAAGTACTACAGCCCCGAGACCGGAGCGATGGCAACGAGTTGCTGGTATTTTGATAATTCCACAGGCTGGTATTATTTTGAGTCTGATGGGGCCGCGGCTACTGGTTGGCGTTATTTGGCTGGAGATTGGTACTATTTCGATTCCCAACACGTAATGGCGTCAGGACGAGTTCAGGTTGATGGACAATGGTATTTTTTGGGTTCTCCTGGCGGTCGTAATGATGGGAAAATGCAACATAGTGGATGGTTTTATGATTCGGTCTCAAATACTTGGGGCTATGCTTCTCCCACTGGTTGCCTCCTTATCGGCTGGCAGATGATTTCCGGCACCTGGTACTATCTCGATGCGAATGGGGTTATGCAAGTAGGATGGATTAATGACTCTGGCGTTTGGTATTACGCGGGTGCATCCGGTGCAATGGTAACCGGCTGGGTTAAGGTGGAAGATGCTTGGTATTACTTAAATCCGTCTGGCGCGATGCGAAGAGGATGGCTTTATAGCTGCGGGAATTGGTATTGGCTCGATGAAATAAGTGGGGCTATGGCAACGGGACTATTCGTTTGCGGTTCCAATCAATACATATTCGACGCCTATGGTTCTATGGCCGCTAGTCGATGGGTTTCTTTTGATGGAAAATGGTATTTTGCCGACGCCAGTGGCGCCCTGCATGCTGGCTGGTTAAGGCAAGGAAACACATGGTATTACCTTGATCCGGTCACGCGAGCAATGGCAACTGGCCTTGTCAATGATAATGGACATGCATATGTATGCGGAAGCTCTGGGGGAATGATTTCTGGGTGGGCTTTCGTAGGCGATCATTGGTATTACGCAGGCGACGGCGGAGCGCTGTTGCGTGACAAATGGCTGCAAATTGGCGGTAAATGGTATTACTTTGACAGTGCTTCATGTGAGATGAAGACCGGATTATTTGATGTTGGTGAAAAACGCTACTTCGCTTTGAATTCTGGTGCTATAGCAATATCGGATTGGGTGCTCTTTGAAACGGGGTGTGCTTGGGCCTCTGCATCTGGCGTTTTGTCTGAGACCTTTTCGCAGTCTTTAAGCGGTGCGCCAATGTTGGCGCATGCTGGCTCTTTGCCCGGCCCGGTTCGTATCGGAGATTCTATATTCTTTGTCGATTTGAACGGGGAGATTAATACGCATTCAGGCTGGATCTCCTGTCCAATCAACTCGAATGATAAAACTGATATCTCTTCCGATAGTTATTTCGCTGACGACAAAGGCGTACTTGCCACTGGTTGGCGGCTTGTTGACGGATCTTGGTATTGGCTAGATCCTTCGTCTTTTAGGATGAAAAGGGGCTGGCTGTACCAATCAGGAGCATGGTATTGGCTTCAGGACTCTGGTGCCATGTTTGAGAATGGCTGGCTTGTCGTTGATGGGGCAGAGGCTTATTTTTCAAAAAGTGGCGTTTGGGTCAATCCTTCAGGTTCTGTATTAGGTGTAAGCAGAAGGGATCTTCTGCGGTGGCTTACGAGTCATGAGGATGATGGCTACTATCGCGGTACGCGTTACGATTCGCGACTGAATATCGACACGTGCATGTTTCCAAATGGATCTCCTCGTTGGGATGGTTTGACCGGCATGAATTGCGGCGGCTTTGTTTCTCACGCTTATAGGAGCGTCGGCGGTGATCTCTCTCCAATTGCAATCGAGCAGAATCATTCTCCCTGGAGTGGGGGCCCAGGTAGAGGGAGTTATTTAAATGCTTATCGATGGTATGGGTATGCAATCGACTCGCATGCGAATATCACCTCGTTTAACTCTGTTGAGGAGCTCCTCCGTAGTGGGCTGGCTCGAAAGGGAGACTTAGTCTTTTTCAACCCATATAATCCTTATGTTGACGATTGCCATATCGGGTTTTTCTGGGGCAACACTTCGAGTGAGAATTTATTTTGGCATAGTGATGGCTTTGGAAATCGTATCTCAGGGCTAACTTCGCCTGGTTATTCGAAAGTCTATTTGATTCGATAGGAAGAGTGGGATTATGAGAAATCGATTTTTGAGTTTTATCAGTGCGGTCGCCCTGATATCTATTTGCTTTATTTCTCTGTTATGCCCCAGTAGCGCTTATTCGTTATCTGAAGATTGCGCGGCTGAAGCTGCTAATGACTCTTTGGTCCAAGTCGGGCAGAAGACATTTGATTCATCGGATAACGATTCGTTACCCTCAGATTCAGTTAGTTTTAAGGCTTCCATCGACTCGTCGACATATGAATGTACCGGCGGCGCCATTACACCAGAGGTTTCGGTTTTAGCTACGAATGGGTCCGCACTGGTGAGTGGACTCGATTTCGAAGTCTCTTATTCGAATAATATTGCACCTGGTTGTGCCTTAATAAGTGTCAACGGTTTAGGAGACTATGCGGGCGTATCCACTCAGTTATCGTTCCAAATCGTCCGTTCTTCTGATAATGACATTGCTCTTCCTGGCGCTTGGGTTTTCCAAAATGGTAAATGGTGGTGGCAATATCAGGCTGGTGGCTGGCCATCTAACTGTTTTCTAACTATTGGAGGCGCGGAGTATTACTTTGACTCAGAAGGATATGCTGCAGTCGGCTGGAGATGTCTGGGTGATGGCTGGCACTATTTTTCTGAATCCTGCGCACATATGAAGGGCTGGGTTTTTACTAGCGGACATTGGTACTATTTAGACCAGACATCAGGACTGATGAAGACTGGCTGGAATTTAATTGATGACAGCTGGTATTACTTGGACGGTTCAGGCGCCATGCTGACTGGCTGGCTGCATTTTGGTAATATCTGGTACTGGCTTGAACCTTCCGGATCTATGGCTAAGGGTTTTAAATCCATTAGCGGCACTCTTTATCACTTTTCCGAATTAGGCTCTATGGATTCTGGTTGGTTTATTGACAATCAGACGTGGTATTGCGCCAGTGCTTCGGGATTGATTCGTACCGGTTGGTTTTACTATGGCTCTAACTGGTATTTGCTTGATTCAAATAATAATGGTGCCATGCTTGAGGGATTTCAGACCGTAAATGGCACCCGTTATTATTTGGATCCAGATAGTGGTGGCGCTTTAAAGCGCAACGCTTGGGTTTTTTCGCAAGATGAAATTGCCTATTATGCGTCTGACAGTGGTGCAATTGCGCTGTCGGGTGTCAGGGACCGCGAGGGTGCGATTAGGCTTAGGGATGATGAAGGCAATGCCTCTGCAGGCTGGTACTGGTCTTCGGCTGCTCGGACGTGGTTTTACACAGACTCAGACGGAGTGCTGCAGCACGGTTGGCTATCCATTGACGGTAGGTGGTATCACCTAGACAACGAATCCGGTGCCATGAATACTGGCTGGTTCCTCGATGATGACGGAGCGTGGTATTACCTTATGTCTTCCGGTCAAATGGTGACTGGCTGGAATAGAATCGGAGACACTGAGTATTTCTTTAACGCTTCCGGTGCCTGGGTGGAACCCGAACGTACGGCAACCACCTCATTACAGTCTCAGATTGTCAGTCGATGCTATAGCGTTCCTTCCCCCGGGGCGGGTCTGTGCTCGGAGTGGGTTAGCCATGTGTTTTACCCCGTGCTCGGATCTTACCCTAATGGAGACGCATGTGACATGTTTTGGAACTGGTGCCACAGCCGTGACATCTCTCAACTTAAGGTTGGAATGATAGTTGCTGTTCCTACGCACACGCATACAAGTGCGGGGGCTCGATGGGGGCATATTGCTATTTATATTGGTAACGGTATGGTTATGGATAACGTGGGCTACATCAGGACGACATCGCTTGCTTGGTGGTTGAGCTACTACCACACAACCGCTACGCCTCAGTGGGGCTGGGTATTAAATACGCCATTAGAATAGAATACGGCTTGGATCGTTGACTAGCGGTAGTACCGAGTTTCTATATCTTGGTGCAGTTGAAGTCATTGCGTTTTGATCGGCTGTATTTATAAGCCCGGTGTAGCAAATTTGAACTGCGTCCCAAATCTTGGACGCCCTAAATAGCGACT